>JANQSP010000022.1 GCA_028283955.1 Bdellovibrionales bacterium
TTTACTTCCACAAAAGAGCCTTTTTTTTGAAGCTCATAAAGGGTTTTAACAAGTTCCGGTTTTATTAACCTGTGTTTGTGATGTCTTTTTTTAGGCCAGGGATCGGGAAAGTAAATATAAATGTTGTTCAGTTCTTCGGAGGCGAAAATATCTTTTAACATGCGGGCGTTGTATCTGAGGGTTTTGGCGTTTGTACAGCCACTGTTTTTTATTCTTCGGGTTGTCTGGATAAGAGCTTTGTATTTTAATTCGATAGCGATAAATAATCGGTCTTTGTTGTTTACGGCCATGTGTTCAAAAAAACCACCGGAGCCCGGTCCTATTTCCACATCCAGTTTTTTGGATTCAAGCGCTTTAAACGCAAGTTTTCTCCACTTACCTTTAAACTGAAGACAGTCCTCTTCATCAAAAACCCATGAGTGGTATTGGTCATACATGGCCTTGACATAAGTACTGGGCCGCAGGAGATTCTTACTTTGAATTAATTTGGTTTGAGCTCCCTTGGACATTTTGATTCCTTTTGGTGAAGGCAGGATCTTTCTTTGTTTTCACCTTCATTTCACTTATAGTGGTGAATGTGCTTTTGGGATTGAAATTGTAGAACTTTTAAACAGGCTTGTGCGACAGAATCCGCATCTATTCCATGATATTGATACACATCACTGGGGCGTCCGCAGCGGGAGTGTTTCCTCACAGCCAAAGACTTATGGTGGACTCCCAGAATAGAACCAATGTTGTCCAATAAACCCGGCTCCCCGTCGTGTACGCTGACAACAGGGGCTTTTGTGTTTTCCAAATTTAAACCTTTTTTTAAATATTCATAGTTATTGGCGAAGGCCAGGTTACCCAATAGCAAGTCCGGACTGGTGACAACGATCAGGTTCGCATAAATACCCTGCTTCAAAAGCTTTTTTGAAGCCTCTATAGTGGAGGTGGAGGGAGATCCCATGGAAAAAATATGCACGACGTTGTCCTCTTCCATATAATCGGCGTAACCTCTGTAATCCAACAGGTGGTAAGCGCCTGCCAATACTTCCTCACGGATAGCGGAAAAGATTTCTTCGTCTGTTATAGGGGGCTCTTGGGATTCCTCTTTTGTAGAGGGGAGAAGATGATTTTTGGGGGTTAATAAAATATTCTGATTTTTTTTAAATCTTTTTTGGGTTTTTAAACAACTGAGGAACTGTTTTTGATCGGCTCCCCTCGTTACAGCCCGGATGAGGACACCTGTTCTGCCTTGGTTGTTTTCGGTAAAATGTCTTTGTAGAGCATCTGCAAAAATCCAGTCCATTTCCTGAAGAAAGAAAGGTTCCCAGGTGATTTGATTGGGGATCTGAAAATCAGACTTCCATCCATGTTGAGCCCCTTCCGGAGAAAGAGTGACACCGGAGGGAGTACCACATAAAATAAAACTGGAATTCCAATAAAGTGCGTAAAAGTACTGATCCAGTGCCCGTTTGATAAAAAAATCATAGATGGTCATCAAAGGTAAAAGGGGAGCCCCTAAAATATCTTTCATTTTTCCAAAGGCGGCCATGCAGGAAATGCTGTTGGCTTCCGCAATTTCAAACCGGACAAAACGATTGTGTTCTGTCTGGTCACCTATTAAGTTGGGGCTTTTTTTATCTTCCAATCCTTTTTTTAACTCTTCTTCCTCAATCCAATGCGGACTCAGTACCTTGTCGTTCATGGAAAAACCCAAATTAGTGGAAGTTCCTACATCCGGAGACATGGAATAAAGCAGCCGGGCCGGCTCTTTTAAATTTTGTTCGTCTGTTGTTTTTAAGTTACTCTTTTTTTCATTGGCGATACGGGAAAACTTGGCTGTTATCTGACCTAAGAACCACTGGGTATGAGGGTAGTTCATTCTTTGAAATGGGATGGAAAGACTGTCCGGCTGTGAAGATGAAAAAAGTTTATTAAACCGGGCCAGGTTATCTTTTTTAATTTGATGTTGAGAAAGGATTTCCTTGTACAGCTGCTCTTTTCTTTTTTCTAAAAACCGGCCGGCTGTTGAATCTTTGGTGAAAAGGGGAAATTCGGATTCTTTGTTTTCCACCTCTTCTCTTAGTTTATTTAATTCCGCTTTGGAAATAAGATAAGAGTGGTTGCCACTCAGACCCGCCATCTCCAGTCCCCATCCTTTTATAGTGTGAGCAATAATAATGCAGGGGCGTTTGTGGTCTTTTTTACTTTCTTCCATGGCGGATATCAGGCTGGAAAAATCATGGCCTCCCAAATCCGTAAAGGCGGCTTTTAGTTCTTCCGCTGTTATGTTTTTTAAGAAAGTTTTTAATTTTTTGTTTTTTGATAAAATGTTTTTTAATTCTTTCGCCTCCTTTCGAAAAAGGGCCTGGAATTCATGGTCTGTCAGTTCCTTTTCGAGAAAAAACTGAAAATCTTTTCCACCTGGTTTTTGAAACAAAGCGTTTCGGGTGGAGCCGTGTTTTAATTGAATCACCTGCCATCCATTGGCGGAAAGTGTTTTTTCAATTCTTAAGGCATCGGAACCTTCCATGATATCGTCATTTATTAACCTGTGCCCATCCAGGCTTTGTCGGTTGTAGTCCAAAATCCAAGTGAGATTACCCAACTCCCGTTCCGCCAGGTCAGGTACAGCTTCCATTAAAGAACCCTCTCTAAATTCAGAGTCTCCAATGACAGCCCAGAAGTGAGCCGGAGGCACTTTGTATCCCTGGATTTGTACGGCCCTGTAAGCCAAAGCCAGGTAGCCCGCTATGACGGGAGGGATTCCCACTGTGCCGGAAGGTAAAAAATTATGGTGATCCGGATCATATACAGAATGATAAGATTGAAAAGTAAACTCCTCTTTTTTTGGAAAAGCTCTTAAGCCTTTCATCGCTTGTTCCGCTTCTTTTTGAGACAAGGGTTGAAGCTCGTTATTCAATAAAAGTCCCAGTAGATAGTTGTAGGCATGGTCTGCCGGGGAGGCATGAGGTTTATTGGCAATATGATCGTATCCGGACTTAACAACAAGGTGTAAAGCTCCCAAAATATGTAAAGCACTGGTGCTGGCTGAACAGTGCCCTCCTACCTTGGGGTCTCCCGCCTCCTGATCTTCTCTATAGTTGGCTGTGTAGATCATCTGATTTAATATCAAATGCGCTCTTTTTGCGATTTCATTAAGAGTGGCTATTTTTTTTTCCGGTTTCATATTCTTTTTGTTCATGTAATGTTTGGGGTGTTTTGAGTTTAGTTTTGTCTTGAAAACAAGTCTGCGGATGTAAAAGAATCGATATAAATATAAAAACTCTGTTTAATGTGTATGTAACCGTCTTCTTCTATCAGACCTGCCGGAGGATTTGGGAAGGGCGCTGCTGATAAAAAAGCGTGAAGAGCGGCGGAATCAACATTTTCTTCACCGGAGCTTTTTACCACTCTCATGTCCTGTATTTCTCCGTCTGTGGAAAGATAAACGTAAAGGCTGGTGGAGAATATTTGTTGTCTGTTTCCATGGTTTGATTTGAAAGCGGTAAGGGGCAGTTCTGTTTGAAGATATTGGTTCCACCTCCAATAGATCTGTTCCTTCATACGGGAAAAGTAGGAATAGTAAATAAATTCTCTTGTATTTAATAGAGTATGGGAACCTCTTTCCACACCTGGTAGGAAATCCATAGTCCGACTAAGATCCTGCTTTTTTGGTTGTTGAGAAAAATCCATGTGTTCTAATTCCGTGATGTTTATTTTAAGGGGTTCTTCTATCACTTCTAATAAAGTGGAGCTTAAGGAGCTGATTTGCCTGTGGATGGGGGAAATGTTTTTCTTAGGCTTTTGGTTTTTGTTTAGGGCTTCTCTGGCTGAAGTCGGTGAATTTTCTGTTTTTGCCTGGTAAAAAAGCCCTTCTAACATGGCCTGTGTTTCTTTTTCCACGGCTTTATTTGCCTGGCTGAGGTAACGTGTTTGTTTTTTGGGAATAGTATTATTAAAAGTCTCCTGGCTGACAATTTGCTGGTGAACAGGGTATTCCACGAATACAAGACTTTCTTCTTGCTGTTTTATTGTTTTTGTGGACTGTGGGGCCCAGTACAGTAACAGCAAAGGGGTATGTATCAATAGTGAACATAGAATGGCGAACAAGAAGGGCCTGAGTTTTGTCTGTTTATGATGAAGCAAGAGGAGACCTCACTTTCTTATGTCGTAAAATATTAAGATCATATCCTAACACAGAAAATAAAAGTTTCATATATTGAGTGTAAAAATGTATATTTTTGGTATGAAATTAGCGTTTTATTCTGCTACAGATGTGGGTTTGGTCAGACATAATAACCAGGATAGCTTATTAGCGGATGGAGATAACAGGGTTTTTATGGTAGCGGACGGAATGGGTGGCCATCAAGGGGGAGAAGTGGCTTCCCGTTTGGCCGTTGAGGTTATTTCCCGCAAACTGGCTGGATTGGTAAGAAAAGAGGAATCTCTTATAGATGATGTTAGGCAGGCCTGTGTAGAGGCGAATAGAGTGATTTATAATGAAGGACGAAAAAATATTGAGTTAAGAGGTATGGGTACCACTTTGTGCCTGTTTCTTATAAAGGAGAATGGGCAGGCTTATATAGCTAATATCGGAGACTCCCGGTTGTATATGGAAAAGGACGATAAAATGTGGCTCTTGACAGAAGATCACAATTTTCTCACCAATCAATTAAAAGTGAATTTTTTGTCAGGAGAAAGCACTACATCCTCTTCGGCTGAAGAGAATGTGCTTACGAAAAGTGTTGGCTTTTTTCCTACTGTGGAGCCGGATATTTTTGAGAAAACCGTGGAAACAGGGGAAAAGTACTTAATTTGCTCTGATGGTTTAAGTGGTTTTGTGCCGGATGAGGAAATTCAAAATATTTTGAAGACTTGTGCTTTACACGATGTCCCTAAAGAATGTATTAAGAAAGCCCTTGATGCGGGTGGAGAGGATAATATTTCGGTGGTTGCTATTGAGGTTCAATAAAATTATAAATAGCTTGTTTTTGAGGTGAGTAAATTGATTGGAAGAGATTTAACAATATTCATTAGTTCTAAAAAAGGTTCTCTTAAGGAACTTCATATTTCCAAATCCCGGCTTCGTTATGGGTGTGTGGGGTTGATTGTTTTAGCTTTGTTTTTTTGTACTTTTGCCGCTGATTATTTTTTCTCTTTTTCAAACCGTCTTAATTATCAGAAATATCAGGTTGAGAATAAGGACTTAAAATCTCAGTTGTCACATTTGCATCTTAAAATGGAGCGGTTAAATTCCCGTTTACATCAGATTGAAGATTTTTCTCATAAAATTAAATTAATTGCAGGGCTGGAGGAACACACTCATTCTGCCCTAGCTATGGGCCCTTTATCCGACCCTACCTTTCCTGATGTATCTTCTACATTTGATGCAAAATTAAAGGGAGATCGGACGCATTCCCGAAAGCCCTCTTCTGTTCCATCTGTGTCTGATTCCAAGAATTTGCCCAACACTTCCATGGACTCCATTGTGGTATATATGGATCGTTTGGATAAGAAATCAAAATTGGTACATCAGGATATCACTTTGATGATGGAGAAACTGTATGAAAAAAGAGATATCATAAGCAGCACTCCCAGTATTTTACCGGCTAAAGGCTGGATTAGTTCTCGTTTTGGTTATCGTCAGTACCCTTTTACAGGAGAAGTTTCTTTACATGAAGGAATGGATATTGCGGGTTTCCCGGGTACTCCCGTGTATGCACCGTCTGACGGAGTGGTTATGTTTGCCGGATATAAACAAGGTTATGGGAAGGTGATAGTTTTGGATCATGGTTACGAAATGTCCACTCTCTATGCACATTTAAAGGATATTATGGTATCGAAAAAACAGAAAGTGGAGAGGAAACAGGTCATTGGCACTATTGGTAATACTGGTCACTCTACCGGTCCTCATTTACATTATGAAGTGCGAATTTCCAATGTGCCAGTGGATCCATCTGAATTTATTTTGGATTCTTTATAAGAAAGGAAGGATTTTATGAACTTTGTTGAAAACTTAAAAAAAGAACTGTTGCCTTATCATTTGCTTAAACATCCTTTTTATCAAATGTGGATGGAAGGAACTTTACCTGAGAAGTGTTTACAAAACTATGCAACTCAATATTATCATCATGTATCCGCTTTTCCACGGTATATCAGTGCTTTACATTCTTTATGTGAGAGTCAGGAGGATCGAAAAGTATTACTGGAAAATTTGAATGAGGAAGAAGGCTCACGTGGTAATTCACATCCGGATCTATGGATGTATTTTGCTGAAGGATTGGGTTTGGATCAAAAAGAGGTCAAAAACTCCGCTCCCTGTAAAAGTATTCAGGAATTAATAAATACTTTCTTTTCTCACTGTCGGCATTCTTATTCGAAAGGATTATCTGCATTGTACAGTTATGAGTATCAAGTGCCCGAAGTGGCTGAAACAAAAATACAGGGTTTAAAAGAACATTATAATGTCACAGACAAAAAGACACTTTTGTTTTTTTTGGTGCATAAGGATGCTGATATTGAACACAGGGAAGCTATAGAAAAGTTATTGGAAAAATTACCGGAATCACAGCAGAGAGAAGCTATCGATTCAGCCGTGAGTATTGCAAAAAATCTGTGGAATTTTTTGACAGAAATGCAACCCGCTCCTTCCGTTGCTGCGTAAAAGATAAATGTATTCCTTTTTAGAGATAAAGTCCCTTATATTGCCTGTTCATATAGGACGTACCAAAGAAGAGCGTCAGGAACCTCAGGATATTGCCTTTCATATTACTGTAGGTTTTACGAAAGCTTTGAATGATGAGCAGACAGATACATTGGAACAGTCTGTTTGTTACTTTAAAATATGTGAACAAATCAAAGTGCTGACATCCAAGAACCAATTTTCACTGATTGAGAAGTTGGGTTTTGATACTTTGACTACGTTAAAAACATTGTTACCCTCCCGTGTTCGTGTGCGGGTGCGCGTGCATAAAATGCATCCTCCCATCTCTCATTTGGAAGGGGGTGTTTCTTATACCTGCGGTGACTTTCTGTAGGAATCCGCAAAGTAAATTCATGTAGTGACTTTGTATTGTATAAGTATTACTTTCTTGTTTGGAAAATAACAGTGGAATATAAAAAACAAGTAAGAATATAATTATGGGTGAAAACAAAACAGCCTGTATCGGTTTTGGTTCTAATATAGAAAATCGTTTAAGCTATATTGAGTCCGCTATAAAGGAGATGGAAAAGCAGGGGTTTTCTATCCTTAAAATTTCTCCGATTTATGAGACACCGGCTCTTCTTCCACCGAATGCTTTAGAAGGATGGGATCGTCCTTTTTTAAATGGGGTAGCGCAAGTGCAATGTGGAACATCTCCACAACAGTTGCTCAATTCTTTGAAGATGATTGAAAAAAACCTGGGTCGAAAAACAAATCTCAAATGGGCACCCAGAACTATTGACTTGGATATTCTGCTTTTTAATGGACAGGTTATTAATACTGAAGAATTACAGATTCCTCATCCTGAAATGATAAATAGAAATTTTGTTTTAACCCCTTTAAAAGAAATGGAGCCCTTCCTGGAAATACCGGGCAAGGGGAAAAATAATACAGTGTTGGAGCTTTTTCGTCGCTTGCCTTTGAAATTGCCTACATGGATGCATATTTTAAATGTGACTCCTGATTCTTTTTCTGATGGGGGTCAGTTGGATTTGAGTAATTATACTTCCATCTTACAAAGAATATCAGGTCAAAATATTCATATTGTTGATTTGGGAGCCGAGTCCACCCGGCCTGGAGCGATTCCTGTTTCTCCGGAAGAGGAATGGCAGAGACTCATGCCCTATATTCATTTATTTTTTGATTTTTATGAAAATAAAATATTCCGTCCCAAGCTGAGTTTGGACACGCGGTATCCACAGACAGCAAGAAAAGGTATTGATATGGGTGTTGATATCATTAATGATGTTGGTGGGTTGTCTGATGGAATGCTTGAGGTGCTTAAAGACACAAAAGTGGAATATATACTTATGCATAGTATGACTGTACCCGCTTCCCATGATAACACCTTGCCGATAGATAAAGATCCCGTGGATGAAATAAAAAAATGGCTGCATGAGAAAATAAGTATTTTAAAAGAGCACAATATTTCCCTTGATCGTATTATTTTTGACCCGGGGATTGGATTTGGTAAAACAGCTGATCAGTCTTTAAATATCTTAAAGAGAATTCGGGAGTTTTATTGTTTTCCCTTGCGGATTTTAGTGGGGCATTCCAGAAAGTCTTTTATGAAATTGTTTTATTCTGACAATCCTGTAGATAGGGATTGTGAAAGTGCCGGGTTATCCCTTTCTCTTGTAAAACAGGGAGTGGATATTCTACGTGTGCATGAGGCTGATTTTCATGCTCGTGTTTTACGGGGTTTTATAGCTTAGTTGTTTTTTGGAACAGATATTAAAAAAGGCGTTTTTTTATGCGAATGGAACCTATTTACACAGATATATTTTCTGAAGGTGAAAGTTTAATTAATTTCATAATTAAACATGCTGAAGGTAAGTTAAAAGAAAAGTCAGTGCTGGCCATCACGTCTAAAATTGTCAGTCTGGCGGAAAACTGTACTCTTAATAAAGAGGGAATAGATAAAAAAAAGTTAATTCAAAAGGAATCTGAACGTTATCTTGGAGAAATAGGTTATGGTTGCCACCTGACTATTAAGCATGGTCTGTTAGTGCCTTCAGCAGGTATTGATGAATCCAACTCTGTTGATAATAAATATATTTTATATCCAAAAAACCCTTTTGCTTCCGCTGAAAAAATATGTAGAGAGGTTAAGAAAAAATTTTCTTTGAATGATTTCGGGGTGATCATTACGGATTCACGTACCTTTCCTCTGCGAAAAGGGGTAATAGGGGTGGCGTTGGCTTACAGTGGTTTTAAGGCCCTTAAGAGTTTAATAGGAAAAGAGGATCTTTTCGGTCGTCCGCTTCGAATAACAACAATTAATTTGGTGGATGCTTTAGCTGCTTCTGCTGTTTTGTTAATGGGAGAAGGAGCGGAACGGTGTCCTTTGGTGGGACTTTATGAAACTCCTGTGGTATTTACAAATAAAACGGATAAGACTGAGTTGGCCATTTCTGTGGAGGAGGATTTGTATAAGCCTTTATATCCCCCCCGGGTTTTTACAGATCGTTAAATACTGTTGAACCACTGTTTTTAGTCCCTGATAAAGGGATTCACAGATCAGGGCATGGCCGATGGAAACCTCTTTGATTTGAGGAATCTTTTTCAGGAGCCAGGAAAGGTTATCCAGGTTCAAATCATGTCCGGCATTAATTTCGATTTTTTCCTTAATTAATTTTTCTGCCGCATGGATATAGGTTTGGGTTACTTTTTCCCTTTGAGCAGTGTGATAGGCGGTGGCATAAGCTTCTGTGTAAAGTTCCACTCGTTCCGGTATTAGCTGAGTAAGAGAATCAAGTTCTGTTTCAGTGAGAGTGAAGGGATCTATAAACAAAGAGGTGCGAATATTATACTTTTTTAAGGAAGTTAATACGTTGTCTAAAAAATCAAGGTTTTTGTGTACGGACCAACCGGCGTTGGATGTTAAGGCGGTGGGGGGGTCGGGTACCAAAGTACATTGATCTGGCCGTACTTTTTCCATAAGTTGTAAAAAATGAGGGCTCGGATAACCTTCCACATTTAGTTCTATTTCTTTGTGTGTTGTCAGGAGTTTTTTAATGTTCTGTACATCTGTATAAAGAATATGGCGTCCATCCGGACGGGGGTGGACGGTGATCCCTTTTACACCGAAATAGATCAATTTTTTTACAGCCTCTATTAAATCCGGCTGATTTTTCCCTCTTGAATTGCGGAGAGTGGCAATTTTATTGACATTAACGCTGAGTCTGGTCATAAACTCCTCTTTCGGATGGGAATTTTAACATAAATTTAATAAAGCTTCACTCTGATCTGGTGTACTTTCAGGAGAGTGGTAAGAGGGTTTTAATTTTGCGTTCTTTCTGTTTTATTCTCATTTTAGCTTGTTTATTCCCGGTGATATCACAGGGCCAGCCCAGGCCGGTAAAATCAAAAAAACCTTTATTAATCAATGGAGCGGGCGCCTCTTTTCCTTACATTCTTTATTCTAAATGGTTTCTGGAGTATCGAAAGGTGGATCCGGATATCATGATTAATTATCGTTCTATCGGGAGTGGGGGCGGTATTCGTCAATTTTTAACTGGCACTTTGGATTTTGGTGCTACTGATGTTCCTATGCAAAAAGAACAGATTCAAAAATCCAAAAAGGAGATATTGCATCTTCCAACCGCCCTGGGAGCGGTTGTAGTGAGTTATAACTTAAATTTGCCAAAAGAAGTGACTATTCGTTTAACAGGAGAAGTGCTTGCAGATATTTATATGGGGGAAATAAAAAAATGGAATCATCAAAGAATCATTGAGATTAATCCTGGTGTTTCTCTCCCCGCTCAAAATATTGTTCCTATTTATCGGGCTGATGGGAGTGGAACCACAGCTGTTTTTACTGAATATCTGGGGCAATTTTCAGAAAATTGGATTAAAAAAGTGGGTAAGGGAAAATCGGTTAACTGGGCTACAGGTATCGGTGGTAAAGGAAATGAAGGGGTAATGGGTCTGGTTCAGAAAATACCGGGAAGTATAGGTTACCTGGCGATGAGCTATGCGATTAATCGTAAGCTGCCGATGGCGCACATGCAGAACATGTCCGGACATTTTGTAAAAGCCAGTATTCACACTGTTAAAACTTCGGCAAAACAAATATTAAAAACAACAAATGATCTTTTTCATCCTCTCGTTGTTGCTAAAGGAGCGGATGTGTATCCTATGTCTTCTTATACTTACTTACTGGTGTACAAGGAGATGCTTTCAACAAAAGGACAGGCATTAGTGCAATTTCTCAATTGGTCATTGGGAGCAGGGCAAAGTTTTTGCGAACAATTACACTACATATCCCTGCCTTCTGCAGTTGTGAAGAAAGTAAAAAACAAAGTTCGATCAATTAAAGTTGTTGATGATGACAAAAAAACCTAATCCGGTTTTTATTTTTTCCTTCCTGTCCTTTCTAAAAAGAAAGCAGGAGAAAAGAGACATTCACATTCAGGATCGTCTCTTTTATTTTTTTCTTAAAGGTCTTTCCTGGTCTCTTATCTTTTTGTTTTTTTACATGTTGTTTGTTATTTTTCAGATGTCCTGGCCGGCCTTTTCTCATTTTGGGATGAAGTTTTTTGTTAATATAGAATGGAACAGTTGGACAAAAAATTTTGGGGCCTTATCTCTGATTTATGGAACAGCTGTTACTTCTTTTTTAGCTTTGCTGTTGGCTGTTCCGGTGAGTGTGGGAGTGGCCCTTTTTCTGAATGAATTATCGCCGGGTTGGCTGGCAAGGCCGCTTGGTTTTGTTGTGGAAATGCTGGCAGCTGTGCCTTCCATTGTATATGGCTTGTGGGGTTTATTTGTACTGGCACCGGTATTGAGAGATTATGTCCAGTCCTTTCTTTCAAAATATCTTTCTTTTTTACCTATTTTTCAGGGAAATTATTATGGGGTCGGTATGATGTGTGGAGGTGTTATTTTGGCTATTATGATTATACCGACTATTTCTTCTATTTGTAGAGAGGTGTTTCGTACTATTCCTGAAGCTAACAGGGAGGCTGTTTTAGGTTTAGGCACCACTCGTTGGGAAATGCTGAAAATAGCCGTATTAAAAGGAAGTTCCACCGGTATTATTGGAGCGGTTATTATGGGATTGGGAAGAGCGTTGGGAGAGACTATGGCGGTTACTATGGTAATAGGTAATGCCACTTCTATTAAAGCTTCTCTTTTTGAACCCGCTCAAACTATGGCGAGCATTTTAGCCAATCAATATGCTGAAGCGGATAATGAATTACATCTGGCCTCTTTAACAGCTGTCGGGTTTTCTTTATTTTGTCTCTCTCTTATTATTAACATTTTGGCTTTATTATTAGTGTGGAGAATGGAGAAAAAATTTTACCCAAGGAGAAAAAATAGGAAAAATAATGTTTTCTCTATAGGAAAAGTGAAAGTGTAATACGGAAAGAGTTTTTTAATGTCTTCGGAAAAAGAACTGAGTTTGGATAATGGTGCGGTAATATATTCTTACTCCCTTAGGGATAGGTGGCGTAAATGGTGTAATTACTTTATGCTTGGGTGTTTGTTTCTTCTCAGTTTAATTGCGGCTATTCCCTTTTTATTTATAGTGTATTATGTTTTGGCAAAGGGTATTTCTTCCGTTAATTGGGATTTTTTTACCCAGCTCCCGAAACCACCCGGAGAAGAGGGGGGGGGGATGTCGAATGCTCTTATTGGCAGTTTGGTTGTTGTAGGTATGGCCAGTCTTGTAGGTATTCCCTGGGGAATGGGGATGGGTGTTTATCTGAGTGAGTACAGAGCTACCAGGACGGCCAAGGCACTAAGATTTGTGGTAGATTTACTTATCAGTGCTCCTTCTATTGTGATAGGTATTTTTATTTATGGTTTTATCGTAGTCAGATATGGTTTTTCTTCTTATGCCGGTTCGGCAGCTTTATTGTTGATAATGTTACCTGTTGTTGCCAAAGGTACGGAGGAGATTTTAAAAATGGTGCCTAATCATATTCGTGAAGCCGGTTTGGCTTTAGGTATTCCCAGGTGGAAAGTCATTGTTCGTATTATTATTCCAAGTGTTTTAAGTATGTGTGTGACAGTTATTATGCTGGCTATTGCCCGAATTGCAGGAGAGACGGCCCCTCTTTTGTTTACGGCTTTAGGAAACCAGTATCATATAAGGGATCTGAGTGAACCTATAGCCACTTTACCGGTTCAAATATATGAATTTTCCAAAAGTGGTTTTGAGCAAATGGAGAAGCAGGCCTGGGCGGGAGCTATGGTTTTAGTGCTTTTTGTGTTTTTTATTAATTTTTTTACAAGGATGTTTTTGTTTTTTTATAAGAAGGATAAAATAAAGCCTTTTCAAAAGGGGAAATAATGAGTGATGTACTTGTAAAAATCCGGAATCTAAGCGCTTCTTTTTCTTCCGTGACGGTTTTAAAAAATATTAACCTGGAAATTCCCTCTCGAAAAGTGGTGGCTTTTATTGGTCCTTCCGGTTGTGGGAAATCGACTTTTTTACGTTGTTTGAATCGTATGCATGAAGAAGTACCCGGTGCTGATATTCAAGGTCAGATTTTCCTGGAAGGCCAGAATATTTATGAAAAACATATTGATCCGGTTTTGGTTCGCAGAAAAGTGGGAATGGTGTTTCAAAAACCAAATCCGTTTCCAGGTCTTAGTATTTTTGATAACGTGGCGGTGGGTCTTAAATTGATGGGTGTTAAAAAGAGGGTTTTGTATGAAAGAGTGGAAGACTCTCTTAAACAGGCCGCTCTTTGGGGTGAAGTGAAAAATATTTTAAAACGTCAGGGTACTTCTCTGTCGGGTGGGCAGCAGCAGCGTCTTTGTATTGCCCGTGCTTTGGCTATTAATCCCTCCGTTGTGTTAATGGATGAACCTACATCGGCGTTGGATCCTATATCCACTGCTCGTATTGAAAATTTAATTAGAAGGTTAAAAGAGAAAGTAACAGTGATTATTGTTACACACAATATGCAACAGGCTTCGCGTATATCAGATAAAACGGCTTTTTTGCTTTCCGGAGAATTGGTGGAATATGAAAAAACATCGAAGATATTTACTAATCCATCAGAAGTCAGAACAGAATCCTACATTACAGGGAGATTTGGCTGAGTATTTTTACTATCATCTGTTTTTTTGCGGGCAGTAGTGTATAATAGAGTTAATGGATTCCTTTTTTAAGAGGTTAAAATGAGGAAAATACAAAACAAGCTGGATGAGCGACTTAATTATATTCGTTCATTAATTTTGGATATGGGTGGTTTTGTGGAGAAAACTATTGCCAGTGCTTGTGACTTATTATTAGACAAAAATCCAAACCCTAATATCATGCATGAACTCAAAATGAGGGAAGAGGAAATTAATACCCTTCAGTTAAGAGTGTCCAGGGTGTGCTTTAAAATTTTGGCCCGGGAATCGCCTGTAGCCGGGGATTTGAGATTAATTTTGGCTATTGTAAACGCTAATACAGATTTGGAAAGAATGGGTGATTTGGCTTTTAATATCGCTATGAAGGTGGAATCAATTGAGAAAGATCCTATATTGGATGAAATCATTCATATGTATGAAAGTATGTTCGCTCAAGTGAGTAAGATGGTACATAGTTCTCTTGATGCTTTTGTAGCGGAAGATGAAAGGCTGTCTCGTAAAATTCTTATTCAGGATGATAATGTGGATCAAATAAGAGATAAAGTTCGTAAAGGACTGGAAGATATTACTTTATCCCATAACCGTTTAATAAAACCTTGTATTGATTTAATTATTATGGCTGGTGAGTTGGAAAGGATTGCTGATCACGCCACTAATATTGCAGAGGAAGTCATTTTTCTAAAGACGGGTGATGATATCAGACATCAGGATATTCCTGACCAACCTGAAGAGGAGTATAAAAAGTGAATGGTGTACTACTCCACTCCATACTTGTTGTTGAAGATGAGTTGGATATTCAAAATCTTATGTGTTTGCATTTATCACGTGAAGGGTATCATGTGGAGTCCGTTCAGACGGGTAAGGAAGCGTACAACATGCTTTCCAATCATTCTTATCAATTGGTTATACTGGATTGGATGATACCGGATATTAGTGGTTTGGAGCTTTTAAGGTGGATGAGAAATACAAGTACTTCCTATAAAAACACTCCGGTTTTGTTTGTTACAGCAAAGTCGGACCCGGAGGATATTGTACAAGGTCTGGAGAATGGGGCGGACGATTACCTGACTAAACCTTTTGATTTTTCTGTGTTTAAAGCGCGTGTGAATAATTTGATAAGAAGATTAAAATTTATGGATACCCTTGAGGAATCAGATAAAGGAAAGGATTTAAAATTTAAATTAGGGGATCTTGTTGTTGATACAAGTGCCCATAAAGTGTTTATTGAGAATAATGAAGTTGTTTTAACATTTTCAGAATTTCGTCTATTGGAGATTCTCCTTAGAAATCAAGGTAAAGCTCTATCGAGAAAGCAGATGATTAGTTTTATTCAGGGTGAGGATATAAATGTGACAGGCCGGACGGTAGATACTCATATTTCCATTTTAAGAAAAAAAATAGGAAAATACGGTAAGTTTATTGAAACAGTCAGGGGTATAGGTTATCGAATTGGATTTATCTAACTTAGGTCTTTTATTTTTTTTTGCTATTTTGTTTTTTATTGTTGGTGCTTTTTCTGTTTATATTCCTTTTCGAAATTTAAAAAGGAAAATTGTCACGTTCATCAAAACGTCTGATCTCCCTCCTGATTTTTCAAAAAGTTTGTTGGAATTGGATATAATGGCTCAATTGAACCGTTATGCCACACAGATTAAAAATCAGGTTAAACATCAATCTGATCAACTTCTTTTTTTACAAAAAAAAATGGATAGTGTTACTTCCATGACGAAAGAGGCTATCATTATTTTAAATGAACAGGGCCAGTTACTGTTTCATAATCCTCAAAGTTGTGAAATATTTCATTTGGATGAGAAAAAGCAAGTTCACTATTTAAATGAGATGACCCGATCCCCTGATATAATGAATATATTTAAACAGTGTGTGCAAAGGGAGAGTGTGGTCAAGAAAGAATGTGTATTTGGTAAAAAGAATCAATATATTAAAAGTAACTTTCAAGTGACGGCTGTGCCAATTATTTATAAAAGCGTGGAAATTAAAAATGTAGTTTTATTATTTTATGATCAAACCGATATTAAAGAATCACAGCAGGCACATATTGATTTTGTATCCAATGTTTCTCATGAATTAAAGACACCTCTCACTGCTATCCAGGGATATGTGGAAATGCTTATTCATGATTGCTCACAGGGAAAATTTGATCAATTTAACAGTTTTTTGCAAATTTTATTAAGAAACAGTAAGCGAATGGGAGATCTGGTGGATGATCTTATGAGCTTATCCAATTTAACCTCGCAATCTTATTTGGAAAAGAAAAGGCTCGATACAAAAGAAATCACAAGTAATGTTATAAAACAAATAAAGCCTGTTGATCATGAATTGCATTACTTTTTTTCCGCTCCTTATGTAATGGCGAATCCTACATGGGTGGAAACAGTCTTGTATAATTTAGTGGACAATGCCTGCCGCCATACAGCTAAGGGTTGTGATGTGTATGTTCGGTGGGAGAAAATGAAAGATCGGGTTGTTCTTAAAGTAAAAGATAGTGGAGAGGGAATTTCAGAAAAGTACAGGCAGAGAATTTTTGAACGTTTTTTTAGAATAGATTCTGCCCGGTCCAGGAAAAGAGGAGGCACAGGAGTGGGCCTGGCCCTGGTTAAACAGTGTATGGAGAAACATGGCGGTTGTGTACGTGTTGTTTCCGCTCCATCCAGTGGTACTGAGTTTATATGTGAATTTCCCAATGCCTGAGTTATTGTTTTGTAAGTTCATTAATGGCTTTTAAAATTTCAGGTTTTGGGTTGTGTTTGTAATTATTTAAAATAGCTCCAGAAGAGGTAATATGTCCTCCTCCATTAAATAATTCAGCTAACTTTAACACATTCCATTTTTTGCTTCTAAAACTCAGCTTATATTTGTTTTCTGATAGATTGATAATGAGTACAGACAGTTGGGTGGAATGCACTTCCAGGGTTATATCCAGGAAATCGCATGCGTCTTCTATATTGAGGTCTTTTTTTCTTAATTCTTCTTCTGTTATTTCTATTATGGCTACTTTACTTTGATGAAAGTATTCTGTTTCTTTAATTATTTCAGAGAGCAGGTTCATTTTTTCCAGTGAATTCATGCCGAATAATTGATTATAAATGTTTTCATTGTCTGTAATGTATTGGCATAAATCAGCACAAATTTTATGGGATGTTTCAGAATTTTTAATAAACTGGAATCTTTGAGTATCAAATACAATACTGACGTAAAGGGGTGTTGCTATAGATGGATCCATACTTATCCCCATTTCCTTTAATAGAAAATAGGATATTTCACCTGTACTGGCAGCTGTAGTATCTACTATAGAGTTTGTGGAAAGCTCAGGACTTGTCTTTAAGATAGGGTGGTGGTCGATATAAATAATTTCTTTGCATTTTTCCTGTAGTTCTTCATAAAGAGGTTGAATCCTTCGGTAGTCATTTGTATCAAAGACCAAAGCTATTTCCGCCGGTTCAATAGTATTTTTGAGTTGATCAAACCTCTCCGTGTATTTTTCAGGTGATAGGAAATGATATTTACTTGATACTCTATCTACCGTGATGGCTCTAACCGGTTTGTTTACTTTATTAAGGGCGTGATAGACACCCAACATGGATCCCAAACCGTCTCCATCACACATTTTGTGAGTGCTGAGTATGACGTTTTTAGCTTCGTTGATTTTGCGAGCCAGCCCTTTCAGCTGCACTTGTATGTCAGACATTATGGCATCCTTAATTTATTTGGTGAGTAATAGATAAGTTTTCTGTCCTTTTACTGTAATCATACCTATATTTTTCGTTTTTATTAACGACAAACTAAAATAATATGTTTTGAGGGTTTGTCGGCTGTTTTTTTTATTTTAAGAATAAGGAAAAATATAGTAATTTTAAATACTTATGAGTAATTCAGAAAATAAAGACGTTTTTTGTACTTTCTATCTTGTCTTGTTGTAATTTTTTAATAATATAAGGATTTTTAACAAAGAGGGATCAAAAGTGGCTGGTAATAGAAAACCCATGACTTTACATGGCAAAGCTTTATTGGAAAAAGAATTGAAGCATCTTATAGAGGTGGAACGACCTCAGATTATTTCTGCCATTGAAGTGGCCCGTGGACATGGAGACTTAAGCGAGAATGCGGATTACTCAGCAGCCAAGGAACGACAGGCTCATATTGAGGGCCGTATTTCCACTATTAGTGATACTTTAAGTAATGCTGAAGTGGTGGACACTTCAAAAATTAACTCCGATAAAGTGACTTTTGGTGCCTATGTTCACATAAAAGAAGAAGAGACGGGCCGAAAGAAGCTCTATCAAATAGTGGGAGAGGATGAGGCGGATGTCAGTCAGGGAAAAATTTCCATTAATTCTCCATTGGCCCGTAGTCTTATTGGTCGAAAAAAAGAGGAAGAGTTTGAGTTTCACAGCCCGGGGGGAAGGGAAAAAATTTATCAAATTTTGGAGTTCTACTTTAAATAAACAGTATCAAAATACATCTTGTTTTAAGAAACAGTGCATCAGGTCAGAGTAAAAATATAAGGAAGAGTTTAAAAGAAAGTGACAGCTTTCCTGTTTTTAATTTAAGACATCAGAATGAAAAAAAAATTCTGGTTGAATTTGTCTGGGATTTTGCTGGCGGGTACTTTGTCTCTTTCATTTTCTCTAGCATGGTTTTTTTCTATTTATCAAAGTCGTCAGTTTAATAATCATGCCCGGTATTATTTATCTGAGAACTTTTCCTTTTTATATAATCACATTCAATCGTATTTGAAAAAAAAAGAGGACCCCTCTTTTTCTCAATTACAAAAAATATTATCTCTTTATGTTGTCGATGTACTTAATTCCGGGGAAGGAAAATCAGGTATTTCAGGACAGGAGATCGGCCCTCACCTTTCCTCCTCTTTTTTGGAAAATGTAAAAAAGAAGTTTGTTTTTCTATTACATGATTCCGGTCTCATATTGGCTCATTCTGAGCCGGAGTATAATGGAAAAAGTTTACCGAAATCGTCTGCTTTTTTTTCTTTAATTAAACAACATTCAAAAGGATGGAATCAAATTGTTAAAGAAAACGAGTCAGATTTTTTAGTCACAGTAGCTCAGCCGATTTATATCAAATCTGTAAAACATTTTATTGTTGCGGGGCAGCCTGCACAAACGCCTGGGACTTTATTTTTATCTTATTTTAAGTGGATTTTGTTGTTTAGTGTATTGTCTTTTTTATTTTTACTTTTGGTTGTCTTTTTGTATTTAAATTCTTTTGTCTATGCCGCTCATTTTTTATTTCGTCTTTTTGGAAAGCATTCTTTGGTGGAGAGAAAAAAGTTTCTTTCTTACCTCGCTCATACAGGTAATGTATACTTAAAAAGGAGTCGAATCGCTTTACTGTCTGTTTTACAAGCAGGTCAAAAAAAAGAGAAGAAAGATACATTGGCGTCGGAGATTTCCTTCTCGGATGTTGTTTATAAAGTTGTATATCAAAGTCGTTCTCTGTATCCGGATTTACTTATAGATAAGGAACTGAGTGCGGATGTAAATCTTCCTGTTTTTTCGGATAAACTCTTTCAGTCTCTTTGGGAGTTGATTAAAAACGTGGCTCAGACTACGCCAGCCGGTCAATCCGGGGAAGTGAAAATTCGTACATTTAAAAAAAGTAATAATTGGTTTTGTTGTGAAGTGGAAGATAAAGGGCCTGGAATGGATAGAAGTACAATGGAAAAAGCAACACAACTTTATTTCACAACGAACAAAGACTCTACGGGATTAGGGCTGCCTTTTGTACAATCTGTCCTGTCTCGTATGGGAGGTATAATGAAGTTGCAATCTTCTGAAAGCGGGGGACTGAAGGTTTGTTTATTTATCCCTATAGATTATATTAGTTATATCCAAAATCTCAAAACATCTTCTCAAGAAAAGGTTAGTCATATTGAAATCAATTATTAACAAAACAAATAACTCTGCTACCCCCTTTACGAAATGGGTGGCAGCTCTAAAAAAGCAGAATTCTTTTTCCACCTCTATTGATTATTTTGTGGAAACAGCTAATTTCCCGGTTTTATACTTTGAATATCAGGACTCCAAAGCCTGGCTGTCTTTGAAAAAAAGTTCAAATCTGGTAGTTGAGGATTTTTTGTGTTTGCGTTTGCCTGAATCAGGCTCTGTATTTGATCCAATACAACTGTATAAACCAAAACAAATTCCGATATTTCATTCTCATGTACAAAGGCTATTTGGTACACAGGAGTATCGATGTTTCCCTCTTATATTTAACAGGAGAGTGGTAGGGGTTTTTGCTTATCTATCGGATTCTGTTTTAGTCAAAGATCAATTATTTGTTTTAAACAGTTACATAAAGGATTTTCTATGGCGGGAGAAGTGGGAGAGGGATGGTACTATGGATGACCTGACAGGCTGTTTGAATAAAAAAGCTTTTTTGAAACAATTATTTATTGAAATTTCCAGAGCCCGTCGTCTTCAATTGCCTTTAAGTCTCATTTTATTGCAGCTGGATCAGTTTGAAACTTTGGAGTCTAACTATAGTTCTTATAAGGCGAATATTTTTATTAAATCCCTTGTGAATAATTTAATAAAAGACAGCAGGTCTTATGATCTTTTTGGATGTTGGCCGACAGGACAGGTAGGTGTCATTTTGCCCCATACCTCTGAAAGAGGAGCCGGCATGAAAGCGGAAAAAATAAGATGGTCTGTACAGTCTGCTGATTTTTCCAAAGTGTTTCCCTCTCATACTCATTTAACACTCAGTTTAGGGCTGTCTGAATACCCTCGTGCCAGTCGTTCGGCAGAGAGTCTTTTTCATTCGACCTTAAAAGCTTTGTCTTTTGCCGGTAAGGAATGCGGGGGTAACATGACAGCTGTTGCTACACCGCCAGTTGGATTTAAACCGGACTTTTCTGTTCAAAATACTGTGAACAACTTGAGGGATTTAACTTAATGAGAGCTTGTTTGGAGGTGGATGTACAAGCCTTCAGTGAGAATGTAAGGACACTGTCAACCCTGGCTGGTAAAAATAGTTTCTTCTGTCCTATGATTAAAGCGGATAGCTATGGTCATGGGGCATTGGTTATGGCAAAAAAACTGCAATCTATGGGATGTAAAAGACTGGGAGTTATTTCTGTTGAAGAAGGATTACAGTTAAAGAGTATCTCCAATGAGGTGGATGTTTATGTTTTCGGTTCTTATGATAGAGATCAGATTAATGTTATTGATTCTTGCCGCTTTATTCCTGTAGTGGGACAATGGACAGATTTAAAAAATCTGTTAAAGTCAGAGAGAAAAGAAATACCTTTTCATATTAAATTTAATTTGGGAATGAATCGACTTGGGTTTTCATTATCCGAGCTTTCCTCTATAGCTGAGTATGTTCAAAGTTGTCCACATTTGAAGTTAAAAGGTATTTGTTCTCATTTAGGTGAAGGAGATAAGATACATAAAACATTACAGAAGATTGTTTCTTTTAAGGATGTTTGTCGTTATTTTCAAAGTTTTTTTCCTTTTGAGAAGTTACAGTGTCATTTGTTAGGGAGTGCAGGCTGGTGGAATTTATGGAGTTATTCCAAGTTGGAACCAAACCTGGGGTTTAGACCGGGTATTTGTTTGTATGGAATTAAGCCTCCTATGATTTTTGAATATGAGGAAGCAAAAAAGAAATATAATTCTGTAAGTTTAAAAAATGTTTCTGTTTTAAAATCGTTTGTTGTACAGTCACGTGTCTTATCTGCCGGTCAATCGGTTTCTTATGGAGGTACATGGACGGCAGAAAAGCGATCAGTATTGGCAGTGGTTTCTATGGGATATGCAGATGGGCTTCCTTATAGATTGTCTAATAAAGCTGATGTGTTATTTCGTGGTAAAAAAGTGCCTATTGTCGGTCGCATTTGCATGGATTTTTTTATGATAGATGTGACAATGGTTGTAGAAGAACAGGAAGAAGTGGGTAAAGGGGAAGAGGTGGTTATTTTTGGTTCTCAGGGGAATAATTTTATTTCTGTTGAAGAGCAGGCTGAAAAAGCGGGGTCTATTCCTTATGAATTGTTGACCAGGATTGGAAACAGAGTACATAGAGAATATTTGTTGAAGCCGGATTAATTTTGTTGAAGCCGGATTAATAAGGAGAAAGCGGATTTGGAAAAAGAATCTAATAAACATTCCTATTCCACGGTTGTGGCAGGATTTAAAAATGCTTTGGTTAGCGTCAGTAATAAAGAAGGATTGGTGGATTTTATTTATCCTCTGGCTAAGAATGGTATGAGGGTGGTCTCAACGGGTGGCACGGCTGCTCAGCTTAAACAGGCGGGTGTTTCCGTTGTAGAGGTAAGTGAACAAACCGGCTTTGATGAGGTAATGGACGGGAGGGTGAAGTCTCTTCATCCATATATTTATATGCCTCTTTTAGCTCGCCCGAATCATACAGGCGATCAGGAAACTTTGGGACAAAAAGGACTGTCCCATTTTGATTTGGTGGTGTGTAATTTATATCCTTTTAAGGAAAAGAGAAAACAAGGGCATAAGGATTTAGTGGAACTAATAGATGTGGGTGGCCCTTCTTTGTTGCGGGCGGCAGCTAAGAACTTTGAGCAAATAACTGTATTGTGTGATCCTGCTGATTATCAGCAAATTTTAAAAGAAGGGAAGATTCCCACCTTGGAGAAGAGAAAGCAGTTAGCTGGAAAGGCTTTTTCCCTGTTAGCTGATTATAATTCCTGTATTGTTGATTGGATCCGGGGAAACTCCCGGGAAGAAGGGGAAGACTTAAATCTAAAAGGGTATTTTTATAAAAAACTTCGTTATGGTGAAAATCCGGATCAAAGGGCCAGTTGGTTTCATTTTAAACGAACAGGACTTCAACAAGCTTCATGTCTGCAGGGAAAAGAGTTATCTTTTAATAATATTTGTGATTTGGATTCGGCTGTTTCTGTAGTGAGGGAATTTTCAACTCCCTGTAGTGTAGCTATAAAACATAATAACCCTTGTGGGGTTGCTTGTGGTGACACGATAGAGCAGGCTATAGCTTTGTCATTAAAAGCAGATCCATTAAGTGTTTTTGGGGCTGTTGTAGCTATAAATCAACCTGTTTCTAAAGAGGCCGCTCTGGCTTTGTGCTCTCTTTTTTTGGAGGCGGTGATCGCTCCTGATTATAGTTCTTCCGCCTTGGAGGTTTTTAAACATAAGAAAAAAAATCTGCGTGTAATGAAATGGGCTGAATTGATGAATCAGAGTTCAGACTCCCTTAAGATACGTTGTGTAGATGGTGGTTTACTGGTACAGGAAAACCAGAAATTAGCAGAGGAATGGAAATCGGATTGGCAATGTGTACAAAAGGTCCCTGATTCTTCTGTGCAGGCTGAACTTTTAATGGCATGGAAAGTGTGTGCTCATCTAAAAAGTAACGCCATTGCTTTGGTTTCAAATAATCAAACTGTGGGTTTGGGTATGGGACAGGTGGATCGTGTATCAGCAGTGGAATCGGCTATTCAAAGATGGAAGAAATTTCACCCTCATATCCGGGCACCTGTATTGGCGAGTGATGGTTTTTTTCCTTTTCCGGATTCTATAGAAGCGGCGGCTGCAGCTGGTGTGAAATGGATTATCCAACCAGGCGGTTCTATCAGAGATTCAGAAGTAATTAAAAGAGCTGAAGAATTGTCAGTTAATATGGTGTTAACTGGGCAAAGATGTTTTTCACATTAAAATACTAAAAAGCAGTAAAATAATAGAAAGTCTTCAAAAAAAGGGGATAAGGTGGAAGCGTCGCGATACCTTATAAAAAAAGGGGCTATATTTTTCTGTTTTTGCAGGTGACAAAATAATTTAAAGTAAGGAAAATATGTTTATGTCAGATAAAAATGAAGAAAAAAAATGGCTGGTAAAAAATAACACCCAGATTATTGGTCCTTTTACTGAGAGTGAACTGACAGAAGAGTTAAAAAAAGGTTATCTCTCGCCTTTTGCTACGGCTTGTGTTCCGGGGCAGATATTCTGGGGGTTTATAGCCGCTTATCCTGAGTTTGCCAGTCATACGGATATTACCAAGTTAACACAATTTACAAAATCATTAAGTGCTACAAATACATATACGTTTGGTACGCAGACAATCCCTCATGACTTGGAAAACAAAGTAGCCACTCCTGATTCCGGCTCTCCTTCCGATGTGCAGGACTTACCCTATGCGGAAATAGAAAAAACACCGGAGGTTATCCAAACAGAAACAAGAAAAAAGAAAATAAATTTATTTTTACTGTTAGGTTCTGTTGTGGTGTTTTTTGTATGGGTCTTTTTTATTTTTTCTAATAAAGAATCCGGCCTGCATAAATCCAAAGAGCAATTGAAGTCTGCTTTTGGTCAGGCTTATTTTTTTACCGGCGATTATTCAAATGCAATGAAAATATGGGGAGAGGAAAAGGAAAAGGGTAAAATAAGTCAAGATAATGAACTGTTATTTCAGACTTTAAAATTTCAATTAAATAATAATATCTCCCAGAGTGAGGGGATAATAAAAGTATATGAAGATCAAAACCCTGAATTGGCAAAAATGGTGAGAGCTTTAGTGCAGCTAAAAACCGGTAATTTACAATCTGCCAGGCAACTCTTTAATGAGTTAATCAGTGGTGGTCAATCGGAGGAAATGAGAAGAGCGGCCTTTGCAAATTTGGCACTTTTATCCGCGAAACAGGGAGATTGTCAGTTTTTTGAACAGTATAAAGAGGATCAGTTTGGAAATAGAAAATTAATTCACTTTTCCTTTTCTTTATGTCTTTTACAATTAAACTTTGCAACTGTTGATCAGCAAATGAAAGCGGAGTATTTTTTACAGGAAATTTCCAGGAAGCCGGAGGATTACTATCAGGAGGCTATGGTCGGATTGATTTACATAGAATATCAAAGAGGTAAGTCAGTACTGAATTTGATTGAAACACTGTTAGATAGCGATCCTGAATTGACGGATAATTATTATTATAATGTCTATATTGACAGGAGGTTTTACTCATGGCCTGAGTTGCTTCCTGTGTGTGAAAAAGTTTATTCTACTAATCAAAACAACCAATTAATGATTGCTTTTTATGCTTACTGTTTGGTTCGGGCTCATCGGTATGAGTTGGCTCAGGAGTTCATACAAAAAGCTGTTTTAATTGATTCCAGGAATGTGTTAATCAAAACTGTTCATGCTTATATCACTGGTTTTATTAATTTAAGGGATCAATCTGTTTTAATTTTGGGTGACGCTATCCAATCTAACTCTGATATGAAGTATGTGCTTCCTTATATTTTACAGGCTCAGTTTTGTGAGGAAAATGAGGATTGGGAGTGTGCTGTTCAAAACTGGCGGCTTGTTTTAAAAAATACTCCTAACTCTGTTTCCGCTTTGGGTGGCCTGGCATATGCCAAATATAACCAGGATCACCATGGAGAGGCAAAAGTATATATGGAACGTGGTTTTGAGATAGATGATAGGGGATTGTATAGCCGTCTTTTATTTGTTGAGAAAATGTTACAAGAGATGGAAAACAGGGGTTTACAGCAGTAAGCTTGTAAAAAAGAGCAAATTATAGGAGCTTAGGTCATATAATGATTAAATTTTGTTGCTATATTTATGTATGGCTTACGTAATAAGTGTAGTGTTCTGTCTGATGATGACCTGGTTTCAGACTGGATAAAAAAGGAAAACGACTGGGCCAACTGTTTTTTTCCGGTTTACCTGAACCAATAAGTGTAACAGTTTCTTTGGCCCTGGTTAAGGCTACATAAAGTAGCCGGTCAAACTCCTGCAGTTCGATATTTTTTTGTTCAGCCTGGATTTTTTTATGCAGTGAAGATTTTATTCTTTTATCTTCTGTTTGTGATCTAACGGATACAGTCCAATTATCTGTTTCTTTTTGATTGATAAAGTATTGATCTTTTTCTGCTTGTTTAAAC
The DNA here is from genome assembly GCA_028283955.1 of Bdellovibrionales bacterium. Lineage (GTDB taxonomy): Bacteria > Bdellovibrionota > Bdellovibrionia > Bdellovibrionales > UBA1609 > JANQSP01. The sequence goes on from JANQSP010000022.1 coordinate 25,699, forward strand.
CCGGAGCATAGTTTTATAAGGATGATGTGTTTAAACTCCAGGCCTTTAGCTGCGTGGATGGTCATTATTTGTATACCTGAGTTTTCAATAGCGGATACAGCATTTTGGGAGTAATTTATTTCAGAATCTGTAGTGAGACTGTCGTGCAGAAGATAGTCCACAAAAGCAGATAGATTACCCTCCCTTTTTGATTCGTATTCTTTTAAACAGTAAATTAATTTCCATAAATTAGCTTCTCGTACTCCTGTTGGATCCTGGTAATAGGATAAGTCAATGAAACCCAAAGACTCCAGAGCGTTTTGAAAACTTTGTATGATACCTGTTTTTTCTGTGTTTTCAAAATGACTTTTTATCTTTTGGATAGTGTGTTTTGCAGGTTCTTTATTAAGGTTTGCCGTTAGCAGAAAGCTCCAAATCGATTTTTTGCTTTGTTTCCCCCTTTCTGCATCTGTTTTTTTAGCTATCCAGTCAGCAAGTGTTTGATCGGGTATGCGACAATAAGGTGTCCTTAGAAGACCAATGAGGTTTTCATCATCATGAGGGTTTAGTAAAAACCGCAAAAGAAACAAGGAGTCTATCACTTCTCTTCTGTTTGTGAAACTACCGGAGGAATGTAGATGAATGGGCCGTTTTTTGTTTTTTAGATATTGAGCTAATTGATATAGAGGTTTATTTTGCCTTGCTAACACAGCTATGTCTTCCGGTTTTACTTTTTGTTTTAGAAGTTCGTTAATTCTGCTTTCCGCCTCCTGTAGTTCTATTTCCTCTCTATTGATTTTTTTTTGAGAGGAACTATGTAAAATCAGACGTGCCACTTCTTTTTCTTTTTTATATATTGTATTTACAGGTTTCATTTTTTTAAATGTGTCTTCGGGAAAAAAATCATTGAAGAAAGATATTAATTCAGAGCAAGAACGGTAATTTGTATTTAAGTGTTTGATTTCAGATAGAGATGTTTTTTCGGCTTCTTGTTCTTTTTGTTGAAACACGGATACATCTGCACCACGAAAGTAGTAAATACTTTGCTGTGGGTCTCCCACGATAAACATCTGACTGTTTTTACTTAACAGGTCTAAGATATTTTTTTGTATTTGACTGGTGTCCTGGTACTCATCCAGAAACCAAAAATCCCAGATAGGGTCTTTAAATGGTGTGCTGTTTCCCTTTTTTTTAAGAATTTCCATGGTCATTGTTTCCAGGTCATTTAATGTGATCTGGCTTAATTCTCTTTTCTTTTGATTCCAGACGGGTATAATTTCTTTACTTAGTTTTTCTAATTCCAGGGAAAGAAATGTAAATGTATCTATATGGATTTCTTCATTTTGTAATTCCAGTAGTGCTTCACTTTGTTTTTTACTCTGTTTTATTTTTAACTCTTTTAATAAAATATTTTTTTTCTCATTCAGGGTGTCTTGTATCTCTTTTTTGCTTATAGGGGATCCTTTTGGTTGATTTTGGATATGTAAGATATATTGTTTTACAATGGCGGCCATTTCTTTAAAGGAATAATGGTCCAGAATAGCTGTTCCTGTTTTTTGCTCAAAGACGATATATTTAAGTATGGAAATGAATAGTTCGTGAGAATCTTTTTCATTTGTTATTGTAGTACCCGGGCTGAAATTAATTTTATATCCATATGTTTGGATGAAACGGTTAAAAATGCCATGAAGGGTGGAAATTTGCAGTGAAGGTGAGTAGTTGATATATTGAATAAAGTCTGTATTTTGTCTTTCGAGTGCTTTTATCAGCATTCGTTCTTTAATCTCCCGGGTGGCTTTGCGTGTGAAGGTACTAACCGCAACACGAGGAAATATTTTTTTCTCTGCGTGATATGATAATATGCAGTTTATCACATTATCAATTAAAGCTGTTGTTTTTCCTGCCCCGGCACCGGCTCTAATTAATGTTAGTTTAAATGGCTCGCCCGACATATTTTCCTCCATTTGCATTTGATACACAGTCGTTTATTTTTAGGTTGAGCAGGGAACTTCCCACTGTGGATATTTGAAATCAGGGAATCCATTTTTTTACTTACACCGTCCATGATGGATTCTTTTTTTTCTTCTGAAACAAGAGATCTTTTTTTAGGACCACCAAGAAGTGTGATGTAATCAGGTTCTTTTATAGCCAACCCCCGGTGTTCAAAATTTTTATAGCTTAAGTAAAGTGCTGATTTTACAGGAAGGGCGGGAAGGTTGGCCAGGCCTGATTCCAGGACTTGCATATAAAATGCCATTTGAAAATTTTCCTGAGTTTCCCATGAAGTGGCTGCGGACCCTGTAGCTAAAGAGTTTTTATAATCAATAATCTGGTAAAACTGATTGTTTGAGTCAATGCGATCTATTTTTCCTGTAAACAGGATATCACCCTCTTTGGCGGTAGATTTTGTTTTAAAATTCCAGTAACACTGATATTTTTTTTCACAGGCAATAGTTTGATAATTTTTAAATAGAGATTTTTTTATTTTTTCCTGTTCCAAAAACTTTAAGGCTTTTTTTAATAAATCATTTTTCTCTTTTTCCCATATAAAGGGGTGTACTTTTAATATTTGTTTAAAAGGTTTACTGCTTTTTATTTCATCTATTATTTGTAAAATTTCCTGATCGGAAAGTGGGTGTTTTTTTGTCAATAGCAATACTTCAAAAAGTTTATGAACAAAGCTTCCATGTTCTGTCGGAGGAATATCTACATCTCTTTCCGGGCCATCCCATAGGTAAAACAGTTTTTTGGCGGCAAAAATAAAAGGGCATTTAATGTATTCATTTAATGAGGAAGGGGATAAACTTTTTATTCTTTTTTGAAAAAATGGTGTGTTGTTTTCATTCCCTGTGTCTTGCTGAATGGATTGATTTATTAACTCCATTTCAGATTGTTTAATATCATGGTGAATTAAAATTTCTTTCACTGAAAGTTTTCTCTGTTGTTGGTCCCATGCAGAGATGTTTGGAGTGTCAAAGTGGCTTATATCTTTTTCGTACTCTATAGCTTTTTCCAACCATAGGCAGGAGGGGTTTAGAGGTGTGCCTAAAAAATCTGTAGAGGAAAAAGATAGGACTAATTCTTTGTGTTCCTGATTTGTGAAATAGGAGATAGCCTGTTCCATCTTTTCAGAAGGTTCGGTTTTTATAAAAAAACCAAGGTCTTTCATGATAGAGTGGGCTTCTAAAGAGGAAAGTATTGTGTGTTTTTCTTTTTTTATGTTTTGCTCACTCAGTCCGGCGATATAAGTAAAATCCGGTTCCACCCATCCAAGAGCATTAAAACTTAAACAATTTATACCTTCTGTGTCTCCTTTGTGTATTTCTATCTCTTTCTTTCCAATGAGCAATTCCAGTATCTTTAACCAGGATTCCCATTTTAATTGTAAATGAGTTACCGCATCGGATTCGGGGAATTCATTTAAGCAATCTTTTATGGAATGGTGAATAACAGCATTTTTTATATTTTCCGGTAATAGTTTTTTAGTCCATTGAATAAAAACAGGTAGAGAGGTTAATTCATCTTTGTCTTTCAATTGGTCTTTTTTATAGAATCCGGAAGGACAATCCTCTATTTTTTTAACATTATACAGTTCCGCTTTTAATTGGCTGAAATTTGTATATTGATTTTGATGAGATTGAATCATTTCCAGATTTTCATAATTGATAATAGATAAATGTGTACGCATTTTAGCAAGCCATAGTTGAACAGCAGGAAAACTGTGTAGAAAAACAGTTTCGCTTTTATTAACAGGAATATTTTCTTTTTTTAAATAGCTTTTCAAACAGGTCCAATAGTCTTCAATATGAGGCACCAGGATGTAAATTTTATTTGGCTGTATGCCTTTATTTAAAGAGTGCTTAATATGGTAACTGATGTCTTTTATTTCCGCCAGTGGAGTGGCAAATTTCTTAATCTTTATAGAATGAGTTTGTGGTTGAGAGTGTTTTATAAAAGAGGTGTTTTTCTCTTCATAAAAATCATCATAAATGTTATGTGAAAAACTTTGATTTTTCTTATTAAAAAATGTAGGGATTAAAACTTTTGTTTTTATTTTTATTGATATTTGACGAATGAGTTCAACTTCCACTTTATTTATATCAAAACCCAAATCAAAGATGACTTCTTTGGATTTAAAGTATTCAAAAGGAATATGGTCCAATAAAAGAGCACTGGCCCATGAAGTTTCAATGATTTGCTTTTGAGATAAATAATTCCAAAACTCAGAAGCCAGATTGTACCATATTGTCCAATAGGTTTCTTTTTTGTTTTCTGTGATATTTTTCCACTCTGTTATTAAATTATCTCTTAGAGGATGTTGTAACAGATGAGCCAGCACTTCTATGTACTGGCAAATGAGATTTCCTGTTTCTTTGGTTTTTTCCCATTCTTGCTTTCGGGATTTAGCCCACTCATGGTAAACAAAAGTTAAAAAAGATCTGTTGACAATAGATTTTTCAGGATAGGCAGTGGATAGCATATGAGCCCAAAGATCTGTGGCCCTTATTACACAGCTCTTTTTTACAAGGGTGTTATTTTTATTATGTAATTCACTTAATATGGAGAGTTGGGATTTAATATCTGTAGTGACCCATAAACTATTATCAGGATTAAAGTCCTGTAATATTCTTTTTTTGTCTTTAGTGTCTAAAAATTGAACTAACTCCAACATAAATTAATACTTTCTCAGTCTGTCTTTAGTGAATGAATCAGACTAAAGACCTGTTTCTCCAATACTTTTAATGATGAGCTGTTCCATATAACATGATCCGCTTTTTTAATTTTTTCTTCTTGGGAGATTTGAAATTGCATGCGATTTTTAATTTCTTCACAACTAAAATTACGATATTGCTGCAGGCGTTTTTTTTGTACCTGAAGGTCAATGGCGATGACAATAATCAGGTTAAAAAAGTGTTCCCATTTTTTTTCAAATAGCAGTGGAATTTCATAAAAAACAATCTTTTTGCCTGAAAGACGTAATTTTTGTTCTTCTTTTTGCATTAAATCCCAGACAATAGGATGGATAATTGATTCAATTTGATACAATAAGGCTTTATTTTGAAAAACCGCTTTAGCGATTTTCTGAGTGTTAAAATATCCTTTGGAGTCTAAATATTCCGGACCCAGTAGTGTAAGAAGTTTGGTGTGACCAGGGTTGTTAGGGGCTATGGTTTTTGTCACTAATTCATCAGCGGAGATAAAACTCATTCCTTTTTTCTTAAGTATTAAACCAACGGTAGATTTCCCTGATCCCATTATACCTGTGATAGCTATTTTGCGCATAAAGTTCCTATTTTTTGTAACCGATAAGAGGTAGAGGAATATTTTTATACTATAAATGTGTTTATTTTTTAAATCAATATAGCGAGTATTAAGGACCTAAAGAAAGTTAATTATGGACTTGCAAATAAAAAAGTTTGGAAAATTCAAATTGTTAAAGCAAGTGGCTCGAGGTGGTATGGCCGAGATTTTTCTTGGCTGTGCGGGAACACTCGAAAGTGCTCATAAGTTTGTAGTCATAAAGAGAATATTATTAGCTCACTCTCATAATAAAGAATTTAATAAAATGTTTCAAAATGAGGGTAAAATTGCTGTTAATCTCAATCATAGCAATATTTGCTCTATTTATGAGTTTGGAATAGAAAACGATCAGTATTTTATATGTATGGAGTATATTTCAGGTAGAAATATGCGCCAGTTGATTAAGAAGTTAAAAAGCCAAAAGAAAAATCTTAGCGTAGCTATGTGTGCTTATATTATGAAGTATGTTTGTAACGGTCTTGATTACGCACATAATTGCACGGATAGTATAACAGGCCAGCCCCTTAATATTATTCATCGTGATATTAGTCCTCAAAACATAATGGTGAGTTTTAATGGGGATGTAAAGGTTATCGATTTTGGTATAGCTAAGATAGATGATTCTGAATCTACAAAAGTGGGAGTGTTAAAAGGAAAGTTTGAGTATATGAGTCCTGAGCAGGCAAGAGGGAAAGCGTTAGACCGGCAAACGGATATTTTTTCTCTTGGAAATGTATTATGGGAATTGCTTGCAGGTAGAAAACTTTTTATAGGATCCAATGAGATTCAGTTGCTAAAAAAAATCAGAGAATGTCAAATTCCTGATTTAAAAAAAATTAACCCCAATGTGCCTGACCGGCTTATTCAAATAGTTAATAAAGCATTAAGTGCAAATAAAAATCTCAGATATAAAACAGTTGCGGAGATGGGAAATGATATTTCTGTTTTCCTGAATAAAACTTATCCTGATTTTACAAATACTGATTTCAGTTCTTTTATAAAGGAAGTGTATGTAGAGGAAATTTTGGAGGAAAGACAAAACTTAAAGAAGTATTCGCAAGCATTACTGTCAAAGAAAGCGGCCGTAAAAGGAAGGTTGTTACCTCCCAGAGGATCCTCCTCATTAGACATGGATCATTCTCATTCTACGTTTGTGGGATATCAGGAGGGGATAAATAAGCCGGTAAAAGCAGTTGAAGAGCAAGAAGAAGAGTACACAGAAACACTGAATAGTGTTGCCACAGAAGGTTCTAAAGGGCGTGCAGAGCACACTGTTACGCAGACTCAAGGAAATACAGGAAAAGCTCCTTTGGTAACGGAAGAAATAACCAAAACGGAATTTGATGATGAACTGGAAGATCGTGACACTCTGTATACAAAACCCACAGCAGGGTACGAAATGACAGAATCAGATGGAGGTTATAGGAATATTACTGACAGTTTAAATAATGATGTTGGTTCAGATGAAGAATATGAACTTCGTAATACTAATATTGTAAAAGAAGATGAGTTAGCCTTAAAAAAGCGTTTACCTCGTCGGAGACATGGTAATCGTAGCGGTTCTTTTTTTCAAAAGGTTATAGTAGGGTTATTTGTTTTTGGGATCATTGGATCAATTTATCTTTTTCGATCAGATATTAAAAATTATGTTTCTCATATAGTACAAAAAATCAGTCAATATAACGGTAAAGGGAACACCGCTAGTAGTAAAGTACAAACTTCTGAATCGTCTGTAGTGGATCAATCCGAATCAGCCATATCTTCTTCTGTTAATGGAGATACTCCCAGAGTCAGACAACCCACCTCTGTCCAAAGTAAATCAAAACAGCCGGTAGCACTGGAACAGAGGAATATAGCTGTTTTTGGAAAAAGTGTTTTTGTTACCACGCAACCGTCTGGGGCCCAGGTGTATGTTGATGATAAAAATATAGGTCGCCTCACACCTACATCAATAACAGTGCCATTTGATGGCAAATTTAAATTAACTTTTAAAAGATCAGGTTACTATGATAAAAGCCTGACACTTTCTTCAGGTTCTATAAAAAGGGTAATGAATTTTCCTTTACAAAAGGATAAAAAACAAAGGAAGAGAAATGAAACAATTATTATCAGATAATTATCGGTTATTTACATACTCTGTTGTTTGTTTGATCTTTGTATTTCTGTTTTCTTCGTGTCCAGGTGGTTTTGGAACTGGAAGTTCACAGCATTGTAGCATGTATAAGTACGATGATCAGAAAAAAATATGGGTAGATTCATTAGGAAAAGAGGTATCCTGTACCATAGCGGATAACAACAGGATATTTGAGTATCTTCCTGGAAAGGGATGCGGTTTTTGGAAAGAATTATATCCGGATGACACAGTTCAGTTTGTGGAGATGCCAATCAGGTTAGGTTCAGGAGCACATTCTATTGCCCGAATGTATTGTGTAAAGCAAAGATATGTTAGTCATGATAATACAGGTCAGGTGTTGCTTATAGATGAAGGTGTATTTTGTTTTACAGAGCATCCGGAAGTGAAAGGTGAATATCTGTTTAAAAGCTGTGAAGGTGTGCAAAGAAAAAGGCCGGAAGATAATGGCCAGGAAAAGGGTGAGTGAGTGTATAACTTTTCTATTAAAAGATTATAATTAAAAATTACTGGGAAAACTTTAATTTATCCTTTAACAGTAAGAAGTCGTTGTGCTCCACTTGTCTGAGTGTTCTGTGTTTCATAGTGGATTTTTTTATCTTTACTGATTGTTCTTTTGACATTTTTGCCATTTTTTGTCCGTCAATTGTCAGGAAAGCGCTTTGTTTTTCGTTATTAATTCTAAAAAACATTTCATAAGTGTCAGGCACAATGACAGGACGGTTTGTCAGACTGTGAGAGCAGATAGGAGTAATGGCAAATGAGTTTACCTGAGGATGCAGAATAGGTCCCCCTGCAGCTAAATTATAAGCAGTGGAACCTGTGGGTGAAGAAATAATTACACCATCGGCTGTTACAGAATAAATATCCTGATCTTGAATAGTAATCGAAATATTTATTAATTGGCTGAATGATCCTCTTTCAATAACCACATCATTAAGGGCCAGGAATGTCTGTTCTTCTTTCGTTATAAGGGAAGCATCTATTAAAGACCTTTCTTCTAACACCATTTTTCCCTGCAGAGTGGATTCTAAACAATGAATAATGAGTTCCTGACGATGAACAGTGAGAAATCCAAAGGAGCCCATATTGATTCCTAAGAATGGCACTGAGTGGTCAGGCGTGCACTGAACCGCTTTTAAGTAGGTACCGTCTCCTCCCAACACCAGAACCAAATCGATATCAGAATGTATAGAAGGGTTGTTTGATAGGGATGATTGAGAGAAAGTATGTGTGTGAATTTTGTGCTTTTCAAGCCACTTTTCGGCTTGATTAACTATGTGAATAATACCTGGTGAATTGTTTCTATAGACAATCAGAATATTTTTAATTTGTTTTTTAAAAAATTGATTTTGTGTCAATTGTCAGCTCTCAGAAAATCTTCTCTGACTTTTTGAATAAGCCTATTAAACTGGATTTGTGTCTTTTGAAGGGGGATTGTTGTTTGTATTCCGTTGGTTGTTTTTTGTTATTGATATTCATCTTAAGCTGTTGATGATCCTGGTTAATTTTGGCTGGCTTTCCTTTAGCTTGTTCTCTGTAAGCCTGGGCTTTTTCTATTAAAATATCTCTCGGTAGTTTTGAGGATTTTTGATTGTCACTGGTGAAAGGTTGTTGTTGTTGTGGATTTATTTCCGATGGATTGGGTGGTTGTTGATTGTTGGAAAACTTTAGATTTTCCTGAACATTTGTTTTAGGATTCTTTTTGTATTTCATATCCTTTTTTTGTGAATTTTGATTATGTTTACCTTCAAATCCGGTGGCAATCACCGTTACCTTTATCTGATCGGATGATTCATTAGGGTCTACTATAGCGCCAAAAATAATTTCAGCATCGGGATGGGATTCAGCTGTAATCAGTTCAGCGGTTTGATTGACTTCTTTTAGGGACAGGTCAGGCCCGCCGGTGATGTTGATGATTAAACCCAGTGCACCTTTAAATGAAGTGTCTTCCAATAGAGGTGAAGAGATAGCCATACGACCGGCGGACAAGGCTCTATCTTCTCCCGAAGCCGCACCTGTACCGATAATCGCCAGGCCTTTTTCAGACATGATGGTTTTTATATCTGCAAAATCCAGGTTGATTAAACCTTTTTGGTTAATGAGGTCTACAATACCTTGAACAGCTTGTAATAAGATATTATCCACGCTTTTAAAAGCGGATAATAAGGAGGTATTTTCGTCCGTTGTTTTAAGTAGTTTTTGGTTAGGAATGACAATAAGTGTATCTACGTTTTCTTTTAAAAATCGGATACCCATTTCCGCATGTCTTGCCCTTCTTTGGCCTTCAAAAAAGAAAGGACGAGTCACTACACCTACAGTCAAAGCCCCTTGTTCTTTGGCGATTCGGGCAATCACGCCGGCAGCACCGGTTCCAGTCCCTCCCCCCATGCCGGCAGTAATGAAAACCATATCGGCTCCTTTTAGGGCTTCAACTATTTCATTGCAGGATTCAATAGCAGCCTGTCTGCCAATTTCAGGGTTGGCACCAGCACCAAGACCTTTTGTTAATTGAGTGCCAAGCTGAATAGTGCTGTCCAGGTTTTCATGTTCTTCCAGAGCCTGAAGGTCTGTATTTGCAGCGATAAACTGTACACCTTCCAAGCCGGATCGATGCATTGTTTTAATAGCATTACCCCCACCACCTCCAATGCCGACTACTTTAATGTCAGCTCTGGATTTTATATTTTCTTCGTCAATTTGAAACATAAATACTCCTAGCCGGTCTTTCCTTCATTACCTGTTTAGATGAAAAGATCCTGTACCCACTTTTTTATTTTAAGTGCCCTTCCATAAGGATGATTGGAACGATAGTCCAATGTTTTTTCGTTTTGAATGTAACATAAGATACCCAGAGCTGTAGTAAAATCGCTTCTGTTTTCCAGTTCATTAATACCGAAGAACTCTTTAATGACAGCTTTTTTAACAGGTTTTTCCATAAGAGAACGACCTGTTTCCACTAAGCCCTTTAATGTGCTTCCCCCTCCGGTGAGGATAATGCCTCCCTCAAGCTGGTTAAGATAAGTCAGGGACTCCAATTGTGCTTTTGCCTCCTCAAATAGTAATTCAGCCCGGGCTGCCAAAATAGAATTTATTTTTTGTGTATTTGTATTGATTTCCCATTTTTGTAGCTCTTCCAAAATTTCTTCATCATTATCCCATTCTTCAGTTGGCAGAAGATTTCCATAATTTAATTTTATATTTTCTGCCAGGTCTCTTGGTATTTTTAACTCAGACATTAAGTCATGGGTAAAATCTTCTCCTCCCATAGAGAGGGAACCAATATGATGTATACGTGAATCAATAACAACAGTAAAATAAGTCTGATCTTGTCCAATATCCAGGACACACACTCCGGATTTTTTTTCGCTTTCATCTATTATAGATAAACTGGTTGCCAAAGGTTGCAGCACCAGGCCTTTGGCAGAACAACCTGCGTAGCGTAGACATTGAAGCGCATTTTGTACATTGGTTTCAGGAATGGAAATCATCATAACTGAGGTTTCCAGTCGCAAACCGGATAATCCTAGAGGGTTAAAAAAAGGTCCTTCACGATCTACGGTAAAACTCTTTGGGAGAACATGTAAAAGGCGATGACCTGTAGGGAGCGAGACAGCTTTTGCTGTTTCTACGGCTTTGTTCAGATCATCCCCGGTGACTTGTTGTGAGGGAATAATGGACATTCCCTGTGAAGAGAAAATATGGTGTTCCCCACTGATTCCCAAAAAGAGTTGGGAAACTTGTAACCCGGCCATCACTTGAGCTTCTTCTATTGATTGTTGCAAGGCCTCGGCCGTTTCTTTCATATTGACAATACGACCTTTATATAAACCTTTATGTGGGATACGAGCCGCACCAGCAAGAGTCAGCTCGTTTGATGACAGGGTACCAATTAAACATCTCACATTGGTTGCACCCAAGTCGATACCGGCTACTATTTTCTTGTCTTCAATATTAAAACGGCCCATTATATATACCCTTAACTTTAAGGTTAGATGGCCTTACTTGTACCCACAACAATTTTTTGAGAGAATCGTGCATCAATAACGCGCCATTTAATATTTTTTTGGTCTAAATATCTTAATACACTCTCAATCCTTTTGGTTTTCATCTGCTTTGGATCGTAACCAACCTTTATTGGTTTTCCGTTTTTAGATAAAATGAGAATTACACTTTTTTCACTGGCTGAATATTTCACCTCTGAGATTTCCTGTCGGCTAAATTCACCTTGTTCCGGCATAAGATTAAGAAAATGAATAGCTAATTTACGGATGGCCTTTTGTTTTAGGAATACAGAACCTCTTAAAAGAGGAAGATTGGGAATTTGATCAGAGGGTACAGGTGGAAGTACTTGTCCATCCATGGAAAGAGGATGGATTTTTCCATTATTAGGGTCTAACAGGACTACTAGAGGTTTTCTGGGTTGTATTTGAATAAAGAATCGGTTGGGAAGAAGTCTGAGAATTTTTACAGAACCTACACGGGGCTCAGAACGTAAAATCTTTTTTAGTTCACTAAATGACACCTGCCACATTTTTTTCCCGATAAATTTTTGTAATTTTGAATGTAACGCAGACTGAATATCCTGCATGGAATCCTCCCATACGGGTTCTTTTTGCAGTTCCAGTTGGATTTCGCTGACAACCAGCCATTTATTTAAGCCATAATAAAAAATGCCAATAAAAAGGAAAAAGCAGACAGACAGGATAGGAATAAGATATGGATGGAATATCTTCATATTCTTCCCTATTTAAAAGCATAGTCCAAGCGGGCACCCTGTAGGATTTTTAACACAAGCATATTAAAATGAATACCATCATGTTGAGCTGACTTGGGTAGTAAGGAATGTGTTGTGAGACCTGGTAGAGTATTCATTTCCAGTACTAAAGGGACAGTATTATTTTTTATAATAAAGTCCAATCGACAATAAGTTCTAATATGTGAAAGATGTGCAGTTTGACACACTATTTCTTTACATTGTCTGGTGATTTTTTCATCCAGGCGTGGAGGTAAAATGTACTTTGTTTCTTCTGATTCATATTTGCTTGTATAATCATAAAAACCACTTTTAGGGACAATTTCTACAGGAGTAAGGGCTTTTCCTGTCAGTAAGGATGCAGCTATCTCCATACCTTTGATATAAGATTCCACCAGGATTTTTTTATCGTATTGGAGGGCTTTTTTCAAAGCAGGCACCAATTCCTCTTTCTTCTTACAGATGCTGATACCCAATGTGGAGCCTTCTCTGGATGGCTTTATTACGAGGGGTAAGGGAATATTTATTTTCACCTCTTGAGGGTTTTGATTTTCCAGGTTTAGGTTTTGATAATCAGGGGTGGGAATACCATACCTGGAGATATAATCTTTAAAAAAACATTTATCCATACAAAGGGTGCTAGCCAGTATTCCACTTCCTGTATAGGGAATTTTTAGATATTCACAAATTCCCTGTAAAGTGCCGTCTTCCGCATATTGGCCGTGAACAGCCAGGAAAGCACAGTCGGGATTTAGTTTTTTTAAATTTTTGGTTAAATCCGTGTCGGCTTCAATAAAGGTGTAAGATATATTCAGTTCATCAAAGGCTTTTGCCACTGATTGAGCGGACATGAGGCTGACTTCCCTCTCCGCTCCCAAGCCGCCTTGAATAAGAGCCACTTTTTTTATTTTTGTGTTCATGGTGAGTGAATGCTCTTCTTATTTGGTTAAGTTTATTTATTACAGACAAAGAAATTTTTTTATCTATTTCCTGTCTGTTATAGTGTAGAGCAAAATGAGAGATTTCTCATTGATTTGCTTTATACATTGAGCCATCTCTATTTTATGGGTACTTGAAGCTGTGATTTTACCATGAACTTATGTGGCCATTGAATAACAGAACTCCAAAGGAATAGCATTTACAGTATGATCCAATGGGAGCTATATAAGGTAAGTGGCAGTAAAACCCACCACTTCTGCAAATATAACTCTGTGGAGCCGCAGGAACAGGAACAGGAACGGGAACGGGAACAGGTATAGGAACTATAATATCACCGTGGTGATGGTGATCATCGTAACCACAACCTCCATGCCCATGTCTTCTCCTGCATTCCTGGTCTTCATCTCCATGAGCCAACTGTATTTCTTCACCTCTTTCAAAATTTTCATTTTCTAAATCCAGTACAATACCCACCATTTCTTCCAAAGGAGGTAAGTCTTCGACACTTAAGTTATAAAGATCCACTGCAGTTGTTTCCGAGTGATCTTCAGGTAAATTGGCAAATGCAAAACAGGAAAGGGTCAGTGATAAAAAAAGTGATAAAAAAAGTGTAATGATTTTCATATTCAACTCCTTTTGGATTTAACTATTTTTATAATAAACAGGAGCTTTTTTTAAGTAAAAAAATAACAAAACATCAATATAGGACATGAAGGGTGTATTTTTTTCATTTTTGTTTATCAATTGGACATTTTTTGATTTGAAAGAATGTACTCTACCATTTTATGTGGAGTGGGTAGTCGCGGCCCTGAGTAAACAACTAAAGCCATTTTCTTTTTTTGAAGAGGAGGACCATACCTCCACTGACAAGAAAGATGAGCACCCATACTATCAGGTAGCCATACTTCCAGTTTAATTCAGGCATGAACTTAAAGTTCATACCATAAATACCTACGATAAAAGTAAGGGGAATAAAAATAGCTGCAAAGATAGTCAGGACTTTCATAATCTCGTTCATTTTTCTGTTTATCGTGTTTTGATAAAAATCCATAAGAGAAGTGGTCAGTTCATTATAATAATCAATCACTTCAATAATTTGAATAGTGTGATCCAGAATATCTTTGAAGTAACGCAGATTTTTAGTTTCGATCCATGGGTGGTTGCTGATAATAATTTTGTTTAAAGCTTCCTTGACGGGGAAGGCGGTTTTTCTCAGGTATAAAAACTCGCCTTTTAAGGAAAGAATATCTACCGGATTTAATTTATTCAGATTGGCTGTCACACATGTTTCCAGCTCTTCAAAATAGTCTCCCATTTTTTCAAGTGTGATATAATATTGATCAATAAGTAAATCTATCAATGCGTAAAACAGATAATCCGCTTTTAGAGATCTGATTCTCCATATTGATTTTCTAAGGCGCTCTTTTACCGGTTCGAAAATGTCATCTTTTGTATCATGGAAGGAAAGTACAAAATTCTGACCAAAGAAGATACTGGTCTGGGAAACTTTTATCTGCATTCTTCCTTCTTTTCTTTCTGTTGAAACATATTTTATAATGGAAAAAAGCATATTATCCAACTCTTCCACTTTTGGGCGGTGATCTGTATTCAGTACATCTTCCAGCCAAAGCCGGTGAATGCCAAATTGGTTTCCAATTTCTTCGATGACTTTTTTATCGGATAATCCCTGAAATTCAATCCAGGTAATTTGACTGCTGTCTTTTACGTGTTCAATGCATTTTTCAAAACTGGCTGAATGGGATTCAAAAAAGGAATCTTTGGTATAATTAATCAGATTGATATGTATCTTTTCTTTATCCCCTTTTTCCCCAATATAGACGAGAGATCCGGGGTGGAGACCCAGCACCTTTGTTCGGGTTTTTAAAAATCGAGCCATTGCACACCTTAGCTCCTATAAATATCTTGAGGCGGGAAAAATGCCAAGAGAAGTCATGTTAAGACTAAAGACCGGAAAGCCTGTAAAAATCAGGTAAAGGTAATTCTTCTGTTCGGATTGATTATCTTTTACTTCAAGTAAACCAGTTTTTTGGTTTTTACTAAGTATTTTTCAAAGTGATCAAATGGAGTTGATACTTTTACATTTTTGTAATCAGGGATTATTAAGGATGTCTTTTTATCGTATAAACGGCTGGAGAATTCTAATATATCGTTGGAAGATACCTTATTATGAGGTCGTTTGAGTATCTTTATAAAATTTTTTGCATTTATAATAATAAATATATGCTGGTCTGTTATTTTTCGAATAAAACGTTTTAATTCGTATAGTTTATTAAAATCAGATACTAATATGTATTGGTTCCTGTTTTTTTTGGAGGAAGAAGTATATTTTTTTAAGTAGTGGGACATATTCCTGTTTTTTAGATATTGGGTGGGGATATTGACCAATGAAACAGGATCACTTTTTATTTTTTTTGTGTTGTTTATATAGGAAACAACTTTTTTTATATGGGAAGGTGTTAGTTTATCTGCAGTAGAGAATTGTTGAATCAGTATATGTTTTCCATATAAAGCGTCTGAAGGAAGAATAATTTTTCCTTTATTTTGAAATAATAGGGCTTCTGTTGATCGCTGATGAATAAGTTCCAGATTTAATTTATGATGATTAAGGTTTTTAAAGATTTTTCCGGAACAGCGAAGAAAGTCAATATCAACACGGCTGGATTCAAAATTATCAAAAAGAGACTTTATGATATTTTTGTGATCCTTTTTTCCATAAAACGCGGAGTAAATTAAGTTCACTCCCAAAACACCCAGTATTTCATATTGTTGTAAACGTGTTTTATCCAGTAAATTTACGTGTAAGATTATCTCGTTATAAGGCGCTTTATATTCACTTTGAAAACGAATTCCCATCCATCCGTGATGGTAAGATGTATTATTGGATTTTCCAACTGTACTGACAGCCACTGTGTCGGCAAAAGCAAAAAATTTTGTATTATGTCCTCTTTTTTTTTTGAGTCGTTTTTGAAGTAATGTGTATTCGTGTTCCAGCATTTTGGAAAGCCGGCTTTCAGAAACATACCTTCCCGATCCCCCATATATTTGATCACTAAAAGTCATATCATAAGCTGACATGCTTTTTGCCACTGTTTTTGAAGCCTGTCCGGCCTTGAAGAAATGGTTTACCACCTCCTGGCCAGCGCCAATTTCGGCAAAGGTGCCGTAAATAGCAGGTGAGCTGTTTATTTTTCTGGCTTTTTCTATAGCTATTTTTTCGATATAAGGCATGTGTGTATAGTACCAGATGAGCCGGTTTTATAAAAGGATTTTTCTTCCCTCTCTTACTTCAAGATTTTTTTTTGAAAGTGTGTAAGCAACGGGTACTCCTGTTGGAATTTCCACTTTTGTAATAGCTTCATTACTAAGCTGTTCTATATGTTTGATTAAAGCTCTTATACTGTTTCCATGAGCTGCGATGAGCACTGTTTTACCTTGCTGTAAGTAAGGATTAACAGTCGTCGTCCAAAACGGAAGAACCCTTTGTTTTGTTTGTTCCAGGGACTCTCCGGTCGGGATAGTTGTTAGGTCTTTATATCGCCTGTCTATATCGTTCTTTTCTGAAGTAGGTAAGGGTGGAGGAGTGGTCTTGTAGTCTCTTCTCCAAAGTTGTACCTGTTTCTCTCCGTATTTTTCTATAGTTTCTTTTTTATTTAATCCGGTTAAATTACCATAGTGTCTTTCGTTCAATCTCCATGATTTTATGACAGGAATCCACATTTGGTCCATTTCATCTAAGATGATCCATAGAGTGCGAATGGCTCTTTTTAGAAAAGATGTGCAGGCTAAGTCAAAATGAAGATGATTCTTCTTTAATGATTCAGCTGCTTTTTTTGCTTCTTTTTCACCTTGTGTACTTAGATCAATATCTTTCCAACCAGTGAAGCGATTTTCCTGGTTCCATTGACTCTGTCCGTGCCGGATTAAAATTAAATTGTAAGAAGACATAATAGTAGCATATGATGAAATATCATTTAGGGGAATATGAATCAATGTTTTTTAGTTAATTTTAAATTATGAGAAGAAAAGTGAATATTGAACTGAATATTTATGATTAAAATGAGCCAAAGGAGAGGTGAGGGACAATAGGAAATTCGTTCTTTTTTGGAGAAATTTTAAAGGCAATATATCCTGCAATAGGCCCTAATGGTGTTTTATATCTAAGACCAAATCCAGCGGAATGTCGATAGGGTTGTTCAAATTTTTTACCTGAAATCGTAACAATCCCCCCGTCGTAAAATAAAGTACCGGTAAAGTTTGTACTAATGGAGAAACGTAGCTCTGTTTTTAAAAGCATATAAAAAGATGCACGACTGGAAATTAATTCATTGGCATTATCAATAGGAAGTTCATTTTTGTCGGGGACTCTTTCACCATGAATCAAGCCATCAAAACCTCTTAGTGAGTTAACTCCACCGAGAATAAACGCTCTGCTGACAGGGAATCCCCCTGTATTGAGGCTGTTCATATTTGTAATAAAGCCGCCATGAATACTGTTAGCCCAAACCCAGTCATTGAAAAGAGGGCGAAAATCAAAGTGTTTGACTTCCATTTTTATAAATTTGATTTCCTCTGAAGAACTAATGATATAAAAAGGCCCTGCATATTCAATGGACATTTGTGATAAAAAACCATCAGAGGTGGATAAGATATCGTTTCTTTTATCAATGTTAAGAGAGATTCCCGTAGAAGCAATATTTAATATGTCACTATCACATAAAATAGCATTGGAATTAGAACTTCTACTGATTTGACAACTCCTGGTTTTTGTAAATTCCTCTCTTCCTTCCCAACTTAATATAGTCCATGTCAGGTTGATAAAATTGTTAATTGTTCTTTTTAAAAGAAAATTAATTTGTGTAGACTCTACGATGTCTGTTATACCCCCTTCCTTTGTTTGAAGATGTGAAAATATTTGATCTGAATTTGATAAGTTAATTTGACCATTAAATCCTGATTTAAACAGAAAAGGTTCTACATAACTGATAGAAGCCTGATGTTCCAAATATTCAGGTTCAGAAGAACTAATTTGTATATGTTTTGCAATATTGGATTGCAGTTTTACCCTTGAAAATATATGTCTTCCCGTACCGAAAATATTTCTGTTTGAAAACTCGACGAAACCTCTGGCTGTTAAAGTCCTTTCCGTGTTCACACCTAAGGAAAAACGAATAGATCGGGGTTTTCTTTCTTCTACTTGAATAATCAATATCCTCTCTTCCGGGTTTTTGTTGTCATTTTTAGTTAATATATTGATAGATGAAAAAATACCTAAGTTTCTTAATTTATTGATTGAAAGTTCTATTTTTTTTGGTGTTAAAATATCTCCTTTTTTCAAAGGCAGACTGGTAATGATGAGATCTTTTTTTGTAATTTTATTTCCTTTGACTAAAATATCAGAAATCCTGATCTTATTACTTTCTGTAATATTGATATGTAAAGTGGCCGTGGAGTCTTTCCTGTCGTATTGGACAATTTTTTCTGTGTTGTTTAACTTCACTTCAATGAACCCCGCATCCCTATATGTGGAAATCAGGTTTTTAATATCTTGTTCGAGAATATTGATATTTAAGCCTTTATTTATTTTTATTTTCATTACATCCATTAGTTGTTGACTGGAAAAATGTTTATTTCCCGTGAAATGTATGGCCCTTACCCTGGTAAGGGGGCCTTCATTGAGAATAATATCAATAATGACCTTGTTATCTGAAGTATTTGTAATCCTGGCATGTGCTGTAGCTTTTAAATAACCTTCATTTTTTAATGAATTCACAAGGTTTTTTAATCCTTTTTGAATGTCTGTATTGTAAAATAATCCTTTTTTAATAAGAGAGCCGCTATAACGTCTGATGAATTTGATGTAATATCTATCTGATTTTGAAAACTGTCCGAATATTTTTATTTCTTTTACTTCTGTCTGTTGGCCCTCCTTAATTGTAATGAAAACATTTTTTATAAAATGTTTATGATCTATTTTAATCTGATGTTTTAAATGGATATTTGCATAACCTTTTTTTAAGTAAGCTTCTTTTATGTATGCCAGGATTTTTCTGATGAGTTGAGTGTTGTTAAAATATTTTTTATAGTTCTGTTTAGGCAATAATGTGTATCTATCCAGGGATTGAGTCCCTTTTAAAATAAAACCATATTTATAAGGATTTGTTATTTCATAGGAAATATTGACTCTATTATTCGATAGATCAAATAATGGTCCTCTTACTTCCGGCAGAAGGATTTTTTTTTCTTTTAAAAGATAAAATATTTCATTATGGATTTTGTCGGATAATTTTTTTGAAAACTGCTGGTTTTTATATTTGGATAGTGTTTTTTTAATATCCTGTTTTAGCTTTTTATTTGTCGTTTTTATATTAATGTTTGCTATAATGTTATTTATTTTTTCAGATTTTACTGTTTGTGTTTTTTTGAAAGAGTCAGCTGATTTATCATCCTCAGTTTTTGGGTTTGTATTCCGGTTCGGGACAGGTGTTGAGTAAACTGCACAGTGTAATATTACGATGAAATATAGGATTTTTTTAAAAATCAATTTGATACTCCAAATCCAAACCTATGGTGTTAGTTTCCAGGTCGCTGCCTTCAACAGGATCTTCGTTTTGCCAAAGGCCAATAATGGATATGTTTTTATTTATTTGATATTCTGCTTTTATGTCGCTTTCCGGATGATTATCCAAAATAGTCTGACTGGCTGAAAGATTTAATCTGTTAAACATTTTTTTTCTAACAATTAGTTTTGTTGCGGTGGAGTTGGTTTTTGAGCTAATGTGCGGGACAATCAGGAATTGATCCACCCCTAAAGTGTCTTTTAACTCCCGGCCAATCGCTTTTTGAAAAAGAGCCGGTCCCAAGTGGTAATAGGAGTATTTAGCTATATTATTAATTGTACTCCCCGGTTCAAAACGAATAGAACGCACTCCGAATGTTAAGAGAGAAACAATCTGTTTTTCGGTCATGGCGGGTGTGCTGGTCAGCTGAAATACAGGAGCGCTTCCTCTTCCTTTTACTCTTAGGAGAATGCTATATTCATTATCAAAATCATTGCGAAAATCATTCACCTCTGTTTCTTCCAGTGTACTGGAAAAATCATTTATATCCGCTTCCTCTCGTATAAAAGTTTTGGCTCTTAAGTCAATTAAGGGGTTAGAAGGTTTATCATTAAAGTAGGTTATTTGGGAGGATAGAATATCAAATTCATGGTCTCTAAAAATGATAGTTCCTCCCGGAAGAGCTGTCAATTTTCCATATAAAAGAGGGTGGGAGGGGTATCCTGTCACTTTTACTTTTCCGGAAAATGATGATTTCATTGTGGAGTTTTCTATCTGTACCGGGTCTTTAAGGTAAAAATTAAATCTCATTTGGATCGGTTCAAAATTTTCTATATCTTCTTCCAGTAGAGCAATTCTTGGACTGACTTGCACTTGATCAGACTGATTGGATACAAATTCTTTTTCTATCCTGGATTCTTTAATATCCGCGGTTATCCCTAATGTATATGGGAATGTTTTTCCTGTTAAGAGTATTTGTCCTGAGCCTTTTGTGTAAATTCCCTGCAAAGTTCCGAATTGCACTTCATTAAATGAACCTTTTATATCGACAGGAGTGTATCCGTCTTTGTTTAGGAAATGGATATTTCCCGTAGCCTGTAAGGTGCCTCCTCCTATTTTTGTATAGAAAGATTGAAAGAATAGTTTGTGATTATCGACTTTCATATCTGAATATATTTCTTCAAAAGGCTCTATATTGGAATGCAATTGAATGAAACCGCTTTTTAATTGTATTTGTCCTTTAGGTGATAATTGAGACAATTGTGGATTTAAAGTTAGGTCTGCTGTTAAATCCCCTTCCCATGTTCTCATAAAAGGGAAAACAAAAATAAAAAAATCTAATTTAATATTACCGTTAAAAAAAACTTCTTTTTGTTTGGTTGGGCTTTGCGTGATATTGAGAAAATCATCCCCTGATTGAAGTAGTATAGGATCTGTATTTAGAAAACCTTTTTTTAGTTTAACTGTAAAGGGTGACTTGTTAATGAGTTTATAAGCATTCGCATGTATGGCCATATCCTGTACTGTTATGTAGCCTGTGGCAGAACGGGAAAATTGGTTTTTTTGATAAGACAAGTCTATTATGCTGTTTATACTTGATTGAAATTGGTTGTATAGTTGGGTGGATTCTCCTTGTGAAAGAAACAGCTCTTTTATATTAAAGTTATTTGTAGTGGCCTGTAATTTAATAAGCCCGTCTTTTTTATATGGGAAAATCAGATTTTGAATATTTAGTTTGTCGGCTATAGATCCTTTCACTTCTACCTGGTGTCGTCTTAACTTTAAGTTGATGTTTGAATTCTTAACAGGATAGCCTTTGTAAAAAGAATTTTTTATTAGTACCGTTGCTGTAGTTAATGGGTTTAAAAAGTAACCTTTTAAATTCATATTGAAATCTATTACACCTGTTGTTTCAGGGCCTGTAATTCTTGAAATGTTTTTGGATTCCTGTAAATGAAGCCCTATCCCGGTCATTTTTGCAATCATATCCCCTTTTGGATTTACTTGTCCCTGGAAAAGGATTTTTCCATTGTTTTTTAATAGTTCGACTTTTTTTGTTTTCACATAGCCATCTTTGGACTCCAGTTGGACGATGGCTTTATCAAAAATTTCTTTCTCCCACTTTACTTTAAATAACTGAGTTTGCAGATTGTAACTTAAAGCATTGATTTTTAAAGGGCCGTTTAAGTATGCGCTTAATGTACCTGAACCCGTAATGTCAAACGGGAAATATACTCTGTCTTTTAATGCGTCCTTTAAATCTTCTAAAGTGATATAGGGAAAATGAGCAAACAACTGTATGGTGTTTTCCAGGATGTTGATATTCAGGTTTCCTTTATATTGGGATTTTTTGATTTGGGCCTTGATTTTTCGAAAGCTAAGAAGGCCTTTCTCTGTATATTGTAATTTTGTGCTCACATTTCCCATTTGAAACTGACTTAAAACCAATTGTTCTATATTAAGCTCTGACTGGATATTCAATTTTTTGTTAAATGCGGTGATTGAGCCATTTGCAATATTTACTATTCCCTGTGGTTCAAGTTTGACCAGATCTTTAATGTCAGACAGGTGGACGACTCCCTTATACTGCGATACGAACTTATTTTTTTCATCCAATATGCTTTCTATATTGATCTCGGACTGAGATCCGATTTGTGCCACTGTGTAGCTTGTAAAAATTTTATCGTTGAAATTGATCAGGCTGTTTACTTTTAGTTTTGGTATATCCAAAACAATGTGTTTTTTTCCACCATATACGGTAAACCTGTTTAGGTGAGCGGTTCCTTCACATTTAAATTCCTGTTTTGACAGAAACACTCCATTGCATTTCCACTTTCCATTTGTTGTAGAGGTAATGGGAATGTTATTTAGTTTAAAAGCCTTGAAAAAAGCCTCCAATTGGCTGTTTTTGATTACCACTTCTGTTTGAAAAGAATAAGGTTTTTTTAAATGAATCTTTGAATCATTGAAGTTAATATTCCACTTGTTTGGATTATTAATATGAAATTTATTAAGAGAAACAATTTGTTTTTTAATAGTTCCTCTCATTTGTACTTTGGATAAAAAAACATCCTGAGCATAAAACTGTTCAGCTGATAAATCGATGTAACCGCTTAACCGGGAAATTTTGTTATAATATAATTCACTCTCTAATGTTACTTTACCTTTAAAGGGATTAAAAAAATCAGGATTAATGATTTGAGCAATGACGGTCAGGTCCTCTGAGAAAAAGGAGCCATTGGTCTTCATTCTACCGGATCGAATATTGTAGGACTCTATATTCCCTTTTGCGTTGGCAGTAATATTTAACCATGAATTCTTATTTTTTATTTTAAAGTGTGCTATTTGAATCATATCCGGTTTTATTGTTATATCTATAGAAGATGAGAAAACAGGATGTGACCCTACTTCCATAAAAGGTATGCCGGCTTTTATAGTTATTTTTGATGGATGTAAGCGGATATTGGCGTTCAGTTTTTTAGTTAATACATTGTGCATATTTGTTATCAAATGTATGCTTGTTTTTTTTATAACAAGGTTACTGATAGGAATTTTTTTAAGGAAATCCATGGAAAGGTATTTTTTTATGTCATTCCTGCCACCTCCTTTTTGATTTTGTGTTTTAACTGTTATATTTGAATTTATTAATGTGACTTTAGCTGTCAGTGCTTTCTTAAAAAGACCCATATAATCCGGTTCAACAATAAGAGTATCTATTTTTAGAGGGTGCGGCAGAAGGGTGTTTTTTGGAGCATGAACTGTTACTTCTTTCATTTTTGCTCTTAACGGAATAAAGGAAACAGATATTGCTTCCCATTTTAATTGTTCATCTTTTCCCACTTTTATTATTTCGGATTGAATTTTTTCGGAGATGTAATCCGCCACAAACAGTTGTGCTTTCCTGTAAAGAAAACCAAAACCGGATAACAGAAGAATTGTTAATAAAATAATCAGACTATAAAAAATAGTTTTTTTTTGTTTAGTCAAGGTCAGAGATTCCTTTTTCCCATTGGTTTAACAGATAGTGAGTAAGACGATAGTTGGGGCGCACTTTTAACAGGTCCGATAAAATATCTTTTGCTTTTTTCTTTTTACCAAGGCCGTAATATGCTTTTGCCCGTAAATATATTAAAGCAAAAATGGTTTCCGGGTCATCACTATATTTTACTTCCATTATATCCAGGAAACTTAAACAATCCAGATATAGATTGCTTTGTAATAGTAAATCAAGATAAAGCCACTCTGAAGAAACGTTATCCATATGATCTTTCAGGATTTGTATAGCTAAATAAGGATAACCAACAAAGGAAAAAAATAAAGCCATGTCATAGCTTTTTTCCGGTGTTTTCTTTAGTATTGTCTTGACGGATTTTGCTATTTTTTCGACCTGTTTTTTTTCTTTTTCAGAAGGTGGGGATGACATTCGTTGTTTGGTCAACGAGTGGGTTTTCCTTTGATGGATAATATTTCGCCCCCACTTTTCCCGGAATCGCAGCCATTTTTCATTTATGTCAGGGTTTTCAGGGTCTATTTCCTTTAATTTTTTAAGTATTTCCTCTTCTTTTTTTAGTACTCCTTGTGCCTGAATAAACTCCAGGTCTTCCATCAATTTAATAAATGTGTGATTTTTTTCTCTGTTAATTTGTTCTATTGCTTCCCTTTTCATGTCGACTAATTCCGGGTGTGTTTTGTCCCAGCTGCGACTGGTTAGTATAGATGAAATTTGGTCTTGTTCTATAATACCTTCTATAAAAAAATCTCTTTTTTCTTTTGAAAATTTGATTTTTTGTGAAGACAGAATTTCAATAATAAAAGCCCAGGGCACCACTTCTTTTTTTTTCAACCTTGAAATGGCTGTTTGGATTAATAATTGATAAAGACCGGATTGGTACATGAACCGGCATACAGCTAAAAACTCTTCCGTGTTTTTGGAAATGTTTTTTTTTCCAAGAAGATGTTGGGCAATAGAAGAAGGGGTTTGTCCGGTAGATAACATCTTTTGAATTTCTTTTTCAACTGCTTGGGTCATACTTTTTATTTTCCGTTATGAAAAGATCCAATCATGTTTTATCGATTTTTACTCTTTCAATGTATGTGCTATCACCGGTGTTCACTTTAATTATATCATTTTTATTTAGATGTAAGGGAACCTGCAGTATCAGTCCTGTTTCCAAGGTAGCCGGTTTTGTGGTACTGGTGGCTGTGTTTCCTTTTAGACCCGGATCTGTATCGGTAATTTTTAATTGAACTGTTTTTGGCATCTCCACACCTACAGCCTGATCATTTAATAAACAAACTTTTACTGTTATATTTTCCGTTAAAAAATGAGCTGCATGACCTATAGCTGTTTCATTGATAATAATCTGTTCATAGGAAGAGTTGTCCATAAAGTAAAACTCATTAGTGTCTTTGTATAGAAAGTTCATCTCT
Organism: Bdellovibrionales bacterium; assembly: GCA_028283955.1. Lineage (GTDB taxonomy): Bacteria > Bdellovibrionota > Bdellovibrionia > Bdellovibrionales > UBA1609 > JANQSP01. The sequence goes on from JANQSP010000022.1 coordinate 50,813, forward strand.
TTGTAAGTAACATCCGGAACTGAAAATTTTTCACCGGAGCGGATGGTTAAGTCAATGTAAGCTCCTGTGACAAGGTGTTTTAGTTTTGTTCTGGTAAATTGATTTCCCTTTCCTGGTTTTACATGTTGGAAATCAATAATAGTATAGGGCTCGTTTTTAACGAGAATTTTTAAGCCTTTTTTAAAATGACTGGTGTTGACCATTGTATACTCTTTTTTTTAAGTGTTTAGCTAATTTAAATATATTTATATCATTTTAAAATAATTTATGCTGGTGTCATATTGGTTTTTTTAAGAGGGACTTAAGGCTAATGAGTGATTTGCGACTGAAATTGCTCGATACGGGTCAGCAACCGGCGTAGCTTTTGAATTTTTTTTTGTTTTTGTGACAACTCCCCGACATGGATCTGAGTCATAGTGTGTTGAGGTATGTCTTTAGTATTCAGGTTGGAATAAACTTCTTTGCCAGAATGGGAGGACTGTTGTGGTTCTTCACTTACAGCGGGAATTTTATTTTCCAAGGTCTGAATCTGATTTTTAAACTGCTTATAATGAGTATAAATATTTTTCATTTCACAAAGAAATTGCCTCGCTTTGGTAAAGTCTTTTCTGTAAATGAGAGCTTCTATCATTGATCTGCGGGCCTCAAACTGCTCTATTTCTTTCTGAGGGTGTACTTTAGGTATAGGGTGGAGAGTCGGAGGTTCTTTGTTTTCCATATCAGAGGCTTTGACAGCAGTATATTGAGTCACTTCCTCTAAAGTTTTGAAGGCAAATCCGGTTTTATCGTATTGGGTGGCGGTAGTGGGCTCCAGTCTGTTAATAATATTTTCCGCAGTTTTATTTCCTGGTTCCAGAAATAAAACCATTTTGTAAGCTTGGAGGGTTTTTTCCGGGTTTTTCAGTTTTAACCAGGTTTGCCCCAGGAGTTTGTGAGCGAAAATATTTTCAGGAGCAAGATCTGTGGCCTTTTCCAATGATTCTGCAGCCAGCTCCAGCTTATTTATGTCTAGCAAAATCAAAGCTAATGCAATGTGTCCTAATGCGAATTGGGGATGCTCTTTGAGTCCCGCCTTACAAATATCAAATGCTTTATCTATTACCCCTTGTTTACGATATAAATCAGCCAGTAAGGCGAATACTTTTGATCTGGGGTTCTTTTTATAAATCGCCAGATATTTTTTCATTAAAGCCGGGTCAGTGGATTTCATTATCTTAAACCGCTTTTAGTGTGAAACTTATGGTTGTCATTCTCAAAAACAGAAGAAGGTTACCTTATAAGGATGAGAATGTAAAAACCAGGTCAACGTAATAATGACATAAATCACCTTTCATTGTCATGCGTTTTCAGTTAGATTTTTTAGGGGTAGAAATGGCGGAAATTATACTTGGTTTGGATCCAGGAACAGTGAGAACCGGTTTTGCTGTTGTGACTATGGAAAAACATAAATTCTCATTGTTGGATTTTGGCGTTCTATCCGTATCTTCCAGCAAACCCCTGGAACAAAGATTATTTATCATTGGAAAAAAGTTGGAAAAAATTTATCAGCAATATTCTGTTTCAGATACGGCTATTGAACAGGTATTTTTAGGGAAAAATCCTGATAGTGCTTTTAAGTTGGGTCAAATTTTCGGACTGTGTGTGTATCAGGCGATTTGTGCCCAATCCTCTATTTGGCCATATGCGGCTCGTTATGTGAAAAAATCTGTAACTGGCTCAGGTAGGGCGGATAAAAAAGCCGTACAAACATTTGTTCTTAATATTTTCGGAGTGGAAATGAATGAAATGGTTAATGATGCTACAGATGCTTTGGCGGTTGCTTTGTGTCATATTTATCAAAAACAAAATCCAAATTTACAATTTCTTTCGTCATCTGTTCAAATAAACACAGGAAGTGAAAAATGATTGCTTTTTTAAAAGGTACGGTCAGAGAGATAAATGAAGGTACAGTCATTTTGGATGTTAATGATGTAGGATATGAAGTATGTGCCTCTTCTAAAACCCTGAAGGATATTTTTGTCTCCGGGATTGCCGAGCTGTGGGTTTATACTCATGTAAGAGAGGATTTGATAAAACTTTTTGGTTTTTCCAGCATGTTGGAGAAAAAACTTTTTTTGGCTTTTATTGGAATAAATGGCATAGGTCCTAAAATGGCTTTAACAATTCTTTCTGCGGCACCTTCATTGAAGGAATTACTGGAAATGATTGAGGAGGGAGATGTAAATGGTCTTGTGCAACTTCCGCGTCTGGGTAAAAAAAGTGCTCAGCAGATTATCCTGGCTTTAAAAGGGCAATTAAAAGAGGGGTGGTTGGAACACAGTGAAGGACAGTGGAAAACACGTAAATCTTTAACTGCCGCTCTTTTGAATTTGGGTTTTCGGGCCTCCGAGGTTCGATCAGCACTGAATCAGGTTAAAATAAGAGATAACATGGAAGAGGAGCTAAAACAGGCGCTGTCTTATTTACAGCCTGGAAAGTAGGTTTAAGTAGTGAATCAGATAATAGAAGAAAAAAAAATGGCTCCCGGTGAGAAAGAGATAATACAAAATCTTCGCCCTTCTCATTTTAATGAATTCCCGGGGCAGGATAAGGTGAAAGACAAGTTAAAAGTTTTTGTATCCGCTTGTCTTGAGCGGGGGGAACCCTTGGATCATTGTTTACTCAGTGGCCCTCCCGGTTTGGGAAAAACCACTTTAGCTCATATTATTGCCAATAACCTGGAGGCGGATATCAAATCCACATCCGGGCCGGCTATTCGTAGAAAAGGGGATATTGCGGCTATTTTAACTACGATGCAACCAGGCACTGTTTTATTTATTGATGAAGTGCATCGTCTTACGAAAGATGTGGAAGAATACCTTTATAGTGCCATGGAGGATTTTCATATTGATATTGTTACAGGGGAGGGTTTTGGAGCCCGTAGTGTGCGATTTCAGCTTCCTCCTTTCACCCTTATTGGAGCTACAACAAGGATTGGTCTTTTAAAATCTCCATTTAGGGACCGGTTTGGTATTGTGGAGCGCTTGTCTTTTTATGATCAGAAAGCGTTGCAGGTGATTATTTCCCGGTCTTCCCGATTATTGAATGTTTCTATCACCAAAGAAGGCACTCAGGAGGTGGCTCGTCGCAGTCGTGGTACGCCTCGTGTGGCCAATCGCCTGTTAAAAAGAGTGCGGGACTTTGCACAGGTATACGGTAAAGGAGTGGTGGATCGGGAGCAGGCTATACGTGCCCTGGAATATTTGGGTGTGGATGAGTGTGGTCTGGACTTTATGGATTTAAAAATTTTAAATTTGATGAAAGAACATTTTCAAGGGGGACCTGTAGGTATAGATACTCTATCAGCGGTTTTGGGAGAGGAAACTGATACAGTAGAGGATTTTTATGAACCCTTTCTTATTCAACAGGGTTTGGTAAGAAAAACAGCAAGGGGTCGGATTTTGACGGAAAAGGCACATAATCACCTGGGAACAAAGATTAAAAATATAAAGGGAAAACAATAATGATTATAGGTGTTCCAAAAGAAATTAAGCAGGTGGAAAATCGAGTTGGTTTGACGGAAAGTAATGTTCGTCAGTTAGTGGACAGTGGACACCAGGTTTTAGTGGAGTCCGGAGCCGGAAAGGGGAGCTTGATATCTGATGAAGATTATGAATCGGCGGGTGCGCAACTGGTTTCTTCAAGAGAGCAGGTCTATTCCCAGTCGGAAATGATTGTAAAGGTGAAAGAGCCTCTTCAGGAAGAATATGATTTGCTACAGGAAAATCAGATTCTTTATACTTTTTTGCATTTGGCTCCGGAGCCGGAACTCACTCAGGCTCTGTTAAAAAGGAAAGTAAAGGCCGTTGCTTATGAAACTATTCAGGAAAAGGATGGTTCTCTTCCCCTTTTAAAACCTATGAGTGAAGTGGCCGGTCGCCTGGCAGCTCAGATTGGAGCGGTTTATTTACAAAAAGACCATGGAGGAAAGGGTATTTTATTGGGAGGGGTGCCGGGAGTGTTTCAAGGGCATACAGTCATTATAGGTGGAGGCACAGTAGGAGTGAATTCCGCTTTTATAGCGATTGGATTGGGTTCCAAGGTCACCATTTTGGATCTGAATCCCGCGCGTTTGGAATATGTCAGCCATCATTATCATGGCCGGGTACAAACACTTTATTCCAACAGAGAGAATGTTGAAGGAGCTGTACGGACGGCGGATTTGCTTATTGGAGCTGTGTTACTGGCAGGAAGTAAAGCCCCTAAATTGGTTACGAAAGAGATGATAGGAAGTATGTCGGAAGGCAGTGTGGTGGTGGATGTTTCAGTGGATCAGGGAGGTTGTATTGAAACCACTCGCCCCACTTCCCATGAACATCCCACTTTTTTATATGAAGGGGTTATTCATTATGCCGTTCCCAATATTCCGGGTATTGTCGCTCGCACCTCCACTTATGCTTTAACTAATGTGACCTTTCAATATGCTTTAAATATTGCCAACAAAGGTTTGGAAACAGCCGTTCGTGAATCATCTGTTCTGGCCCGTGGTCTCAATATTTACAAAGGAAAAGTAACTTATGAACCTGTGGCCAGAGATTTGGGTCTTGAGTATGAACCTTTTTCATAAGTGGATATGAAAGTTTTTCTCATTTTTTTTCTTCTGTTTATAGGGATACTTTATTATCTTTATAGCTCACATCCATCTTTTAATCATCCTCTGCACTGGGCTGTTGTCTATTTAGAGGATCCCCAATGGATGTCTTATGTGTCTAACTCTACATCTATAAATAAAAGAGGAAAAGATTTAAGAACCGCTCTTCATTATGCTGTTATTTATAACTCCAACCCTGAAGTATTATCCTGGTTGATAAGCCAGGGAGCGGATGTCAATGTGGTGGATAAATACGGCAGGAGTCCTTTATATTATGCTGTTAAAGATAAGAAGAAATTTAAAATCCTTGTTCTGAATAAGGCGGATGTTAATTTGAAGATGGCAAAAGGCAATACATTGTTACATTATATTATGGCGGTGTCGGATGATGTTGAGATACTGGAGTTAAGTGTGAAACATGGTGTGGATCTCAATGTTCGTAACGATCAGGGAGACAGTGTATTACATACATCTGTAGCGGAAAATCCGAAGACAAAATTACTGGAATGGTTTTTGAAACGTATCAAACAAGTGGATATTACTAATAATAATAATTTAACTTTACTGCATAAAGCCGCCGCTAAAACACAAAATCCAAATATAATTCAGCTTCTTTTAAAAAAGGGGGCGGATAAAAAAGCGAAGGATACAGAAGGCAGTACAGCTTTACATTGGGCCGCGGGGTTTAATCCTCATCCCGGCATCATCACAGTGCTTATTGAAGGAGGACTGGATGTAAATGTTGTTAACAAATATGGTGACACTCCTTTATTATGGGGAGCGGCTCATAGCCGAAATCCGGAAGTGCTGAAAGAAATTATTTTTTCTAAAAAATTTAATCCCTCTTTAAATGGACCGGGAGGGAGTACAGCACTTCATAAAGCCGCCGCTGGTAATAAAGGTCCGGCTATGATTCTTTTTTTGGTGAAACAGGGTTGGGGTGTCAATTTAACAGATGAGGATGGCAATACGGCTTTACATTGGGCTGCCGCTGAAAATACCAATATAGCCGTGTTAGATCAATTGGTGCAATTAGGGTCAGAATTAAATAAAGTGGATAATTACGGCAATACAGCTTTGCATTTAGCAGCCAAGCAAAATAAAAATGCTGGAGTATTGGAAAAGTTAATAGTATTGGGAGTAAAGCCCAATGTGGTAAATGAAAATAGTGAAACCCCCTTGCATTACACTGTTTCCAGTTCAATGTTTAAAGGAACAAAGATACTTATTTCAAAAGGGGCCAATGTGAATGTAAAAAATAAAAAAGGGGAAACCCCTCTACACTGGGCCGCTGCATTTAATAATACATCTAAACTGGCTGTTTTATTAATTAAATCCGGTGCGGATGTGAATATCAGGGATGAACAGGATAGAACCCCCTTACATAGGGCGGTCCAATGGGGTTACAATAAAAACCTGGTGGATGCTCTTTTACAAAATGGAGCGAACGCCTGTCTTCAGGATAATCAGGATCGTGTGCCGAGTGACTATGCGGACGAGTACCGAGGACTTTCCGCTTCTGTCTCTTATAAGAGACTAAAAACACTGACTGTGAAATGCGGTATCTAGTCTGTATATAATTGTTTTAGAAGGCTTTATAGGAGCAGATACAAACACAAGGGGAGTCTCCATGGACTTTTTTGGAGTGTCTGGTGTTGGAAGGGATAACTATTTTATCTCCCTCTCTGAGAAGTAAGCGATTTCCAGCTATATCAATAAGGAGAGAACCCTTAACCAGCATTCTTACCTCATCAAAAGGGTGACGGTGATTTTTAACTTCTTCACCGGGTTTATAAGTTTCTTCAATTGGTTTTAGCCCTTCCCGTTCAAAAATCATTAAAATTTGTTTTGTAGTGGGAAGGACAGGTGCCTGCCAACGGTTTACAATCATATTTATCTTTCCTTTGCTGTAAAAAGACTATCATAAGTAAAAGGGGGAAAGTAGTTCTTATTTTGTAAAGAAATAAAGGCTTTAACAGGGTATTTACTTATTCTTTATTTGTCTTAATGAGAGGAAGGAAAAATTAAGTTATCGCGGCTGAGGTCAAGAAACTTTACTTCCCCCATGGCCGCCAGCATTTCATAATGATGATAATCTAAGTTTAAAGCATAGTTTTTTACTCGCTCTGATTTTTCTTCAATGTCCAATCCATATTGTAATTTTTCAGAGTGAGTCGTGATTCCGACAGGGCAGGTATTGTTATTACATCTCAATGCCTGTATACAACCCAAAGCCAGCATAAACCCACGGGCTGTATAAATGGCGGAAGCTCCCATGCAAAGAGCCATCATTTGTTTTCCGGCACTAATCAATTTTCCTGAAGTCACTAATTTAAACTTATCTCTTATTTTATGTTCTTCCATCAGAGAAGTTATTTTTTCCAGGGCGGGAAATAAAGGATAGCCCAGATCATCCATAAAGGTTTTAGGGGCCGCTCCTGTGCCTCCCTCTGATCCATCTATAGCGACATAATCAGGGTATATATTTTGTTTTTTCATCTCCAGGAACATTTGCCCTAATTCTTTTGTGGAGCCCAGGCAAAATTTAATTCCTGTTGGCAGAAGAGACACTTCCTGGATTTTCCTGAGGAATTGCACGGTGGATTCGGCTGAATAACATTCTGTGTGCCCGGCCGGGGAAATAACATCTTTTCCCATGGGAATGGCTCTTAATTCGGCAATTTCCTGTGTGATTTTTTCCTTGGGTAAAAGCCCTCCCTTTCCCGGTTTCGCTCCCTGGGAAAATTTAATTTCGATCATTTTAACCTGTTCCAGCCTTGATATTTTTTCCAGGAGGTCAGGGTTAAAGGAACCATCCTCGTTTCTTACTCCGAATTTGGCTGTGCCCATCTGAAAAATAAGATCCGCTCCATCCATAAGATGATATTTCGGGTAACCACCTTCTCCGGTGTTTAAAGGGATACCCGCTTTTTTTGCGCCGGCGGATAAAGCCCTGATAGCTTTTCTTCCAAGAGCACCGTAACTCATTCCTCCAATCATAATGGCTTTGTTAATAGTATAGCTTTGTTTCAATTGACGTTCTTCACCAAAACATAGGTGAAAGGGGTGTAGTTTTTTGGGGTCAATAGGATAAAAAGAGTGTTTTAACTTTAAAGCTTTATTGTCGAACTCAAGTAGTGAGCCAAAGGCGGATGATTTTTCGGAGTTTTTTGCCTGCTTATAAACATCCGCTCGTTCCATTCTGTTAAAAGGTTTTTCTTCTGTGTCACTGGAATACAGATATTGCCGAAATTCCGGTCCAATGCTTTCCACAAGATATCGAAATAAGGCTAAAACGCCAAAATTCGCCAGGAGAGCATGTTGTTTTTGAATGTATAGGTAGTAGCCGTTTAAAATATTTAATATTAATACAGAGCCGGCTAACCAGTACCATCCTGTATTCCACAAAAAACCGGCTAACCCGAAAAATACCATGAGTATTACCAGAAAACCGTTTAAAAAGCGGGAGATTTTTTCCAGATTAAGACTGATTTTTCTTTCATTGGAAAAGGCCATTGTAAGTTTATGATAGAAAAAAAATATCTTCATGTAAAACTATAAAGGATATTGTGATGCTGTAGTTGTTTGTTTAGATGTTGTTTTCTTATAGGATTCAACTTTTTAGAGCTATTCTTAAGCAAAAAAGCTCTTAATTTGCTTTAAATAAAAAAATATTTGATCCTTTTATTTGGATATTCTAAAAAGATTTTTTATAAAGCGAAAAAGAATTACAGCCTGATTATGGTTGCTTTTAAAGAGTACCAATTCAGATGTGGGAGGAACTTATGAGTACAGTACACACAGAAGTCTTGACTATGCATTTGGGTGAACATGTGTCTAAATCTTATTTGGCTTATCCCGCCGGCCAACAAAGTCCGCAGCCGGGTGTGTTGGTCATTCCTGAATTTTGGGGCTTGACAGAACACACTAAAAGTCGGGCTTACAGGCTGGCTGAACTAGGTTATTGTGCCTTGGCTTTGGACGTATATGGAGAAGGATGGGTAGGTAGCACAGCTGAGGAAGCAGCAGCCGCAATGAATAAATTATTTTCTAATATGCAGGTCACTTCTGAAAGAATGCTTTCGTATTTACAGGCTTTGAAGGATCTGAAACAGATAGATGAAACAAAAACAGCCTCTATTGGTTATTGTTTGGGGGGAGCTTTATCCTTGCATTTGGCTCGTATGGGCGCGGATGTGACAGGAGTGGCCAGCTTTCACGGAAGCCTGGATCCACGTACAACCGCTAAACAAGGTGGTGTTAAAGCGAAGATTTTGGTTTGCCATGGGGATGCGGATTCCATGATTCCGGAAGAAAAAGTTAATAACTTTAAAAAGGAAATGGAAGAGGCCGGAGCGGATTATAAGTTTATCAGTTATCCGGAGGCTCAGCATGGGTTTACCAATCCGCAGGCAACTGAAAACGGAAAGAAATTCGGTATTCCCACAGCCTATAACGAAAAGGCGGATAAAGGCTCCTGGGAAGAATTGTTGAAATTTTTTAGTCGTATTTTTAGTTAGAACAGTTTTTTTATTTACTTCCATTCTTTTTCTTATTGCTTGTTCATTCTACGAAGACAAAGTTAGCTCGGCTTTGATCACAGAGCGGCTGATCCCCGCCTTCACGGGGTGACGGCTCTGTGGCAAAACGCATGTCTGAACTTTTGAGCTAATTTTGTCTTCGTAGAATGACGATAAGGGATAAAATGTTTAAAGATAAATTTATTATAAGGTTTTTCCTGTTTATTTGCTCCATTTTAATATTAACCTCATATTTTGTGTCTGCAAATCAGGGTGATAAATGTGAGGGATTTCTGCCTCCTCTGGTTCCTCCACCACCATTACCGGAAGGGATCAAAATAGAACCTGATTTAGGACAAGAATTTACTTTTACTGCAAATCTAAAAGGGAAAAATATACCTGTAAGATATTCCAAATATCGAGCAACAATGATTCCCAGGAAAGGAACAATAATATTCTTGTGTGGAGGGCCGGGAGTTCCTTGTACGGGAGCCAGACCACAAAACATTCCCAAGGAATACGATGTGGTCACTTTGGATTATCTGGGTATTGGCAGAAATGCCAGGCATAATAAACCAGCATATATGGCCATTGAATCTCAAGGAGATATTGTAGCTCAAGTAGCTAAACGCTTAAAAGAGCCAAACTTACTCATTTTCGCTCAATCATTTGGAACAACTGTTGCAACTGTTGCGGGCTCTTTAATTAATACGGCGGCAAACGATACTAAGGAAACTGTTCTAAAAGGTGTGGTTTTAGAAGGGGTTGTGGGACCGGATTCCGGGCAAAGTTATTCTGAAGGGTACTCATCTACAGCTAAACATGCCTGGTCCTATTTGTCTCCAAAACAAAAAAAACGCTTCAGAATACAATATGCCAAAGCTGTTAAAGGTTTATCTCCTGAAGAGAAATTTAACATTGATGCGACAATAGTGATGAATATGCAGTCAGGAACAAAAGCTACTGTGGAATTTTTAAAGCATATAAATTCTGAGCAACTTCGATATGCAGCTCAATCCGATTTTTATACAAATTTTATAAATAGGCCAGGTGTCCGGGATATTTTTCAGGCAGCAGGGTGCCAATTACACTTTAAGGATTCTGAGACAGGGATGAAAATTTTTGGTGGCACTGTTGATTTAATTACAATGGGATCTGGAGCTGATAAAATCTGTAAATGTAGAACTGTTGCAAATAACTTTAATCCGAATACTCATCAGATTAAGGCTCCCATTGTATATATTAATGGTGGTCAAGACCCTGCCACACCACTTGCTGGAGCAAAAGAGCACATGGAAGGACAAAGTCACCCTAATAAAGTTCTCATATCTTCTCCAAATGGAGGTCACATTGATTCATCTGGATTATTGAAAAATTGCATGCCTATTTTCTTTGAAGAGCTGAACAAAGGACGTTTCGAGAACTTAGTATCTTCAGCTACGTCGATGTCTAATGGGAGATGTGAAAGTCAGACTAACCTCCCTGGAAATGGACAGCAAAAAGCTGTGCAATAAGTATGGATAACTGTTCCGCCACATCCGCAAACAATTAAAATAGAATGCCCGAGGTCAGACTTGAACTGACACGGTTTGTTACAAACCCCAGGATTTTAAGTCCTGTGCGTCTACCGGTTCCGCCACTCGGGCTTTAGAAATACACTGTTTTTTTAAAAAAAATATGTCAA
>JANQSP010000036.1 GCA_028283955.1 Bdellovibrionales bacterium
AACCGGCCCCAGGAGTAATCCGCCCAGATACCCCCCAGTATAGTTCCCGCCGCCAATAACACCACCCCCACCTGAATAGAGCGGTCAATACACTTAACATGCAATCTGACTTTTTCCCGATCCACACCTTTTTTCCTGTCTCTCAAAAATAGAAACAACAGTACATCACCTATGGCAAAAGCCAGAAAAAAAGCGGAGTAGCTCATAGTGATAACCAGTACATGAGTGGTCAGCCAAAAATTAGAGCGCAGTACCGCTTCCAAAGGCTCCAACCCCCCATCCAACAAAGTGGGAGCTGAGTCCGCCAAAAGCAGACAAAACAAAGCCACGGCACAGGCACAGGCAAAAACAGTAAAAACTTTTTGTCGTAACCAAAGCACTGTACCCAAAATCACCGCCACCCATGGAACCCAAACCACTGTTTCATACATATTTGTTACAGGAGGCCTCTCCATAATCAGGGACCGTAAAAGCATTCCATAACCCTGCATAAAAAAAGCGGAGCCAAACACAAAAAGGGAAATATAAAAAACGAACTTCTTACGGAAAAGAGAATGCAGAAATAATAATAAAAACCCCAATAGATAGAAAATCCAACTGAGGCGAAAGGGATTTAACTTATTATAATGCAATTCAGTAGAAATTTTAGACAGGTCATCTTTATAAGTTGAATACTTTAATGCGATTTGTTCTTTAAAACCCTCCACCGCTTTTCCCAGTTCCTGCCTGGCTTTTTCCGCCTGTGGTGAGGATTGCTCCTGAAGGGAGACAGCAGACACATAATGTGAAACTATTTTTTGAAAAAGTTTTTTCTCTTCACTTCCTTCCTTTAAACGACTAAGGGGAATCCAGCTTTTTCCCTCTGTCTGACCCCTGTTATCGGAGTCCCGGACAGAGGAAGGAACCCAACCGGGTATTTCCCCTTTTTGAAAAGCCTGATAAATAAGGAGACGATTTTCCAGTTTCTGAACCGACTTAAAATAATCATCCAATGGCTCCTTATTTTGCTGTCTTACTCTCAGTTCCGCCACTTCCTGAATAAAATTCTTATTACTTAACAAGGTTTTTGGACTAAAAAGAGTTTTCTGTAAATCCAACTGAAGGGCTTTTCTAAGTGCGGAATCCCTTACTTGAATAAATTCCGTTTCGTTCCAATATTCCGGTAACAGCACCCAGGACACAAGGACATCCACCGCCGGTCTCTTATTAAAGAGTGTTTTCCCGTAAACAAAGCGCAAACTGTCACGGGCAAAAGTATCAAAAGGCTGCACCCTTCCCCTGTTTTGCACCGGCAAAGATTTTAAGCTTTCCCCTATGGCCGTCGCCAAGGCAAAATGAGAAAATAAAGAAAGGAAAACAATTAAATAAAAACATTTTTTACGCATATCGTATATACTCCATAACACAATCTAAAAACATGTTTTGATATACTCACATATTCTCATTTTCGCAATCTTCAATTTTGACCATATAGCCGGAATCACGAAAAGCAACAAAATATATGAGAGAGACACACAAAGCAAGTAATACAGGGCCGGTTTTACTAAAATGAATTTTCATTTTACCGATACTTTAATAATAAGGAGATAGGAGTATGCCGGCCACATCATTAAAAACTATTAAAAAAGATTCCTATAAGGCTGAAAAACCGGAATCATCCTCTACACTAAAAAAAAAGAAATCCTTTGATTCGGCGATGGCTGAATATTTAAAGGAGTTAAAAAAACCTGTACTTAATTCCTGGGATAAAGTGATAACTGTACCTGTCGGCATCCTATTTGCCTTTTTTTGCCTGCTTGAACAATACAAAGGCATCAAAATTTTTGACGTACCTGATAACAAGACTTTTTTATCGGCCCTTCTCGCTATATTTCTTTTTGGTTTTTTAATGTCCCTTACAGTCAATGCCCGTAAAGGTCGTGTACTGGGAAGATATGGCTGGATTAAAAAAGCAAAAAGACCGAAGACGTTCTTCCTTGTATTAACTTTTTATTCCGGATTGGCCTTTGCTCTCTGTGTACACTCACTCTATACCGTCCTGACATCCTTATTTTAAACCTTCCTTCTGCCCCGTAAATTTCTTCTTAAAAATAAAACAAAGGAACCTAAAACAATCAGGAAAGAACCAAAATATTTTACAAAGCGCCCGGGGTCCTTATTTATGGAAAACACAGAGGCCACCGGCACCCCTTTTTCGTCCTCCTCAAAACCGGATTGATAAATAGTATAGCCGGCAAATTTTAAAGGATGATTCATGGAAATAAGCTTTGCCTCTTTTGTTTCATTAACCCGCACTTCACTTTCATAAGCCGCCGCTTTAAAACTGGAGGGATAACGGATAACTTTAAAATCCTTCAACTGTAATTGAAAGCCTAAATCTTTTCTTTCATTAACATAAGCCACGACATACACTTTTTCCTCATCAAAGAAAAATAAATGAGAATTGAGCCCCATCCATCTTTTTTCACCTCTAAACTCCAACTGAATGGCTGAATTTGTGCTCTCGCCAGCCCTTTTTTGAGGAGTGAAAACAGTATTAGGCAAAGCTTTAGGTAGGTATTCAATCAGGCGAAATTGAAAATCCATCCAACCGGTCTTCAAAACAGAACCCACTTTTAAAGTTCCCTTTATAACCTTTTTTGATTTTGGCCTTCGCAATTCATATTGCAGTTTTTCGCCAGAGGACACCAACAAAAGACTCGGACGATCTATATTTTCAACTGATGAAAAAGACTTTAATAACAAGACCTGCGCCGGTCCCAAAGGAAGCTTTACTTTATCCAAATAGGGAGGTTTGAAAATCCACTTCACCAGTTGGGCCTGGCTTCCCCCCATTTGAAAACGCAGGGCCGGCCCTCCCCTTAAAGCGGGTTCATATTTCTCACGAGCCGTGGCAGTGGGATAAAAATCTGTGACCCTCAAAGTATCCGAACCCAATGGCACCGGATGGGGATTTTCCGGTTTGGGGGAATGACGAAAAAAATACACTTTCTCTCTATACAGTTCCGTCAGGTTATGTGCATCAAAAGAAGAGTACACCATTAACAAAGTGGACGAAGTGGTAATTTGTTTTCCTCTTTCCCCCAAAGCCAAACGTAGGTTTCCATCCACTCCGTAAAAACGGGTCATTAAAGAACCGGTAATAACAAAAAGGATACCAAAGTGCGCTAACAAAAAACCCACATGTCTTTTCTTCCAGGGCCAACGATCCATCATGACAGCCATAATATTGAAAGCCAGGAGAGAAACCAAAATGGTCATCCACACTGAACGGTAAATTACTTCCTGTGCTGCCAAACGCCCCTGAGCGGATTCATAAAAAGTACCTACAGCAAATAAAACAACCATGGCAGACAGGGTAAAAACAGCCAGCTTTAAAGAACAAAAAAAACTGTATATATAAAGAAGAAATTTCAATCAGGAACTCTTTGATTTAGGTCTTTATCAGCCATCCACTTCATCAGGCAAATGGTTATAAATGTCAGATATAACCCTGGCAAGACGTTTTTTTGTCGCCTCGGCTTTCCCAGGAATGATTTGCTTTGTTTTTTCATCCATATAAAGTTTACGATTCAACTCAACCATCAGAGCCTGACGCCCTTGATCCGGCCAGCCATACTTTTTAACAATGGTGCCACCGATATAAGGGTAATTCAACCGAACATTAAAACCCTCATTACGATAAGAGGAAATCACCTGCTCTGTCCATTCCTGTGTAGCTGTTTTTCCCTTTTCGTTACCAACGACGATATCCGCCCTTTCTTCACCCGGGTCCCTGTGCGCTTCCGTACCACGAGAGGGCATACTATGAAGGTCCAAATGATAAATGTTTTTTATCCTCTGTTGATCCCACTTTTGATATAGAGAATCAATGTTGCGAAAGAACCCCTCATAATACTTTTTAATAATTTCTCTATGCAGATTTTGACTGAGGGGCTTATCAAATAAAACATATCCTGACGTTGTTTTCCTCCAGTGTAAACCTGTAGGATAGGAACCGGAAGGTCTTTCACTTCCTTCCACAGAATCACAGTCCACATCTGTGGGCCAGCGGTTACAGTCCACTACATAACGATGATAAGGTGTAACCACTCTGGGTATTTTGTATTGGTCCAAAACAGATTCATACATTGAATATATGAAACGATCCACATCATACATTAAAGTCACTTCATCCAAATCTTTTAACCAGTATGTTTCCTCCACTATCTTCTCCCCATTATGAGGAATACTAGCTAATAAAGGCTTCATAAAAACACTCCCTCTTTCTTTCTGGGCCTCCACTTTCGCAGAAGTGACAGACTTACCACAATACTTTATCTTTTAAAATTTGTCATTCTCGCCAGGCTCGTCATTTCAGATCCGATCCTCATCGCTCCCGCATAGGCGGGAATCCAGAAAAGCAAATAATTTCTCCCAAGTCAAAAGCAGCTCAAAAGCTCAAACATGCGTTTTGCCACAAAATGGATTTTACTTTGTTTCTATAAGTTATACACAGGAAAATAGCTTTGCCTCTATCGGGACGGTCCTTTTATTAATAGAAATTATCTATAAAAGTCAAAAGTCAGCTCAAAAGCCCAGACATGCGTTTTGCCACAGAGCGGACTTTCAGCCGCTCGTGTGTCAAAGCCGAACTCGTTTTGACCTGCTTTTGACTTCATAGACTTTCATTCCCAATTTGCAAAGGTGAAATATGACGTGTTAATTGCAGTTGATCTTTCTGGTCTTACACATCCACTGGATACGATCACTTAATCTCTTGAATATATCATCATGAGGAGAACCATACTTACTTATCTTGTGATTTAACTGCTTGGGCTTGGGCAATAGCTTCCCT
>JANQSP010000045.1 GCA_028283955.1 Bdellovibrionales bacterium
TGAAAAAGCGGCTTTAAATTTGATCCAGACAGGTCAAAGAAAATTAGCCAGTATTGGAAGGAAACCGAGAGTAAGGGATGCTTTTTTTATTGAATTGCTCCAGTCCCGCTATGATGTGCGATGGCACAGGGGTAAGTTAGTGTACGCCATTTTATTAGAGAATCAAGAGCCTGTTCCCATGCCGGATACAGGTAAAATGGTGAATCAGTATAGCTCTCTTTTTCCAGCTCATTCCAGTATTAAAAAACTGGACTCTGTTTCAGGGGGGGATTTGGAAATTTATGAGTTAAAGGATTCAGAAGGATTAAACACAGCGCAAGTGGAAGCTTTAAAAGATGTGGAAGGCAGGCTATTGTCTATTCATGTGGAGTGGTAAACAGGTGAGGTGAAAATCCTCCTCTCCGAACTGTATTCTCCGTTATTACCTTTGGGTTCATAAACTGAGTTAAATAATCCGGTCCGCCGGCTTTATGGCCCAATCCGGACATTTTAAAACCTCCAAAAGGATGTCTTTTTACTAAAGCCCCTGTGCAATTTCTGTTGATATAAAGATTGCCCACTTGCAGCTCTTGTTTCACTTTTTTAATTCGGCTGGGACTGCGTGAATAAAAAGCTCCGGTAAGGGCAAAATCTGTTTCATTGGCTATTTGAATAGCTTTATTTAAATCTGTGAAGCTTATTAGGGCTAATACCGGTCCGAATATTTCCTCTTTTAAAAGTGGGGAATGAAGCGGGACCTTATTAAATACTGCAGGAGTGATAAAATGACCTTCTCCCGAGTGAGGCATTTCTTTTGAAATGAGTGTTGCTGATTGCTTACCTTCCTCAATATAAGAATTGATTTTTTTCACCGCCGCGGAATCCACTACAGGTCCTATACGCATTTCCGGCTTTTCTGCCGGACCTATTGTCATACTGTGGATGGCTTCAATCAGTCGTTCTGTAAATAGTTTTTCAATAGTTTCCGCTACCAGTACACGGCTGCAGGCGGAACATTTTTGTCCTTGGAATTCAAAGGCGGATTCCACCACTCCGGCTACCGCCATATCCAAGTCAGCACTGTCATCTACGATAATGGCGTTCTTTCCCCCCATTTCGATTATACATCTCTTTAGTTTGCTTTGACGACGGGAAACCTGATTGGCCTTTTCCAAAATGGAGCAGCCCACTTCTTTTGAGCCGGTAAAGACGACGAGTTCCACTTCTTTTTGTTCTACCAGATAGGCTCCTGTTTCTTCTCCTTTTCCCGGAAGAAACTGAGCCACTCCGGCGGGAAACTCACACTCTACCAAAAGTTTCATGAACTCATAGGCTATGGCGGAACTTTGTTCCGCCGGTTTAATTAATACCGTGTTTCCCGTTATCAAACAGGCCGCTGTCATTCCGGTTAAAATAGCCAAAGGGAAATTCCATGGGGCAATCACTACAGCCGGCCCCCGAGCCTGCCAGGTGTGAAAACTTTCCTCTCCCAACACGAAGTCAGTTAATCGGGGTTTCTCCAGTTTTCGCATTTCTTTGGCATAGTATCGACAAAAGTCAATCGCTTCGCAGACGTCAGCATCGGCGGCTTTCCAGCTTTTTCCCACCTCCAGTACTTGTAAGGCGGCCAGATTGTAACGGCGGCTTTCCATTTTATCCGCTAATGAGGTTAGTAATTGATATCTTTCTGAAACAGATGTTTGACTCCAGGATGGAAATTTTTCGATGACATGTTTAATGGCCAGATCACAATACTCTTTACTTGCCTGGGAAACCAGAGCTACCGTTTCAGAAGGGTAGGAGGGGTTTTCCCTTTTTAATATTTTAGAACTTGTTTTTTGTTCATTGTTGATGACACAAGGGATATTAAGAGGCAGCTTTGTTTTCCACTCATCAAGAGCCTTTTTAAAATGGAGACGATGGTGAGAGAAAGAAAAATCCAGGGGAGCCGTATTTCTGAATTCTTTATTATCAAATGTTTCAGATTTTTTTTCGGAATGTGAATAGCTGTTTTTTTTATTTGATTCTTTAGAGGGGGCGGTTAATAAACTTTTAATATCGAATGTTTTGTTTTGCCAGGATTTGATGAATGATTCGTTGGCTGTGTTTTCCAAAAGTCGCCGAACCAGGTAGGCCATACCCGGGATAGGGGTTCCCATAGGGCAATATTGCCTGACTCTCCAGCCTTTTTTTATTAGCTGGTTTTTAATAGAGTCCGCCATTCCGTAAAGAGTCTGAATTTCCATTGCTCTTTGGGGGATATTCAGTTTTTGACTCAGACTGAGGGCATAGGAAATGGAACGGATGTTATGAGACCCGACAGCCAGTCGTAAAGAAGGGTAGGAATTAAGAATCAACTTGGCACAAGCTTCAAAGTTTAAATCTGATTCCCATTTGTTTAAGTAGACGGGACTGGACCAATTGTGTTGTTTTGCATGGATGAGTTCATAGTCCCAGTAAGCCCCCTTAACCAGACGAATATGGACAGGGCTTGGATGTTTTTTGATAAACTGAGATAAATCCTTAAGGTCATTAATTGATTCTCTTAAGTAGGCCTGAATTACGATACCAAAATGAGGATAATGTTTAAACTCAGGTTCTGAGATCAATTCTTTAAAAATTTGCAGAGTGAGGGTTTTATATTCGTATTGCTCCATATCTATGTTGATAAAAGTATTTGTAGCTACCGCTTTTTGAAATAAAGCTCTTAATTTATTTTTAATTCTTTTTTTGCTGTTTTCCCATGCTACTGTGTGGATCTGGGATTCCAAACAGCTAACCTTAACGGAAATGTTAGTTAGGGGTATAGGGTTTCCCTTTTCATCTTCGTCCGTTAGAGGGTTGTGACTCCAGTTTTTTGCTTCTTTGTTTAGCAGGTCAATAATTTCAAGATATCGGTTGTGATATACCACCGCTTCTTTCTCAGATAAAGTGGCCTCCCCCAAGAGGTCTAAAGTGAATGTACTGTTTTCTTTTCTCATTTTTTTAAGGGCGGGGAGAATGGAGGAGAGGTCTTCTCCCACAATAAACAGGTTTGCCATTTCTTTCATTTGTTTTGAAATGAAAGAGCTTAACATAGAGGGTGATAAAAGGAAGATGCTTTTTTTTAGGAAAGGGGGGAGAGGCTGGCTTTCTTTATTTTTTTCCAGGAAGTATTCATTTAAAAAAAAGGGGATATCCTTTTTTTTGTTTAAAGAGGGAAACACATCTACAAATCGGAATAAAGGTGTTTTAAAATGAGGATTGGTCAGGGTCCATTGCATCAGGTTTCCATACCACCATTTTTTGCTAAATAGATTCTTCTGGGAGTCCTTAATGGAGCCGAACAGATCCATACCTGTTTTTACAATATCTCTTTCCTGAATTTCAGGACGTTCTGTATTTGTATTTATCATACGTATATACATATTTTTATTTGCTGTTATTGGCAATCTATAAACTCTTTCTGTTTAAATTTTTTTTAACCTCCTCTTTATTTTTTCCGAAAAGCTTTAAAGATGGGAAGTGTTTTATGAGAAGAATCTTTCTCCTTTTTACTTTACTTTTGTGCGCTTCATGTGGTTACACGGGTTTGGAAGGCAGCGGGGAATATAATAATTGTTATTTCCGTTTGGACCGTGGTTTTGTAGTGAGGTGGAAAGAACTGCCTGTATCTGTTTATATTCATGAATCTGTGCCTGAAATAGCCCGTAATAATTTTGTATATGCCATGGATATGTGGAATGAGTCCTGGAATTATCATACCGGAAGGGGGAGGTTGTTTGAATTGGTGGGAGAGGTTCAGCTGGATCGGCTTCCCAATAAAGAGGACGGTGGAGATGGAATTAACGTTATGTTTGTGGATAGCAATGAAAAACTTTTAAAGTCTGTTCAACAGGGTTCCACTCATATTCGAAATTACTTCGGGGGAGCCATTTATGAAGGGGATATTATAGTGAATAATATTCACTATACATATCATTATGAGAGAGAATCCTTTGATTATTCTGTTTACACAAAGGTACCTGAGCTTTCTACCGGGCGGTCTCTGGCCAGCACCTCTCCGGAGTCTTTTTGGAAGCAGTTTTTATATGTTTTTCGATCTTTTCTGAACTTTTTTGCTTTTTGGAAAGAAAAGACCTCTCGTTTTCCTGCTGCACGTCAACCTAAAATTTCAAATAAGCAAGTGGATTTTATCAGTCTTGCATTGCATGAATTAGGGCATTTATCTGCTATGGTGCATATAGACCATACACTCAGTATTATGAATTCAAAGTTGAAAAAAGGACAAATTCGTAGAGATATAGGGGAAATAGAGCTTCAGAGCCTGGCTTGCGGCTATAGAGAGTAGAAAAATTACAATGTAATTATATTTAAGTTTTATCGGACTAGAGTCGAGTATACCATTAAAGGTAACAGTTAGTTCTGAGGCCCAAAACACTTACTTTTAAGCGAGTTGAAGATATGAATAAGAAAGCTATCCTATCCTTTCCGATATCAGGGCCGGCCTATTTATATTCGGATACGGCCAGTCATGGTGATCAAACAAAAGAAGAATTATACATTTTTCGCAACCACATTTCCCGGCTCAAAGAGGAAGTGAACCGTTTGAGTTTTATGATGTCTGAAATTCGAAATGTTTTGGAAAGCTCTTCCTCTTCTCCTGATCGTTCAGTGGGTGTTTTTTAAAGAGGCCATCACAGTGCTGTCCACAATGTGGAAATAGGTTCTGACTAAAATCTCAAAATTTTGATGATCCAGAGAATTCAGATAATTTTGTTTTTGGTGAAAAGATTTTTTTGACAAGAGGCCTGTTAGTAATTCCTGAATTCGCTGAATGTTCACTTTACTGAAAAAATCAATATTCTCTGTTGGAGTTTTTAAAATCTGAGCTACTTTTTTATGATCAAAGAGAAAGTGATACCCTTTTATAGATTGGTTCAATAACAATTCAATTTCATTTAAGTCCGTTTGTTTTATTTCCAACATTGTTCCTCCGTGAACACTTTTTCATACACTCTTAAATGGTTTGTTTTCCTTTGTGATTAAGGTTGTGGTTTGTGTGTATGCTCTTAAATTAAGAGCATTTTCAAAGAACAATCAAGTCCAGATAAAATGAATGACACAAGACTTCCGACTATTTTGTATTTATGCTGTTGAGGGTCCAATTGCTTTGGACTGTGGAGTCATTAAGGAGAAAAAATAAGGGTGGCTGTCTGGTTTATTACTGTGAAAGATCATCCGGAAGAAAAGATAGATCTTCAATCAGTTTATTAACAGGATCTTCCGCGATGGATTGTGTTTCTTCAAAAGCGGGAATGTCAAATCGTACATGGGACTCTCTGCAGAAATCCAGGCCCTTTTCGTAAAAAGTTCGGTCTGTGGTGTTTGTGTTTTGGGAGATATTTACGAAAGGATGTAGTTGAAATAAACGTTTTTCCTGATTGTGTGCATTTAAAAAAGTGTTGGGGTTGGCTGCAAATGGAGGTATGAGAACTTCTGCTGTTTTCATAGGTTTGTTTTGCACGTCAAATACAGAAAGAGTGACTCCATGCCAACCATTCATGTCTCTCAAGATAAAGCTATTGTCTTGTATCACTTCATCTATTGACACTCCTCCCATATCCTCTAACAAGTCATGTCCAATAGTGGTGACAAGCGTGGTTCTTTCAGCAGAAGAGTCATTGAAAATATCCATGCTTACAGGAGTTTTATTAAATACTTTCCTGTTGTTAGCTATATAGAACGAATGAACCTGAATATAATTGGTGGGTGGATATGTAAATTCATAAGGGACAGCCGCCAGATAAAGTTGAGCTTTATTTTTGTCGAAGGCCTCTTCATTCCAATCATAATAGGCAACCAGGAATCCGTTGAATCCGTTTATACTAAACTTGTTGCAATAAGCCATAGCTGCGGAAGGGTTTTGTAGATAGTCAGGTGAACCTTCTTCTCCTGATTCTGAAAAGCCAAAATAATCTGTTGTGCAATTAGAGAAAAAAGCCACAGGTATGAATAATAGAAAGATAAATAAGTTTATTTTCATAATACAATTTATCGGATAAATGATATATTTTTTTAGGTATTTATCAGATAAGTGACATATTTTTTCAGGAAGCAATTTGAAAAGCAGACTTTAATCCAGTAAGATAAAAAACGCATAATATCTATAACGAGTTGTAGAAAATGAAAAAGCTGCTCTATTTTATGAATGAATTTTTGAAACGGCCGCTTTGGTTGTTGATAGCCTGCGCTGTTATTGTTTGCATACACTTGGTTTTGGATGGAACTCTTTTACGTATGTGGCATCTTTACAATAGTCGGAAAGTGTTGGAGAGCCGTATTACAGATATACAAACCAAGAATCTCCTAGTTGAGGAACGATTAAGTAAATTATCAGATTCCCGGTTTTTGGAGAGAGAAGTGCGTGATCGTTTTAATTTAGTGGGGGAGGAGGATATTATCTTTATTTTCTCGGATGAAAATGAGGATCGTTTAAACAAAAATGAGAATGCAATCAGAAACGAAACCAGTCCAGAATAAAAAAATTCTTTATTTAGTTGATGTGAGCTCTCTTTTTTTTAGAGCTTATTATGCTATATCCAGTCATCTGAGTAATTCCCGGGGTCTTCCTACAAATGCTTTATATGGATTGCTCTCCATGACAGATAAATTTCTCAGAGAGCGTAAAGCGGAAAATATAGTATATTGCTTTGACCATGAGAAACCCTCCTTTCGTATAAAGATATATCCTGAATATAAAGCTAATCGGGGAGAAACACCGGAAGATCTGAAAGTACAAATTCCCTACATAAAAAAGATGATAGCCGCTTTGGGTATTCCTATGGTGGAACACAAGGGTTATGAGGCGGATGATCTAATAGGATCTTTGGCAGTCACTGCCGAAAAAGAAAAATTTAAAGTGGTCATTGTCAGTGGGGACAAGGACTTTGCCCAGTTGGTGTCTGATTCCATCTCTCTTTATGATCCCATGAGAGAAGTGAGTTATGATTCTTTTGGTGTGCAGGAAAAGTGGGGAGTGCACCCTCATCAGATAAATGATTATCTGGCCATTGTGGGGGACAGTAGTGATAATATTCCAGGTGTTTTCGGCATTGGCCCAAAAGGGGCACAGAACTTACTTCAAAAATATGGAAGTTTGGAGGAAATATATAAGAACCTGGATAGTATTCAGAAGAAGACAGCTGAGAAACTGGAAAAAAATAAAAAGGAGGCTTTTTTATCCAAAGAATTGGCTTGTATTGTGACGGATATAGATCTGAAAAAGCTTGTTCCTTCTTTCCGGCTTCAACCCCGTCAAGAGGAGATTTTAAGAGGAATATTAAAGGAATTGGAATTTAAAACTTTCGAAAAAAAACTTTGTGGTATTAAGGCAGAAGAAAATCAAAAAGTAAAAAAAACTTCCTCAAACTTAAAGTTGCATCATCTTAGCTGGGATGAACTGAAAGAGCTGATTCAACCTTACAGTAAAGTGTGGGTTTTCGCACAAAACAATCAGTATTTTTTAGTTCATAAAAATAAAGTCATTAGTTTGGAAAATCATAGTTTGCAAAGAGTGGGTCAGCTGTTTTCAGACAGGAGAATTTACTGGTGTGGATATGATTTAAAAAAAATCTGGAAGGAATTTGATTGTGCTCACCCTATTCCTTATTGGTGTACAATGATTGCCGCTTATTTGATAGAGTCCGGCCCTCCGGGTGATTTTGAGAGTATCTGTCTTAAATATATAGAGAAGGAGGTAGAGGGTTCCTGTGTCCCCGGTGAAATATATCAATTTCATAAAAAGTTAAAAAAAGAGTTGGAAAAACGGTTAACAGAACTGAATATGATAAATCTTTACGAAAAGGTGGAGGTGCCTCTTATTTCTGTTTTATATGAGATGGAGATGAAAGGGATTATGTTGGACTCCGCCGAATTAAAACAACAGGCGGAAGAGGTAAATCAACAAATCCAGTCTGTTGAAAAAGAAATTTTTGATTATGCGAAACACGAATTTAATATCTCCAGCCCGAAGCAATTAGCGGATGTGTTGTTTACAGAGATGGGTCTTAAGCCAATAAGAAAAACAAAGACAGGTTATTCTACAGATGTGGAGGTATTGAATAAGTTAAAGCTTCAACACTCTATTGTTCCTTTAATTTTAGAGCATAGGGAATTGTTTAAGTTGAAAACCACTTATATAGAGGCTTTGCCTCCTTTGGTGAAGAAAAAGACGGGTCGGATACACACTCATTTTCGTCAGGCCCTGACGGCAACAGGAAGACTCTCCAGCATAAACCCTAATTTACAAAACATACCTATTAAAACAGATAGAGGGAGGAAAATAAGGAAAGCTTTTGTGGCTCCAAAAGGAAAAAAAATTATTTCCGCTGATTATTCTCAAATTGAACTGAGAATTTTAGCCCATATTACAGGAGATCCCGCCCTCTGTTCCGCTTTTAAAAAAGATCTGGATATTCATAGAGCCACCGCCAGCGAAATTTATTCTGTGCCTATAGAAAAGGTGACAGAGGAACTGAGACGTTCCGCCAAGGCCATTAATTTTGGTTTAATATACGGACAGGGCTCTTACACTTTGTCTGAATCACTGGGGACTTCTGTTGCTGAAGCCAACGAAATTATTAAGAATTACTTTACCCGATTCAAAAAGGTAAAAAAGTATATGGATTCTATCGTGAAGTCCGCTCAAGAGCAGGGATATGTGGAAACCCTTTTAGGCCGGCGGCGGGTTATTCCGGAATTGTCCTCTTCCCGTTTTCAAACCAAGAAATGGGGGGAAAGAGTGGCTATTAACACCCCTATACAGGGTGCTGCCAGTGATTTAGTGAAAGTGGCGATGGTTAAGTTAAGAAACAGTTTGTATTCACCTCTTTTGCTGCAAATTCATGATGAACTGCTGTTTGAATGTGAAGATAATTTACTGGAAGAGGAAGTGGGAAAAATCAAGGAAATTATGGAAAATGTAGTGAATTGGAAAGTGCCTTTAAAGGTTAATATTCATGTTGGACAAAATTGGCAATTAGCCCATTCCTGATGTGATTTTGTTCTTCATCAAGGGTGGTAAACACAGCGAAAACCGACATTGGGTCTGTTAAAATGTGTCGTTGTTTCTACTGAAAAAATTCCCGCTGTTCTGCTGTTATTACCTCCTCTTATGATACCTCCGCTGAAGCGGCTTCCCTGCATGTACCCCAGTCCGGCAAAGCCACGGAGTCTTTCCCTGTCATCCAGAATGGTGTAATCCCTGTCAGGTCCAAAAAGTTCTTTTAAAGAACTGGGAATTTTATAGATGTATCCTGTATAGGTTTCAGGAAGGCTGCTTATATCATGTTGAACGATTTCACTCAGGTTACCGGAGAAATCCCATATATATTCCGTGTTGGTCAGTTTATGGCTACGTTTATTGAGGTTCCATTTTTTATCATTGATGTCATCTTCATCGCTACTTGTTTTGACACCTGAAACGTTACCGATATTAAGGCGGTTTTCATTTCCGATTCTTAGATCTTCGTTTGACCAGTTAACCGGTTCCTGTTCAATATTTCTGGCAATAGTCTGCCATTCGTCGTTGTCAATAAGATCATATCCTGCCCCATTTTCTTTACAGTATTTGACAGCATCCTCTTGAGTTAACCCTCTCCCCCTTATAGGAAATCCCTTGGCTAGAGCCAAAGCTTTAATGATGGAGCGATTGATGGGAGTGGGTAAATCCTGTTCCGATTTGACTTTTGCTTCATATTTCATTACGCAGAAGTTTTCATTAGTGAAGTTATCCAATTGAGGAACACCTATATACCCGTCCGGGCATATAAAATAATTAGTTACATTTTTACATAGTAAACCACTGCTTCCCGCTTGTGAAACAGCGACTTGAACTCTTTCTTTTTTATTAATTATGCCGGTTATATCAGCTGAGATTTCCCATTCTCCTCTACCACAAATAGGTTGTTTATCCAGGGGATGTCCCTCAATATAGACTCTCACTTCTGAATTGTCTCTTTCACAGGTTCCGGTTATTTGATAATCATGTGCATTTGTGCTGTTAATAGTTTCCAATTCATCAATGTTTGCTGTTCTTCTTTCTGTACTGGAGTTGCATGTTTCAGAGTCAAATTGCTGGTACCTTCCGCTTCCAGCCCTGTTATTGGATTCTGTACATGAGAGGCACAAAAGAGATAAAAAAACAGTTAAGACTATTAATCTCATTTTCATAAAAATTTCCTCCTCAACAGTATGTATTAAAAAAGTATCATAGGTTATTAAGGGGATTCAAAAGTATTTAAGGAGTTGCAATCAATACCTTACTTTTGTTTAAGACTAATGACTGGCTATTGATCTGATGAGAGTAAATTATCTGAAATTTGTTTGGAAGTTCTAGCTCCCAGTTGTTTTATTTTTTCCAGTTTTGAAACGATATTTCCTTTTCCGGTGTGTAATTTTTGCAAAGCCTGAGTATAGCTGTTTTCCGCTTTTTTTAAGTTGGATCCGATTTGAGACAGATCTTCTGTAAATGAAGTGAACTTGTCATAAAGCAGTCCACTGGCTTTGGCTATCTCTCTGGCATTGCGGTTTTGTTTTTCTCTTTTCCATATGGATTCCACTGTTTTTAAAGTGGCTAATAAAGTGGTGGGGCTGACAATGACAATGGAATGTTTCCATGAGAATTGAAAGATTTTCGGATCAGATTGTAAAGCCAAAGAAAAGGCCCCCTCCACAGGGAAAAACATGAGGACAAAATCAGGGGTATTTAGGTTGTCGGTTGAGGAATATTGTTTTTTACTCAGTTGTGTCACATGGGTATGTAGAGAGGATATAAACTGAGACAGATGATTTTGTTTTTCCGTTTCTGAATCAGACATAATAAATCGTTCATAATGAGTAAGAGATACTTTTGCATCAATCACCAGGTGTTTATTATCAGGTAACTTAATAATGACGTCCGGTTTTTGAGAATGTCCTTCTTCATCTTTAAGTTTAAGGTTTCGGCCTTGTGTAATATAATGTTCATTTTCTTTTAAGCCGGACGCTTCCAGGATAGTGCTGAGAATAATTTCCCCCCATTGTCCTTGAGCTTTTATATCTCCCTTTAAGGCTTTTGATAAGTGCATGGTTTCCTCTTTGAGGCGATCATGTACTGTACAGAGTTCTTTTATTTTATCTTTCAGGGAAAATCGTTCACGTGATTCCCGATTGTAGGTTTCTTCCACTTTTGTTTGGAAAGCCAATATTTTTTCTTTTAGGGGGTTCAATAAAGAAGATAGATTTTTTTCTGCCTGATCCTGAAATTGTTTTGATTTATTTTCAAAAATTTCCTGACTGAGGTTTTTGAAATGGTCGGTAAACTGGTTTTGCAATATTTGTTTTGTGTTGTTTTCCACTTCCATTTCTGATAGTCGTTTTTCTGCCTGAAGATGTTTTTCCTGGAGGGTCTTTACCTCTTCCTCTAATTTGTTTTTTTCTTCCAATGCTTTTTTGAGTAGAGTTTGGGTTTCAATAAAAGGTTGTTTTTTTATGATTTCGTTGATCAACCATCCCGTGATTACACCAATAAATCCTGTGATAAGAGCGATCCAAAGCACAGACATGATAATTAATATCCTGTATTATTTTTCTTCACTATTAGAGTTCTCTTTGCACAGTTTTAGCAGTTCCGGTTCGCTGTCTATGCATTGAGAGGCATGGAGATCTTCATTTTTGCAAAGTGTTTTTCGTTTGACTTTATACCATGATTGGGCACCTTCACGGCAGTAGACATCACAGCCATCTGACCAGGCTGAACAGAAACCGGGAATTCGTTCCCGACCCCAACCTGTTTCAACAGTTATAGTGGAGTAAGGTGCTTCCTGACATCCCCCGGACAGAAAAGAAAGGTATAGAATGGCAATGATATAGAGAGCTTTTTGCATGCTAAGATATTTTAAGAACTGGTTATATACTTGTCAAGTTTGTTGTCGAGATGGGATTCTTTTTGTAGGTGGCGGTGTGTAAGATCGGACGGAGTGACAAATTCCTGAACATGGAAGGTAAGTTTTACAATAGGTTTTGATTTTTTTGCCTGTTTTGCTTTTTATGTGTAGAATGAGTCTTCTATATTTTATAATATAATGCCGGATTGTTAAAAAGAGAGCTATAATGTTTATTACCGTGTTATTTGTAAAACTTCTTCTTTGTTTTTTTGCCTTTGGGCCTTTGGCTTTCTCTGCAGAACAAGCGGAATCACCTGATTATTTTACAGCTTTGCTTGAAGGAGAGGATGTAAAGGTGGATTGCTCCAATATTTTGGACTTTATGAATGCTTATTTTGAATTAAGTGAAAAGACCCACTCTCTTTTAGGCGTGTCTTTCAATCGTTTTATGTCGGAAGTGGATTCTTATGAAGAGAAAACAACTGAGGAAAAGGAAAAGTTGAAAACGGATATTTCCAGAGCCAGCTTTTCTCTTCAGGAGAATCAACTCGTTTTATCTGATAAATCTTTCATTATTATGGATGTTTTGCCTGGTTGTTTGAAATCCGAGTAGTGTGAAAAGACAGTTTTTTAATGAACAGTAAAGGCGGTTCCGCATCTCGATCCTATAGGGGAATGAAGGCTCTCAAACATATCAGCTGATATCACACGGGCTTTTTGCAGTTGTCCGAGACTGACCAGCGTTTGTGTTAAAGAGTCTATTTGCATTTGTATTATCTCTGTCTGCCTTCTGGTTAACTTTTTATTATTGACTTTCATTAGTTTAAACAGGGGAGGAAGTTCATCTGTTTTTGGGTGAGATATGGAGTGTTCTCTCAAAACTGTCATAGTTTCTGTGTCTTCGTTGAAGAAGGTCAGAGATAACATATATCTCCCTGTTAGAGAATCCACCCGTCTTGGGATTGAATTATTTCGTGACACACTATAAATTCTTTTTGCCCTGTCTGCCCATTTATAAGATTCAATAAGATCCTCGGGAGCACCTAATCCTCTCTCCAACATATAGCTAAGTAAGATAGAGGCTTTAATAGAAGCAATGTCAGTGTATTTGCCCCACTGTAAGGACATCTCGTGTAGTAATTCAAAAGCGGAAATGTAATTACCTTCCCGGATATATATATCCAGTAAATAAGGTCTTGCTGCATCACCACCCCTTTCAATAGCCTGAGAGAGATAATTTTTAGCTGATTCATATTGTCTGTTTTTTTTATGTATAATTCCGATATAGATAAGGGTGGGAGTGGCAAGCAGGTTATTATTTAATTCTCTTGCAAAATATTTTTTTGCTTCTGTGTATTGGCCTTTTAGAAATAATACGGTTCCCATAAAAAAATCAAAACCAGGAGGTTTTATATTTCTTTCCTCCATTTCTTTTAGGGTGGTATAGGTTATTTCAATATTTTGTTTTTGTATTTCTTTTCTTATAGGTTTAGAGGTGACACCTTCTGTTTTTTTGACAGCTAATACTATATCCACGAGGTAAGCCAAAGCGTGGCCGGCTTCCTTTGCCTTGCTTAAATAAGGTATTCCTGTGTCACGATCTCCAAAATGGATATGATAGAGTCCCTGTATGAAAAAAGCTTCCGGGGAGTTGGTTCTTTTAATAAGGTCTTTTATTCTGGACAAGTCATCCTGTGTTACTGTAACCGATTTGTCGTTTGGCAGATCAAGTGTATATAAAAATCTGCTTTCCATAAAATAGTACAAAGAAAACAGTATTGTCTGTGATCTTTTATTAGATTGTTCGGCTGAGGAAATGAGTTCTTCAAAGGAATGATTTTCCATGAAACTTTTAAAGGCATCAAGATTTTTTAATAAATACTCCTGTTGTATGATTTCAGATACAACCATATTTAAAACATCATCTAAAGTAAAAGCCTGAATGGAAGTGTTTATAAATAACAATGTAAATAATATTGCTATTTTGATCTTTTGTAAAAAAGAAAGTGAAAGGTTTTTTATAATTAACATTTTAATTAATAAATAAGCCTGTTGTTAAAGATTGTGAAACTAGCTTTATATCTGATGGGAAGTCAATGAGACGAAAACTGGCGAAGGGTGTGTGTGCTTGACAGAAAATATAAGAATTTTGAAATGAGATGTAAACCTGCTTTGGAAATGTGTTAAATTGGTAGTGTCTGTTTCACCCGTAAAAAATATGGCATTTTCTTTTTACCAATGAGTGAATATATATTTTTTTCACTATTATGGTTCTATAACCGGGTTTAAAGCTGTTTTTATGTGTTTAATTAATTAAACAAAGGTGAAACTTTTACATACTTTCTAAGTTATTTTTGTGTTGTCATCCGGGAACCCTTATAACGAAGCTCTGTAAATGAAGCACTTTATTATTTTATTTTTTACTTTTTTTATGGTCGCTGTCTCCATGGAAGCACAAGGAAAGATGTGTCTTACCCTGGATCGGCAGATTATCAAAGTTGAGAATCTGGTGAAGAGGGATCAGGCCATTCTCAGCAAGAATGGGCGTTATTTAGTCTATCCGGAAAAGCGGGGAAAAGAAGGTTCGGAAAAGATCCCGGCTATTATGCTTCTGGATTTGGAGACACAGGAAAAAAGAGAGTTCCTGTATGATGATGGATCAGTGGTGCAGGCAGGTACAGCAACAGACACAGAAGTGGATACGGAGGCAGGTACAGAAGATACAGCAGTAAAGGAAAATAGATGGAAATATCTTTATAGATTTTCCAAAGATGAGTCGGCTCTTTTAGGGTTTATTAGGGGCAGTAACATCATTAAGGTTTGGAGTCTCCCTGATCTGGAGGAAAAAATCATTTCCGTGACGGAGGGAAGAGGGGCTTTACAAGTGGGTTTTCTGGATGATGGAAGACTAATGATTGTGGAAATGGAAAAAGAAAAAGCGGAGCTGGTTTTATCTGTAACAAATGAGATACATTCTGTCGTTTATGAAGGAAAAAAAGAACCCGCCACCGCTCATATTTTCGACTATTACAATGAAGCCTATTCATTAGAGTACTTTTTTCGTGTGGTGGATTTACCTACTTTAAATCAAAGTGAAAGAGCGTTTCAGAATTATTTATCCGGAACCGGTTGTGCGATTATGGATTTGTTTCTTCACCGGTTCCTTCGTGTTCATGAAGACGGATCTCTTACAGCGACATCTTTGACGGAAAAAAAAGAGCCTGAGGAAATATTCGGGCCTGTTAAGGGTTTTACACTCAATTCAAATCCCGTTGGAATAGCGAAACAATGTATTTTTTTATCGGAACACCTGAATATCCTGAAGGCACCAGGGAAAGAAGGGTATATTTTTCGTGATTTAAAGGAGGGTAGGGAGTCTTTTTTCGAATCTGAGTTTTTAATATTTCAGGATGATGAAGGTCAATACAGAAAGTTTGCGCCTCCTTTCCTTCATATGATGAAACCCTTGATTAAGTATCCTTTTGCTTTAAGCCCTGACTCTCACAGAGCCTATCATATACCTAGCGGGCAATATTCTATAATACGTGCCAAGAGCCTGGAGTTGTCTAAAGACGGTCAGGTGTCTCTTGAATTACAAATAAAAAACGACAAACCTGTTTTGCAGGTTATCTCGCATCCTTTAAATCCTTATCAGAGGAAAGTGATTTTTGAAATAGATGTCAGGAAAGTGTGTAATACAGACATAGGTGAAGATGGTCTGATTACCGTTATGAGTTTTGAGGGTGATCTGTTTTCTATTGATGTTGAGTCGGCTGTTGTGCGTAAACGGCTTGGTTTCCCGGGACAGTGTTTTTTACAAAAGGATGTCATTGCCGGCTCTGGAACTGTATTTTTAGGAGTTAATAGAGAAGGTGAACATGTAGTGAATAAATTGCATGAACAATGTGTTGAAAACTCTGAGTCTGATGGTCCTGACACAATAAAGGAAAAACTGATTCACCTGTCTCAGGAAAAAGATCCAGCTCAATCTTCCCATCTGGCTGTTCTTCTTGATCTTTTGGCAAAAAATCATGATCTTCAAAGTTATGGTGAAACTCTCGGAAGCGTATTTTGGAATATTTTACTGCGTTCTCCCACTCTTTATCTGGAATTGCATCGCCAGTATCCGGATGCAGCCAAGATGCTACCTGTTAACAGTACTTATCCGGATTTTGGGTCCGATTCTCTCGCTCGCCTCACTTCTTCTGTTCAGTTTATTCTGAAGCTGACCACATCCACTATTAATTATACTCCTTTTTCCGATTGGGATTTTCTTCGAATGCTAAAGCCTGTTCTTAGGGAATTGCCGAAAAAAGATCGGGAGCTTTACATGGAGAGAATCACTGTTTCCATTTCCAATGGGGCCGCCAAGGAGATACCTCTTCTTCAGGATGTTTTTCAATCGAAAATCTACTATGTGGTAAAAGGACATGTGCAGGAACTCTTCGGAATGGATCGTCAGCCGGTTTCTGATGTCAGTGTTATACGAAGGGAAGATGGAGGAATGGCCACCCTTATTCTTTCTTCAGACCCCATAGAGGTACATTCTAATATTTCCACTGGAAGTGATTCCACTAAAAGGTGCTCTGATGTTTCCACGGGAGATTCCATTGAGGGGTGCTCTGATGTTTCCACGGGGGATTCCACAGAGGCAGACTCTCATGTTTCCACTGTAGGTTCCATTGAGGGATCTCCTGATGTTTCTACTGAGGAATCCATTGAGAAGCCCTCTGATATTTCCACTGACTTCGGCCTTCACTATGCGCTTATAGAAGAGGTTGGTCATAAGGAATTGGAAGGCAAGGCGGGTTCCACTCTGAACAGGCTTATTGAGTGGGGTCTTTCCGGTGGAAAAAGTTATCGTGCCAATGTGAATGTGCGTGTCAGAAATAACTACTCTTTAAGTCGATTTAAAGAACCCAATTACACTGATATCCTGAGGGATTACAAAATGGTGGGGGTGGTAGTTATCGGGTCTTCCCTTCGTGACTTTACCGGAGAGCTTACAAAGGAATACCTGTCCTATTTTCGTGATGAAGGTTTTCAGTTTTCTTCTGCTGAGGACACGGATTTGAAGACATTTCTTTTGGATCGTATTAGCAGCTGTGAAGTGGATTACTTTCTAAAAGAAAGCCACTCTGATGGGGATGAGCGTAATGTTTTTCGTTTTAGTAGGGGGAATCATGTTATTCGTGGACTTAAGTATAAGGAGGGAGGACTCATTGAAGTGGTTTATCTTATTTTTCCAAGGACATTAAACCCTGAGGAAGATAGTTTGGGTACGGATGTGTTGTCCAATAGAGAGTTAGGGCAGGCCATTTCTGAAAGAGAAGCCAAAGGCTGTGGGCAAATTACTTATTTCAATACGAGTTGTTGGTCTCATGTAAAAGCCCGTTATGAGATTGAAGCTGTTAATTCTTTTTCGTTTCTCAATATTCCTTCTATGAATCTTAGTGATACTTTTGCCAACACGGAAGACAATGCTCTTCGCATTTTATTGGACTCTTATAGGAACGGTCTGACTTTTGAAGGATTTCGAAAAGCTTTAAATTCTAATAAAGGTTATAGGACAGGAAATCGAAATCATTATATATTTCCTGATGACGCACTTTATGGTCAAAAGGTTTTAAGTCATATTATTGTGCCCCTTGATATTCAAATTCAATTAGAGAGAAGAGAGGGGGAAGCATGGACAATAATAAATCCGGACGAGGCTTTATGATGCGTTTTTATTTGCTGTTTTTGTTTTTTTTCTCCTATCCGCTATTCGCCCAGAATTCCGCTGGTACTCCCGCTTTATCTATGGGTAATGAAGGAGCGCAGGAAGTTCCTTTGAATAAGGTAACAGCGGCTTTTTTGCAACAACAACTGCAAAAGGAAACGGTTCTTTTGAAAGAATCTATTGTTGATCCTTCTTTATTTTTCCCTGGTATAATGAGAGCCAACCTGGGTATGGGGAAGTGGATAGAACCTTTCAGTCCGGGAAAGATGTTCCACAGATGTATTTCTTTAAAGATGTCCATTTACTGTCATTGGTCTTTTTTACGGATTGATCGTTTGATGGGAAAAGAAAAAAACCAAAACACTCAAGTAGTGGACGATTGGGTTTCGGCTGAAAGTTTTGAGGAGGAAGTTCGCCGTGCCATGGCTTTTCGAAAAGATAATACAACATCGGTGACATGGCTTCTTCATTTTGCCATAGAATTTTATGACTGGGCTATAGCGAAAGAGGTTTCCGAGCCGGAAAGGCTTTTTCCTGTCACTGACAAGCTGGCGGAACGATTTCTTAATGATAAATATACATTGTTCAATTCTGCGGAATCCCCTATTTTGTTGTACGCTCTCTATCGTTACTTTTTAAGGCGGGGTTTTAATGAGCGGAGCACTCAAATAGAAGACTATATGAAAAAAGCTTTTTTACATAGAAGCGATGGAAGTGAAATGGATTTACAGGGAAAAGCTCTTACCTGTAATATGGCA
Organism: Bdellovibrionales bacterium; assembly: GCA_028283955.1. Taxonomy (GTDB): domain Bacteria; phylum Bdellovibrionota; class Bdellovibrionia; order Bdellovibrionales; family UBA1609; genus JANQSP01. Next base: position 18,366 of record JANQSP010000045.1, read on the forward strand.
AAACGGGCGGGTATTCATAAAGATTACTTAATGGAAAACGGACTTCTTTTTTCTGATTATGAAGAGTTTGAAGAACGCACAGTTTCTGAAGATATCAAGCGGGTTCAGGAATGTGAGGAAAAATATGAAACAGGCCTTCAATTGCATCAATATGATAGAGAGTCGGATATTGCAACACATGAAGGCCTTCTTATTTATTATGGCTCGGTGGTTTTTGTTTTGTATAAAGTTTTCGGAAAAGAGGCTGTTCGACAATTCTTTCGTAACAATCCCCTGTTTTATAAAATAGAAATTGTGCCCTTTCAAACGCAGAATGTTATAATTTGGAATCAATTGTATTGGACCCGTGTCAAGCTGGCTCTTGTTTTGCGGGACCTATATGAGGATGATGTTGAATGGCAGGTGGGGTGGCAGTCGATTATAGATGGTTATAATAAGGAGTTAAGTGACAATCTGCTGGCAATATATTCAGAGGAGACTTTGGTTTCTATCTTTCATATTCTTCACTTTGTGAAACTGTCTTTTTTGGAACAGGAATAAAGGAAGAGTGCTTTTAGAAGATAGTGTGTAAAATTTACAAGAAGAAAAATGAAAATATCTTAAACACAGTGAATTTAATACATTATTAATGATTGGTGAATAAAAAAAACTTTATATTGTTTTGTGATTTTTTAGAAAAGGGTATAGTGTTATTTAAGAAATTAAAGTTTATAAGGAGTGTGTTTATGAAAACTGTTTTATTTTTGGTTTTGTTTTCAGCTATGGCTTTTGCCGAAGAAAATACGATATCGGCGGATCGAAAGACCTTTTTAAAGGACGCTTTGACTGAAGCTTATGGTCAGGAAGTTGTTGCTGCGGCGAAGGAGCAGGAAGAGGCGGAAGCTGAGATCATGGCCGTACTTCCTGAAAAATTACTTGAATGTGCTTTAAATGCTAACTGTAATGATATCGTTGCTGCCGCCAAAGAAGGGGGTCTTACTCAGGCTCAGGTTGAAAGCGCTATGAAAGAAATTAAGGCGGAGGACATTCAGGACGCTCTAAATGAAACAGTTCAGGCCTCTTTGGCGCATGTTTACGGTGGTGAAGCCGGTGCTGAATCATCAGAGTCGGAAGTGATGGCTGAACTGCCTGAGGCTTTGTCCGGGTGTCGTGAGAATGATAGTGGCACAGTGAATTCACTCATTCCCGACGTGTTTCAAGCGTCTTTGTGTAGCGATGTTATCGGCGAAGCCATGGAAGCCGGTGTTTCCTATGCTATGGCTAAAAAGGTTCTTGAGGGCCTGACTGTTGATGAAGCAGCCGACACTGAAAAGAAACCGAGAACGGTAGCCAAGCCCTAAAAAATATATATTTTTGTCTCTGTTGTTTTTCCTGTCTGTTGCGGGGGGCTTTTTCCAAGCTTTACTGTAGTCAGGAAAACGGCAGATACTCTTTTTGGGAATTTGATTTCTTGCTTGTTTTAAAGCTTGATCTTTTTTTCCGAAATCATTATTATCTACTTTCCTTCGGATTTAAGAGTTTGAAGGCTTCTTTTTTTTCTTTAGTGGAGGCTTTGGGTATAAAAGGTTGTTTTTCTTGGGGTTTTTTAATCCTGGAAGGTAACACTCATATTATCTGATTTTTTCCCGAAAAAAGAGAAGGCTCTTTGACAACTGAATAGCATGAGTGCTTGTGTTGCCCGATTCTATGGGGATAGAAGAGGGGTGATCCATTATTTTAATGGTGAAACAACACAAGTTTAAAGTAACTCACATTTTTATAATTGTTTTTAATTTTAGATTTTTAGAGCGAAAACAAGAGAGTCTGAACTGAAATCATTCTTAGCGAATTTTTCAGTCAGTTTTGTTTTAAAATAAAAGCTACTAAGAGTTTACGGAGGATGCCTTGGCATCAGAAAGCGATGAAGGACGTGGCAAGCTGCGATAAGCTTCGGGGAGTGGCACACACACTTTGATCCGGAGATTTCCGAATGGGGAAACCCGCCGGTTGAGCCGGCAATTTAAGGTGAATACATAGCCTTATAATGGCAAACGAAGGGAAGTGAAACATCTCAGTACCTTCAGGAACAGAAATCAACAGAGATTCCCTGAGTAGTGGCGAGCGAAAGGGGAAGAGCCTAAACCTCTTGTATGTTAAAGGGTCCGGCCCTTGTACAGGAGGTGTTACGGGACTTTCAGGAAGTGACCGGACACACTTCACGAAGTTACCAAATCAAAGCTTAGCAGAAGAGTCTGAAAAGGCTCTCCACAGAAGGTGACAGGCCTGTAAGCGAAAAGTTTTGATCTTCGGAAAGGATCCCAAGTACCACCGGGCACGTGAAATCCGCTGGGAATTCGGGGAGACCACTCTCCAAGGCTAAATATGTTCTGATGACCGATAGTGAACCAGTACCGTGAGGGAAAGGTGAAAAGAACCCCGGAAGGGGAGTGAAAGAGAACCTGAAACCGTAAACTTACAAACAGTGGGAGCACTATTGTATATCAAGTGTGACCACGTACCTTTTGCATAATGAGCCAGTGAGTTATGGTCACGAGCAAGGTTAAGTCGTTAGATGGAGCCGTAGCGAAAGCGAGTCTTAAATGGGCGTTTTTTTAGTTCGTGGCTATAGACCCGAAACCCGGTGAGCTATTTATGGCCAGGGTGAAGTGCAGTTAACCCTGCATGGAGGCCCGAACCATTGGAAGATGCAATTTCCTTGGATGAGCTGTGAATAGGAGTGAAAGGCTAATCAAACTGGGTGATAGCTGGTTCTCCCCGAAATATATTTAGGTATAGCCTCGAATATCTATCCTGGAGGTAGAGCACTGATTGGGCTAGGGGTCCTTACCGGATTACCAAACCCAAACAAACTCCGAATGCCGGTGATAGTGAGTTCGGGAGACAGTCATGGGGTGATAAGGTCCTGTGACGAGAGGGAAAGAGCCCAGACCCTCAGCTAAGGTCCCTAAATCCATTGCTTAGTGTTGAACGTTGTGGAATTACTCAGACAGCCAGGAGGTTGGCTTAGAAGCAGCAATCCTTTAAAGAAAGCGTAATAGCTCACTGGTTCAGTGATTTTGCGCGGAAGATTCAACGGGGCTTAAGCATGGTACCGAAGCTAGGGACTGTTGTTTACAACAGTGGTAGGGGAGCGTTGTCGTTCAGGAAGAAGCTTGACCGTGAGGACAGGTGGACAAACGACAAGTGATTCTGCTGGCATAAGTAGCGTATTAACAGGGGTGAGAAACCCCTGCGCCGAAAACTCAAGGGTTCCTGGGCCAGGATCATCCTCCCAGGGTTAGTCGGGTCCTAAGGCGAGGCCAAGCGGCGTAGTCGATGGACAAAGGGTTAATATTCCCTTACCGGCTTTGATGTTCAAGCATAGGAGTGACGGACTCAGTTATCCCAGCCTGTTATTGGATTCAGGTGTAAGCGTGCAAGGGGAGATGTAGGTAAATCCGCATCTCAACTCTCAGGCGTGAATGCGAGAGGATCTGATCCTCGAAGTGGGAGACACTATGGTTCCCAGAAAAGCTTCGATGTGTTGTCAAAGTCGCCCGTACCGTAAACCGACTCAGGTGAGTGGGATGAGTATTCTAAGGCGATTGGGTTAACTCCAGTTAAGGAACTCGCCAAATTGGCACCGTAACTTCGGGAGAAGGTGTGCCCTCTCAGGTGAAGCCCCTTGCGGGTGGAGCTAGGGGGAGGGTCGCAGTGACCAGGGAGTAGCGACTGTTTACCAAAAACACAGGGCTGTGCTAAATCACAAGATGATGTATACAGCCTGACGCCTGCCCGGTGCCGGAAGGTTAAGAGGATTTGTTAGCCGCAAGGCGAAGCGGAAAATCGAAGCCCCGGTAAACGGCGGCCGTAACTATAACGGTCCTAAGGTAGCGAAACTCCTTGTCGGGTAAATTCCGACCTGCATGAATGGCGTAACGACTTTTTCAGTGTCTCAACTGGACTCCCAGTGAAATTGAACTCTCAGTGAAAATGCTGAGTACCCGCGGAAAGACGAGAAGACCCCGTGAACCTTTACTCTAGCTTGGCAATGAATTTAGAGTGGCTATGTGTAGGATAGGTGGGAGGCTTTGAAACTTGGGCGCCAGCCTGAGTGGAGCTAACCTTGAAATACCACCCTTAATTATTTTGAATTCTAACCTACGCCCCTGAACCGGGGTGAGGGACATTGTCAGGTGGGGAGTTTGACTGGGGCGGTCGCCTCCTAAAAGGTAACGGAGGCGTACGAAGGTTCCCTCAGCCTGATTGGAAACCAGGCGCTGAGAACATTGGCATAAGGGAGCTTGACTGCGAGACTTACAGGTCGAGCAGGTGCGAAAGCAGGTCAAAGTGATCCGGTGGTTCCGAGTGGAAGGGCCATCGCTTAACGGATAAAAGGTACTCCGGGGATAACAGGCTGATACCCCCCAAGAGTTCACATCGACGGGGGTGTTTGGCACCTCGATGTCGGCTCATCTCATCCTG
>JANQSP010000002.1 GCA_028283955.1 Bdellovibrionales bacterium
ACATATGGAAAGTTTAGTTTATGCTACACATAATACAGACATAATAACATCCATGACAGTAGAAAGTGCGGTATACAGATACAGACATTCGGTAGCAATACAACGTCGTGGAATCATGCATCTTTCCAAAGTATATCTTGCAAACATGACTAACTCTTCCGGTAAATCACCAAAGCAAAACAGCGAGGATGAATTTGTATTAAATCAACGAAATCAGAAATGGCTATCAGAATTTCTTGAAGCACATCAAAATCATGAGCGCATTTTTATTACCGTGGGAGTGGCTCATTTAACCAAGGAAAATAACTTAATAGACAAATTAACAACAGAAGGTTTTACAGTCCGTCGCGTTAGTTGTGATCAAAACCAACAAACTGCTTCTGTCGCCAATACTGAAAATTAAGGAAGTATAAATAAAAAATGAATGTACTCGTATTGGGAAAAGGGGGTAGAGAGCAGGCTTTAGTGCGAGCTTTGGCCCAATCCCCTAATGTACAACAGGTGTTTGCCCTACCTGGAAGAGCCGGCTTTGAACCACAGGCTGTATGTTTGACAGATCAGGCTTTGGAAAAAGACTCCCTGAAAGAAATTATTAAAACAAAAAATATTAAGCTGGTTGTTATTGGTCCGGAAAAAGAGTTAGTTGAAGGCTGGTCGGATTTTTTTCGCTCCTTAAACATTCCGGTTTTTGGGCCATCCCGGGAAGCATCTCAACTGGAATCCAGCAAGCTTTTTGCCAAGCATTTTATGTCTTCTGTGGATATTCCCACATCCGGATTTAAAGAAGTCCATTCTGTTGAAAGTGTTTTAAATGCCAGCCCCCGGTTTGGATTTCCGGTCGTATTGAAAGCGGATGGACTGGCAGCCGGAAAGGGAGTGTTCATCTGCCATAATAAAAAAGAATTGGAAGAGTCTGCAAAACTCTTATTTGAAAAGAAAATTTTCGGCTCGGCCGGAGAAAAGGCTTTATTGGAAGTTTTTCAAAAAGGGGAAGAACTTTCTGTATTTGTACTGACTAACGGTAGTAATTATAAAATTCTACCTTTCGCCAGAGATTATAAAAAACTAAAAGACAACAATATAGGACCCAACACCGGAGGCATGGGAGCTTTTGCTCCTCATAATATTTCTGAAAACTTACAAAAAAATATTGAAACAACAGTTGTACAACCCAGTATTGAAGGGTTGAAAAAACACAACTTATTTTATCATGGGGTTTTATACATTGGCCTTATGATTGTAGATCAAAAACCCTTTGTATTGGAGTACAATGTGCGATTTGGTGACCCTGAAGCACAAGTTCTACTCCCCTTATTGGAAGGAGATTGGGCAGAGGTTTTTTTATCCGTAGCCCAAGGTAAATTATCCGATTTGAGTTGGAAAAAAAACACTTTTGCCTCTTGTGTGATTTTAGCTGCGGAAGGTTATCCTTCAAAACCGGTAACCGGTGTACCTATTCAGGGAAATATCGGCTTTGAATCCTCTCACTTTTATTTTCTCCACGCAGGAACAAAGAAAACAAATACAGAATATGTTACAGATGGAGGCAGAGTATTAAACGCTATAGGAGTAGGAAATAGTAAAGAAGAATCCATTCAACGTGCCTATAAACAAGCCACTCAGGTGAGTTGGCCAGGAATGCAAATGCGACCTGATATCGGTAATTAAAAATAATCCAACAATTTTCCCAAAAGATGTAAACTTTACCCCTGATGAACGAAGTTTTAGAAATATTTTTTTTGTATATAAAAGTAAAATATTATAGAACACCAATATAAATAAGGAGGAAGAATGTTCAAAATAATAATCGCTTTAATATTTGCTTCATTTTCAACAGGAGTCTTAGCAACAGTGTGTTATGTTCACTTACCCTCAGAATGCACGGAACTGATAAGCTCAGATATCTCCTTTCATATTGATGCCCAAAGTAAACAAACATTTTTAGATGTTTCATTGAGCTGTAAAGTCGATGAAAATGCACTAATAGTTGATAATACTACATTTGGTGAGATGTATCATAATTACAAAATATATAAGGTCAGTGTTCCGGTAAGCAGTCGCTCTGATGCTTATGTTATTCAATTTCCTAAGAATAAAAAAGAAGGAAGCCCTGAATTCATCTTTCTTCCTCGAGTCACATGTAACGACAAATAACCGGCAAGTTATTAGACTACACTTACACCAACAAGAAGCCATATAAAAGACTACTGACTTGAAGTCCAGAAAGTTTATATCTGTCTGTTCAGACCTCATTTCATACATTAAATTATAAAAAGAGACTAATCATGAAAAAATATTTTCTTATTTTTTTGTTTTTACTTTTTTCCTCTTGTTCCTCCGACCCAAAACCGGATAAGCCAGACTATCCTGTTTCCGTTTCTATCCAATTCAATAAACCTCCCCTCCAAAAGCAGGAGTCAAACCCGGCTGTGACTCAACAAACAACAACAAACGCAGATGTAACTGTAAGTTCAGGTTTAGGCGTAGGTACAAATGCAGAAGTAAACACAGACACTGGTGTAGGTATAAACACAGATGAAGGTACAAATACAAATATAGGAGTAAAAGCAGATAAAGGTGTAGAAATAAGCACAGGTATAGGTGCAGGTACAAACACAGGTGCTGGTGTAGAGACAGATGCAAGCGCAAGTATAGATACCGGTGTAGAGAATCTGAAAGATACATCAGGTCAGTTTGGCTCTGCTACTACCATGCAACAACCGGAAGTAAACACAAATACCGATCCTTCAGGTCCAATAACAACGCCAATGCCAGTTGCAGACATAGATCCAGTTGCAGACATAGATCCAGTCGCAGACGTAGATGCAGTCGCAGACACAGATGCAGTCGCAGACACAGATGCAGTTCAAAAAACCACTCAGGGATCTGCCGGCTTCAGTATGACAGATAACCTCATACAGGAAGAAACATGTGAAGGTTTTTCAAAAACAGATTGGACGACTCAAGATCTTTCTATAAAGCAATCCATACAGCATTTTACTACAGAGCAGATGCAAAACTTATTGAGTATCAACAGAGAATTTCCCTCTCCCAAGGACAAAGAAAATTCCATTAGATGTTTTGTCAATACAGCCTTTTCTTTAAATAAGATATTTAAAATAACAACAAATCATTGGCGGGAAAATATACAGGCCCCATTTCAAACTCCCCACAAAGAAACATTAATGGGATTTATCGAGCACTACTTTACTGCATGGGTTGGCAGTCTTCTTTCGCAAATAAAGTCTATTCCTTCCGATCGCATTCATTTTGTTGTGGAGGAGCCTCGTTTATTAAAAAACAAAAAGTATCTCGTTCCTATAAATATTAATATTATGAACTACCATTCTGCTGAACTCATCTTGGTCGTTGACATGCAGTCTTTTCCCGAAGAAATATCTTTTCTGGATATATATGTTATGGAAGGAGTAAGCATATTAGTTTTATTAAAAGACCAAATGGATTGGCTTTTCAAAAAGAAAAGCGGAGATATGGATGCAGTTGCCTTTACTTTACAAAAAAAAATGGATGAGAGTTCTTTCGATTATTTATAATCCCAACTGATGCCTCTTCCTGTAAATATTTTTATACGTATAACTTAGTAGCTAAATACCTCTTTTCGTATGATTTGATTAACTTCAAATAAAACCAAACCACCAATATACGCACCAATAAACCAGAATATTGCCAGATTTAGATAAACATCCGCACCCAGGAGTAAAAATGCAGTGAGAGCAATTGAAGTAATAGAAAAGTAGTACAGAAATCGAGAGGCTCTAATTTTTCTAATTTCACCCGCTTTTAATATATATGCCGCCAGCAGGGCTCCACTTCCGACAAAGATAGAACCACAAATGACCATACATATACTCTCCCCAAACTTATGATGAAAATAGTGAAATAGTTCATAGTTATTTGTAAGGCTTAGGTTAAATTGAGGGCAAAAAAGGAGAGTTAAGAAACCGATAAAGGCCTGGACAGCCAGAAGCTTTCCAAAAACTATTGTATGACTCGGGTTTAAATCTTTTTTCACATAATCAAGTATTTTATTACTTAAATCACCCGGAGGATGTATGCCCTCCGAGTTCATGAAGTTTAAAAAGTCTTTATCAACTTTATCCCTATTAGGATTAATCATTTGTTTCCCCTGGAAAATTTAATTCTTAACTTCTTTAAGCCTCTGGATACTAACTTTCTTGAATTGGTTTCAGAAGTATTAAGTTTTTTGGAAATAGCTGCAAAATCCTCATCAGAAAAATATCTCAGTTTCAAAGCTTCCCTTTCTTTCACGGATAACAACTTTTCTGAATCCAGATTTATAGATTTCTCATCTTCTTTTGGGGTTGAGATAATATGTTCTTCCTTAAGTTCAACTAAAGAAACTTTGTTTTTTTTAACGGCATCAAGCAGTTCACTTCGACATATTGTATAAATCCACTTTATTAGTGGGTACTGAGCACTATAAAGATGTCTCGATTTATGAAACTTAGTGAAAATACTTTGGAAAGTATCTTCAATGAGAGCCGGAGCCGTAAGTCTTTTATACAAATAAGAGTAAACACGATCTCTATATCTTGAATAAATAACTTCAAAGGCCATGTTTTCACCTTTTTTATAAAGCTCCATGAGCTTATCATCTTCCAAATGTGAAAATGGATTAGCCATTCTCTACCTCTTATTACAACCGGAAGGCTGATTTTGTGACAAAAATTTTTCAAAAATACCAAGAAGGAGTATAACCAATTAAAAATACTATAACTTTATTAAAAAAATAAGTTTTTTGTCACAAATCTTTGGTGTCTCTCGTAATTCAGGTTGAAAACACAATTTCAAATTCTGTTAAAAGTGGCTCAATGCCTTCTTAATACAGAATTAGGCATGTGACTTAAGACTAACAGAGAAAGAAAGTGAAACTGATTAAAAGCACTATATTGTTATACTTGTTTTCTTTTTTCTTATTGGCTTCTCACCTTCTATGGATGAAAAGGGGGTACGCACATCCTACATCATTTGAAGGCGGATTTGCTGTTATGTCTGAAATGAGCCAAAAATATCAGGAAATTTCAGCTGTTTATTCACACAAATATTGGTTAGGCACGGGAGTCGTTCTTTTAAGATCCCCGGAAAAATTCCATTTAATCACTTCTCAGGTTGGATGGCTCGTAAAACGGTGGAACCTTTCCGAAGCTCAAGGAAACGCCTACCTTTTAGGGGGTATAGGTTATGGAGTTTTAAAACAAAATACGGAACAAGAAATAACAGGTGGTATGTACCGTCTTGGAATACAATTAGATTATGAGACTCGAAGAATTTACACATTTACAAGATATGTAGAACATAGATTTTTTGAAGACAATAAACATATAGATGACCAATTTAGTGCAGCACTTGGCTTTGCACCTTATCTTGGTGAATTTGATGAATTAAACTCCTGGGTGATTTTTAAATTTATAGCCAGTGATCGTTTTAGTGACATGGCTTACATTCTTATGCTTAGATTTTTTTACAAAAACTTTTTATGGGAAGTTGGACAAGATTTTGATGGAAATGGACAACTTAATTTTATGGTTAGATTTTAAAGGAGGTTTATAATGAAAAAAATAATTATTCTTATATCTTTAATGATTTCTTTTTTAGTATTTGCTGAAACTAATACTAAAGATGGTGCCAAGGCTGAAGAAAAAGCTAATCCTAAAATTGAAACCAAATCTGGTGCTAAAGCTGGAGCAAAAGCTAATCCTAAAATTGAAACCAAAGCTAATGCCAAGGTTAATCCAAAAGCGGATAACAAAGATAACCCTGGTAATAATAGTATAAAATATTCAAAAGTTATCACTGTTCATGGAATGGTCTGTGCTTTTTGTTCAAACAGCCTCGAAAAGAAGTTTAAAAAAGAAGAGGCAATAGATCATGTAAAAGTTGAGCTTAAAAACAAAAAGGTCAGTGTGCGTTTCAAAAAAGGTAAGTCAATCGAAGATGAAAAACTCAAAGAGATTATTACATCATCAGGATTTAAAGTCATGAAGATTGAATCTGTACCTAACAGTGGGTGAGCTTAATGCTTAAAGATAAAAAACTGCTTACCTCTTATCTTTCATTATTCACCTCTTTTGGAACCGTAATCTGTTGTGCTTTACCAAGCTTGCTTGTCTCAATCGGTATGGGAGCTGCATTTGCGGGTTTAGTTGGAGTCTTTCCTCAAATAGTATGGCTCTCGGAAAATAAGATTTTAGTTTTCTCAATTTCAGGAATTCTTATTTTAATTAGTTATGGACTTTTATATGCTAATCGCTATGCCCCCTGCCCTATAGAACCCAACCAGGCTAAAGCGTGTGCAATAAGTAGAAAGTGGTCCTTAAGAATTGTAGCTCTTTCAGCTATTCTTTGGATTTGTGGTTTTTTCTTTGCTTTTTTAGCACCATTAATTTTTATATAGGAGGAAAATATGAAAAATTTATTAATTATATCTTCAATAGCTTTTATTTTGATCACTGGATGCAAAACAAATTCAGTTAAAACTCAAAAAGAAATTAATGTTATAGTTAACGAAAATGGCTATAATCCCTCTGAGATTAAAATTCCCAAACACCTTGATTTTGTAACATTAAATTTTAAAAGGACTACGGATAAGACTTGCGCCCGTGAAGTTATATCAAAAAATTTAGGAATTAATAAAAAACTACCTTTAAATAAAGTTGTTAAAATTAAATTTGATATTCGTAATAAAGATTCCATCACTTTTGGCTGTCATATGAACATGATGTATAAAGGTATGCTCATTAAAGAGTAATTTATTTACACAATTTCCCGGCTTCCATTACTATACCTTCTCTATCGTATACTGTCAGTTGCGTTTTTCTATGCTTAATAACAGGTTTGGTTTCCGGATTCTCATAGAAAATAAAATCCGTAAATGCACAGCCTACAGCACCAGACCAGTGCCTAAGAATAAATGAGGTTTTTTTATTTGTATCCGCTTCTTTATTTGTGTCCGGATCTTTCTTTGTATTTGGTTTTTTCTGATCAGAAACAAAAAAGAATACATAACCTCTTGCTTTAAAAAAAGGTGTTGTTTTCCCGTTTTTCACATAATCCACAGTCACTAAACCGGGTTTACCCGGAGGAGCCTTGGGGTCCGATGCAGGAACTCCGTATCTTATTTTCGCTTCCCACCCGTATTTGAATTCCCCTTTTTCCCAATACCCGCTTACAATCTTCTTCTCTTGTCTTACTTTTCCAAAAGAAAAGTTACTTCCAACCTCTGTTTTATTAAAATAGTAAACAAGAGTTTTTGTGCGTTTATCCACAAAGGACATCCATTTTTTACTCATAGGAGTCATGGCTACACAGGAAATAGAGAAAAAACCTAATAGAAAAACAATAAACAGGTTAAAGAATTTCATCATTACATCACCCTTTCCCTGTAAAGATTATCACACACAGTTTTCACTTTTCAAAGCAGATAATAATAATTTTTCTCATTCTGAATCGGTTTTTTCTTCAGGACATTTTATAGAATAATTTTCTCTATATTTTTTCCATGAATCAATAAGTGAAGTTTAGCCTTATAACCAATACTGCCTGCGAAGATGGAGGCGATTACAGGGAAGGTCATTGTAGTGATTGTAGTAATATGGAAGGTAGCTACTGGGCGGGATGTATCGGATTTATTGAAAAAATCAAACCTAAAACCCTATCAGAATGTCTGGAAAAGATAACAGTATTGATTGTGGAATGAAAGACATATGTTATATAATTTAGAAAATTAACTAATAAGCAATTTTTCTCATGTATAGAGTTTTATTTTTTATTTTGTTTTCTTTCTCTTCTTGTGCCCACCATGAAAATAAACTTGTTGTACAAGCAGACCAAAAGGTATCAGTAGAACGATCACCTTCCAAAAAGCCTAGAAGGCAACTGTTTAACTTTAAACCAATGCCGGCTCCATGGCTGAGGGAATACCCTATAATACAAAAAGAAGTAGAAAAAATTATTAAAAAGGAAAAAGAGGCAATTATAAAAGATGCAGAAAGTTTATTCCAAGAATTTCCTACCACAGCTCTTTTACCTTATAGTTTACATGTACAGGAATTAAAATTATTTAAACATGATAAACAAGATGTTGTTAGTGTACGGATGGCTATTCGCATTTATACAGGAGGTGCCCATGGTAACAAGTTTTATTATAGCTGGAATTGGGATAGGCAAAAGAATAAATTTATATCTTTGGATGAGGTGGTTAGCCCCGAACAGTTTACAAACCTTGTTAGCAAGGTAAGAAGTGCCTTAATTGAGCAGCGAAAGCGAAATTATGAATATAGCAAGCAAATGCAAACACAGATTGAAGAAGGAACATCCGGGAAAGATGACTTTAAAGTATGGAATTTTAAAAAAAATGGAATTGAATTTACTTTTCCTGAATATCAAGTAGCCTCTTTTGCAGAAGGGCACTTTAAAGTGTTTGTTTCTTTAGATTCCCTTTAGATTTTTATATTTGCTAAGCTACTCTATGCATAGGTCCATAAATAAACTAATTAATTTAATTACTTAAGAAAAAGTGTCGGACCGACTGGATTTGAACCAGCGACCTCCACCACCCCAAGGTGACGCGCTACCGGGCTGCGCTACGGTCCGATCTTATAAAAAAATAGTTACATTCAGCGAGCAATAATTCCAACACTGGAAAAAAACAATAATTACCAGTGAGTGACAATTCCAACACTGAAATAAGATGGAGTCTCTTCGGTTATACTTGTACTAAATTCAAAATTGAATTCCATTTTATGAAAGTGAATAAAAAAAAGCTCACCTCGTATACCAAAATTAGCCCTAAGAGGAAATTGCACTTCAGAAAAATTTTTAATTTTAATACTACCTAGAAAAGCAATATAAGGAATAAACTTTCCAACAACTGTTTCCACTTCCTTACTGATAAAAGGTCGCAGATGTAAACTAACATAGTGAGTGTTAAGATCAAACAGATTATATACAATACCGGTGGAAGCCCCTAAAGCCGGCTGATACTTGTAATCCGGAAAAGGAACCCATTTTAAAAAGGATCCTCCCAGAAATCCGGATTCACCCCCTCCCACAAGATATCTGATATTTACATCTTTTCTATTTAAAAAACCTTCATCAAACTGAGCTATAATATTAAAGTCTGTTTCTTCCTCTCTGGAAATAAAAAAAGCATGAGCGGAAATTTCATATTTATTAGAACGTAAAAGCTTGCCACTATCCACAAAAGGAACAACCGCAAAAGCAGACACCGTTGAAAAAAAACAATACACAATACCCAGGCATTTTCCCCATTGCCAGCGCAGCCGAAACGAACCAAAGACAGAATATTGCTGTTTTTTTTGCATTAAATGACTCACTTCCAATTTATTCCTCAACAGAATACCTTATATTACAGTGAAAGTTGATTTTTTAATGCTTAGTATATAAATTGAACTTACATGGCGGTCGTAGCTCAGTTGGTAGAGCGCCAGGTTGTGGTCCTGGATGTCGCGGGTTCAAGCCCCGTCGATCGCCCCTTTATTCGAAAATAAACAATAAAAAAGACTGGATGCGAGTGAACGTAGTAGGCAAGCCCCGTCGATCGCCCCTTAGAATTAACTATCTAAAAAACTTGACAAATACATTTCAGGGATTACTGTAACTGAAACTATAAAGAGGATGAGTATGTTAATACGGCCTTTTAGTTTCATTTTACTTCTCGGATTTTTTCAAAGCTTTGAATCTCAGGCAAGAAACAACATTTTAATGGTAGGCTCCTCTACAGTCTATCCTTTCGCGAGTACTGCGGCGGAAGAGTTTGGCCGGAGGACAAAGTTTCAGTCTCCTATAATTGAATCTCTTGGAACGGGAGGGGGATTTAAGATCTTCTGTAGTGGTGTAGGAATAAATAGACCTGATATAAATAATGCTTCCCGCCGGATCAAAGCCGGTGAAATCAGAAAATGCCAATCCAACGGTGTAAATGAAATTATAGAAATGAAAATAGGTTACGACGGAGTGGTAATGGTTCACTTTGTAAAATATTTTAAAGACACCCCTTTATCATTGAGTTTTAAAGACATTTTTCTTGCTTTAGCTAAAAACGTGCCCGTAGAGAATTCTGAAACACTTATTCCCAATCCTTATAAGACATGGAAAGATGTTAATCCCCGGTTACCCGATCACAAGATTCAAGTCTACGGTCCTCCCCCCACCTCGGGAACCAGAGACACTTTTGTGGAAATTGCCATGGAAGGAGGGTGTAATACATTTCCATGGATAAAAAAACTGAAAGAACAAGACAAGACAAAATATAAAGGCATTTGTCATGGCATAAGAGAGAGTGGGAGTTTTTTTGTTGTGGTTGGTGAAAATGACAATCTGACTATTCAAAAATTAAAAATACAGCCCCACTCCATAGGTATCATGGGCTTTGCTTTTTTAGATAATAATTTGGACATTATTAAAGGCATTTCCATCGAAGGGAAGGAACCTTCATTTGAAAACATCGCGGAAAACTCTTATCCCTTGTTTCGCCCCCTTTATTTATATGTTAAAAAGCATCATATAGGATCTGTACAGGGAATAGAAGATTTTATGAACTTTTTTATTCAAGATCAAATTTCCGGAGAAGAAGGAGTTTTAGCCGACAAAGGATTGATTCCTTTAAGCGGAGAAGAAAGAGAGTCTGTTTCTCATGCCATTCAAAACCTTGAACCTATGGATTTTAATGAAATTTTAGATCAGAATTAGATTCTGAACAGGACCTATGCAATGAACAAGCTGGAGGGAGGGAGCGAAGCAGGCGAGTCCCGTTAATCGCCCCATTTTTTTGTTGAATTTTCCTGATAAATATAAAAAAATACCAAACCATAAAACACAGGAGAAAAACAACATGTTTAGCATTTGTGAATATATCTGGATGGATGGAGCCACCCCTACCCAAAAACTAAGATCAAAAACCCGTATTTTACGTTTCAACTCCAACAATCCAAACATAGAAAGCTTTCCGGAATGGGGGTTTGATGGCTCTTCCACTTACCAGGCTCCCGGAAATAAATCTGACCTCACTTTAAAACCGGTTCGATATGTTAAAGACCCCTACCGCGGAAAAAACAATTATCTTGTTATGTGTGAAGTTTTCAATCCGGACGGCTCCCCCCACCCTACAAACACAAGAGCTGAGCTAAGAAGAGTACTGGATGCCGGCGCCGGCAAGGAAGAACCCTGGTTCGGAGTGGAACAGGAGTACACCTTATTTCGAAATCGTATTCCCCTGGGCTGGCCCGACAAGGGATATCCCGCCCCCCAAGGTCCTTTTTACTGCGGAATCGGAGCGGATGAAGTATTCGGACGGGAGCTGGTGGAAAAACACCTTCAATATTGTGTTGAGGCCGGCATTATGATTTTTGGGGTGAACGCGGAAGTGATGCCCGGTCAATGGGAATTTCAGATCGGCTACAGACACGTGGAAGGAGAATCCGCTGACCCTCTTACCACCTCCGATCACACATGGCTTGCCCGCTATTTTTTATACCGCCTGGGAGAAGATTCAAAAATAACAGCCACCTTAGATAATAAACCCATCAAGGGAAACTGGAACGGAGCCGGACAACACACCAATTTTTCCATAAAATCCATGAGAGACCCCAAAACAGGAAAAGCGGTCCTTGAAAAATCCATCTCTCTTCTATCCAAAAAACATAAAGAACATATAGAAGTTTATGGATATGGTTTATCCGAGCGCCTCACCGGCCTTCACGAAACCTGCCATATTGATGAATTTAAACACGGAGTGGCGGACAGAGGGGCCTCCATAAGAATACCTCTCCATGTATCCAAAAAAGGATACGGTTATCTGGAAGACCGGAGACCTGGAGCCAATGCAGACCCTTATCAGGTAGCTACCCGTATTTTAAAAACCATCTGTGAAATTAACTGATCTTCCAAAAATTCCTCACATGAAAGTTGGTTCTGTGTCACTAATTATAAAATTTTCACTTTTCTTCCTTTTGTTTCCATTGACTTCATCAGCGCTTGAGTTTTTCAAACCCCTTGAAAAACAAAGTGTTATCAAGTGGCTCAACAAAGAAAGCTTAAGACCCAATGACCTGCAAGTTCATTATTTTTGGGCAACCTGGTGCGCTCCCTGTACTGTTTCAGAAAAGCAACTCATTGATTTCAAAAAAAAGCTTAAGGGAAAAGTCAGCATTTATGCCTACAGTGATGAACCAATGGATTTGTTAAAATCCCACACAGAAAAAAAACACGGGGAAAAACTTCCGTTCTTTTACGCACAAATACCAATAAAGGAAAACTCCAAAAAAAATGATCTCTTTCAATCTGTCAGCATGTATCCCTATTTTTTCGTAACCCATAAAAATAATCTGTTATGGCATGGAAATCCGACCTATCCCAAAAAGGCTTTTGAAAGTTTTATTGAATTATGGCTAAACGGCCAGTGGACAGAAGAATATGTCAAAAAGAAAAACAAACCGAAAGCTGACTCAATGAAAATAATCAAAACACAGGTCACAGTCCAAAAAAGAAATCTTAAAGAACAAATAAAAATAGAAACAAAGCTCAGTCGTGAATACAAAAAACTTTTCGACAACACATCAAGCTATGAGTACTTCCGAAAATTCAACGATTCCAGAAAAACAGTTTTTCACGCAAAAGAACAATTAATGTCAACACACAACTTTAAGAAATATGAAAAAGAGTTCTTTGAAGAACGAAATTCTCTTTTTAAAAAAGCGATGAAAGCTTATAGTGAAAGCCGTGAAGAACTTTTCTTCATAGCAAGAGACCTTCTTTTTTCAGAAGAGAGATTTAAAAATCCGGACCTGGTCGAAGAAATTATCAATAAAGCCCTTTCTTTAAAAGAAGAAGGAACAACATACCCTGACTATAATCTTTGGATTGTGGCCTCCTTTTACATGGAAAAAGGAGATTGGGTTCAGGCCAATCACTATAATAAAAAGGCCATCTCATCATGCCATCAATTGGCCCACTGTAACAACATTATTGAAGCGTACAAAGAGTCGGAAAAGAAAATAAACAAGCAACTCAAAAATCAATGTAACAGTTTTATCAGTTGCCTCAAATCGGCCTCCCGTTTTCTTTACTGAAATATTGCTCTGTGATTTATTTCATTCAAAACTTACCGAATTAAAAATCCGCAGACCAATCAAAATGCACTTTTACACGAACGGCCCAGGAGTCAGTTGCCAATACACCCCTCCTTTGTTTACCAATAAACCGTTCCCCTACCAAAAGAACATTAGGATGAACCTGATAACCTAATTGAAACACCCTCTCATAAGTAGAGGATTTTACCTGACCTGTCTTAAAGTCAGGAAAGAACCTGTTTACATCTCCAAACACCATACCCACATGAAATGTATGGATGGATACTTTTGGAAATAAATAATAGCTAAAAGTGGTCTGTTTTTTTTTCGTAACATGCCATAATTCAGACTGAACAGAAATAGTTAATTTTTTATAATCTGTTTTCAATTCAACACCTGCCCCTAAAGCCTGAAGAGGATCAAAAAAAGCCAAATCCACTTCATACCAACTAATAAAAGCATCCCAGAAAAAACCACGACTCTTCAAGCTCACTATAAAGGGAACAGAATCCGGTGCCTTATAGAAATCATCTGATTTTCTATCAGTCCAGCCTCCAAAAATACCGGCCTGTAAATTTAAAAATTCTTTCCAGATATACACATCCGCCACAAAACCAATATCTTCCTGACTGTGAGTAAGAGCACCATACAAAGACAAATCCTGAGAAAAAATATTAGCATTTTTATCCATATAACCCAGAGGCAAAATGAGCCAACCGGCCTGCACACTCATTGGAAGAGTGTTGAAAACATAAGAAAGATTGAACTCATCCAAACCGATTTGCCATTCATTTCTATAAGATTCCGCTTCCAGGTTAATAAAAAAATTCAATCTGTCATTTTTAGAGTAACGAAATCCAATTTCCGTGTAAGGAACGTGAGGATAAAATTCCTTCTGATTTTTGGAAATTTTATTCTTGGATAACTGTCCTTCACTTTCCAAATGAATGGAAATAGAATGTTTTGTTTTATCTGTACTATCTAAATGCAAACCCTTTGGAGTCAACTCCTGAGAAGAGGCAAAAAGAGGTGCACAAAAAAGAAAAAATAAAAGAAAAATCATTTTTGGCTCAAGGATTCCCTGGTTATTTTAATCAACCGTACTTTATTTAAACTCACTCCCCATAACATACCCTGTCCTTTTGAGTAAAAAAGAGTGTCCCCGGAATCTACAATAAGGTTCTGTTGTGAAAGAAAAGGCGTGCTTTTTTTCAAAGATCCACTGGGATTTATATAGGTACTCCATACTTTAACACTTATAAAGTTTTCCGTGCCGTTATGTACTTCTGTATATATTTCAAGCATTTGATTTCTAACAAAATAATCTTCATCCTTATAAAGCTCTTGAACCGGATAAGCAGGGGTGGAAACTTTTATAATCAAACTATTCACATCACGTATGAAAGACACTTTAATACCATCTTCTTTCACAAATCCACTAAAATGACTATGCAACACAAGAGAGGAATTCTCGTGAAATAATTCCGTTTTTATAAAGTAAAGTTCTTTTGAATACAGGCCAAAAAGAGGTTGCTGAAAAAGAACCCTCCCCACTCCTTCTAATACTTTTTCGTCTTTGGAGAATTGTACTGTTTCTTTATCCACAATCAAAAATCCCGTCTGATTTTCTACATCAGGTGAACAACCAAAGGAAATAAAAAAAATAAACAGAAACAACAAAAACATTTTAAAGATTCTTAATTTTACTCCGAGTGGAATCAAAGATTTCCTCCGGTGTTCTACCTTCCTTATTTCTCAAATTCACATTAGATAATTTTTTCAGATAGTTGTAAAAAAACGGATCAGCCAGTCGTGCAGATATATGGAGAGAGGAATCATCATTTTTATTTTGATGATCCACCGTATCGGATATATTAGTAACCCATTCCTTGAAATAAATTTCCCTATGAATCAAAAAAACAAAAGTATCTTTTATTTCCTGGCTATGATTTTTTAACTTATCATCCAATGACTCCAAAAAAACCTGCAAAGCAATATTGCCATTTTTATTTTCTATAAGATAGTCCATCCATCGGCAATCTGACAGTATCCGAATTATTTTTGTATTAAGAGACTGAGCCGCCAGATGTAAAGCCGTATTATTCTCGACATCCTGGTAATTTACTAACTGAGCCACATTATATATATAAGTTTGAAATCCTCCTGATATGTAATTCCATATAGAAGCGGGGATCTGCTTCCATGAACTTTCTGATTGTTCCCATTCACTTTCATCACAATAGGTACGAACAGCCCATTCTACCGTGTTAACACGATTATCCTGAACAGCCTTATGTAAAAAAGATTCCTCTCTGTCATTCCCCTTGTGAAAAACAAACCAAGAGTACTCCAGCGTACCTCTTGTGTATTCATAATCCAGAGCCTCCGCCACAGCACCATTAAGAGCAACATGGATCGCAATCTCTCCGTTTAATGTTTCAGGATCTACATCAGAAAACTCATAATCAGAAAAATCAAGCATGTCATTCTCATAACACTTATCCGCTATACGATGAATGAGTTCCACATAACCCTCTCTGGAGGCTAAATAAAGATAACTCTCTCCTTTATTATTTTGATGAGACAGATCTTCACATTGAAGTTTCTCCACAAGCAATAATGCTTTTTCTTTTCGTTTAAACTGAATTGCCACACCAAAAGAGGTATCCCCTCTTTTATTTACGGAAGTAACGGATATATTGGTGTCAGACAGGATTTTATCAATCTCTTCTTCCGGTTTATTATCCAACACAGCTTCAAATAGCTCGTTGGTAACAACCTCCTCTTTTTCTTTTGGATCCATTTGTGCAATGAGAGAAGCCGCCTCTCCTCCTGTTGCCTCTTCTAAACTCATATGCGTTTCCCCACAGGAAATCATCAGCAAAGCAAGATTTATTGTCAGTATTGTCATTCCGGACTTGATCCGGAATCCAAAGAGGTGTCGTATACGACTGGATTCCCGCCTGCGCGGGAATAACAAACCATGTGAAAATAACTCGGAACTTCCAAAACCGAATCGATATAATATCCTTTTACATCTATTCATAATACTCTCCTTTTTTTTATACTCGACATAAGATAAACTCCCTCAGTGAATAACGTCCCTCTATAGCTCGCTTTATTTTATAAAGAGAAAACTCCGGCCTGTTTGCATCAAAAGCAGCTATACTTTTTAAAATAAGATTTATTCTGGGCAAATCTATCTGATTGGCATCCTCTTTTAACATTGTGGGGATATGTTTACTAAACATTGCCAATACAGCTTCTGTAATTCGTCCAAAATAAGGTGCCTTCGTGGGGTGTACATTTTGAACAAACTCCATCATTTCAGGAATCTTATTTACAGACGCTTCAATAGATGTATTAAAATGATTTAAAATCTCCTGTTCTTTTCCTGTGGGAGGCCGCTCCAGGAATTCTGCCATTCTCCTTAAACCTTTTTCAAATTCTCTTACTTCTTTATTACCAATAAACATCTGTAGCCTTTCAGCTGTTCTGTGCGCTTCAAGGAGCACTTTTCCACGAGGATCGTTACACTCCAAACCAGCAAAAGCGGATGCTTTTTTATTAAAAAACATCCTGCTACATAATGAACCGACTCCCGCACTGGAACTGTAAGTGTATATAACTAAAAAGCACATTATTGAAAAAAGAAAATAATGTTTAAAATCTCTCTTAAATGTCAAACTTTCCTTTCTCATTGGACCGCCTTCACCAAACTACGACACCAGGGAATAAGAGCGGAAAACGGATTCCATGAAAAAACGGTTCTTTTTTCCAAATTAACCTGAAAAGATTGAACACGCCGAAGATTTTGATCCAATCTTGCCAATAGTTCATCTTTTACAAGATGATCTGAATGAGCTAACTGATGTAGCCTGTTCAAATAATCAAAAAACAGTAAAAGATTTTCCATTGATTCATACTTATAAGAACTTATTTTTGTCTGATCTTTTACAAGAGCCACTGTACGTAAAAAATCAGAATAAACAAAAACATGATAAATAAAACGATCCAGTCTCCATCTCAACCTGGCCCTTCCCCATATATTCATACCTAAAGTGGACTGAGATAAAGTATTATGAACTAACCTAAGGTAATGTTCGAAAAACCCAACAAATACGGTTTCTATAACAGAAACAAGTAAAAATCTTTCTTTTGTACTGAGAGATGTATCAAAAATTTTCTCTACATCCGTTAAAACCTGTTCTACAGCCTGAATATGTTCCGCTTGACGTGCGTTTATTTGCATGTTCCCTGAAAACTCTTCAGCCAATCCACTTCTAATCCCATCCTTTTTCAAATCTGTAACACTATCAATTTGATGAATACTTTCTTCAGCTTGGGATATTAAGGCTCTTTCCAAAATATTTTCCTGAATAGCTAAAGACCAAAGCCAATTTGTTGAAGTGACCTTGTCTGAAAAATCCACCCCTTTTAAGTAATCCTTTTTCCCTTTCCTGGATAAAAGAAGTAAAAATCGTTTATACCTTTGCCCAAAAAATGATTTTCTGGAAACTTCAGTGAAGCTCTCTATTCTCCTGGAAAGTCTTGCCCGTTCCCTAAATAGCCTTGCCCTTTGTCTTTCCGAAAGATTTTCGTTTTCCAGTTGTATATCTATCTCTCGTATTCGATTCAAAACAGGCGTGGCCCTTTCAGATAAATTATTAACCCAATTGGCTCTTCTGTTTCTCCTGATACCTTCTGCACTCACATGGTGCAGAGCTCCCTGGTTCACAGACGTTGACTCCAGGTAAAAAAACACCCTTCTCTGAGCCTTTCTCATCAACCGATTTACATAAGCCAAGCGAATCATCGAAAGCATTCTGCTTCGGTCCAGAGTTCCACTGTTACTAAAAACACGGGCGTAAATTTGCGATTTTCGAAACATAAAAATAATCATGGCATCAATCATATTACAAATGATATGCACCCCCTTACCTCCCACAAAAATAGAAAGTAGTGTTTCCGCCACTTCCGCAGAAGCTTTTAATATCAGTGCTGTCTTTCCATACTTGGCGGATAATCCATAAGCCTCCACTACGACATGTTCTGTAAAATGAACCAAATGTCTTCCTATCTTTGAATAGAAAAAACCCCGTGCTATCTGATCCTTGGCTTCCCTAATCAATTCTTCTTCATTGATATTACAAGAGCAGTATTCATTAATTTCACTACGATAAAGCCGGATCCATCCTCTTACCAAATCCCAAAAACCAGAGTTTAATGGAATAGACTGCTTACCTACCTTTAAGTAAGGCTGCGCTACAGATCCTTCCGTTGCTTCCAACACTTCAGGAGAAAGAGCAACAGCTCTTTCATAAATCTCTTTAATGTGAACTAAATTATCCCCACCCGCAGGATGCTGGTGAGCTACAACCGGCAAACATAAAAAAATCAGAAGCGAAATGAACAAAATTCGAATAGAGCCTTTAATCATCATAAATGACTACTAATAAAAAGGAGAAAAGATAAGAAATTTAAAACACTTTTTTATTAATGATAACAAAATGAAAGCTTATTGATATATTAATGAAAACCTTGGGAGTGAAAGAGATTCTGAATCAAGTTCAGAATGACGAGGACAGGACAGAAAGACGATACTCAAAGCCAGAATCTGGATTTATCCTATACGAGAATAACGAAAAAAACTACCTTAGATAAAAATATATGTTATTTTCCATTTCAATATGAAATACACACATGAACGTAAACAAATAGTGGAGATCAGCCGTCGTCTTCACAAAGCGGGGTGTTTAGCAGCCTGTGATGGTAACATCAGTATAAGAGTAGACGAAGATAAAATTCTTATCACTCCCAGTGCCCGTCCTAAAGCTTTCATCACAGAAAAAGAAATTGTGGAGATGGATCTAAAAGGGCAATCTCAAACCGGCACCCCCAGCAGCGAAAAACAAATGCACCTTTCTGTTTATCATAAAATTTCTGAAGCCAAAGCGGTTATTCACGCCCACCCCCCCGCTGCCATCGCCTGGAGTATTGCTCATCCTGATTTAAAAGAGCTTCCCTGTGATAGCTGCTCTGAATTGATTTTAGCCTTGGGCAAAGTCCCTATCGTTCCCTATGCCCGCCCGGGAACAAAAGAAATGGGAATCCATCTCGAAAAATATTTACCAGAGAGAAAAGTGATGATTCTGAGCCGTCACGGCTCTCTTACCTGGGGAGAAAATATTGAAGAAGCTTATTTCGGACAGGAACGACTGGAACATTCCGCTAAACTACTCATGTATGCATCCTCTATCAATAAACTAAACCCTCTTCCCCAAGAGGAAATTGAAGCTTTACAACAAATGAGAGAAAATATAGGAAATAAAATACTATAATTATGAAAGATTTTGAATATACGGCTATTCGCTTAAGGGACAACAAACTTTTCGTTCTGGATCAAAGGCAGTTACCACAAAAAGAAGTGTGGTTAAAAGCAAAAACACCTGATGAGATGTGTGAGTATATCTCAAAACTCTGCGTAAGAGGGGCTCCCCTTATTGCTGTCGCCGCGGCCTGTTCACTTACCTTGTTCGCAAAACCCAAAACAAAAAAACCGGCCATTTCAGAAGCCGCAAAAAAACTAAAATCAACACGCCCCACTGCTGTCAATCTTACAAAAGCCATAGATTACATAATGAAAGACATGACTGATAAACCGGATACGGAAGAAATGGAAAAAAGGACTGAACAATTAATAAAAGAAGAAATAAAAATGTGTGAAGATATAGCCCGATGGGGAGTTTCCCTTATAGAAAAAGGGGAAGGCTTGCTCACCCATTGCAATACGGGAAGTCTGGCCACTCCTGGTATTGGCACCGCTCTGGGTGTGATTCGTAAAGCTCATAAAGAAGAAAAAAATATTCATGTATACGTTGCAGAAACAAGGCCCCTTTTGCAAGGAGCCCGTCTTACAACCTGGGAATTAAAAAAAGAAAACATCCCCTACACTCTTATTTGTGACAGTATGGCGGCCATGCTCATGCAATCAGGAAAAATACAAAGAGTATTGGTGGGAGCTGATCGCATTGCCATGAACGGGGACTTTGCAAACAAAATTGGAACTTACGGTTTGGCCACCCAAGCTCACCATCACCAACTACCTTTTCACTCGGCAGCTCCCACTAGCACACTTGATTTTTCCTGTAAAAAAGGTACAAACATTCCCATTGAACAAAGACCTCTTTATGAAATAGAAGGGTTTAACCAAAATTTAAAAAAAATAAAATGGGCACCGGAAAACAATCAAACTTTCAATCCGGCCTTTGATATCACCCCCGCCGCTCTTGTCACCAGTTTTATTCTGGATACCGGCATTTACACAACAGAAGAAATAGCCGGATTAAAACCTGTCCAATTCACACTATAAAAGATCACTGGAAACTAACTATATATTAAATTGAGCGTGAGCTTCGCCGGTGCATTCGTCTCTACAAGCCTCTTTCTCAGTATCACATGTTGCTTTACAAGCAGCATGAGCCCGTTCACACGCCCGCTTGGCACTGCAATCCCTCCTATAGCGGGTTTGTATATTACCATCACCATCCGTAACCGTGTATGACCTTGTTGTACAAGGAGGACAAGGTAAATACTGACTATCACAATCACTATTACACTGGTTCCATTCAGCGGTACACTCACCATCACATTGACCAAGAAAAGCTATCTTACCGTTATATTGGCTAACTCTCTCCGCTATCTTACCTCCTGTTAAAATGACATACTCTTCATCGGATGCCCCTATGTTTTTTATCCAATAAGACCCATACTTATAGCTGGTTGGTTTAAGCTGAGCACTACCGGGAAGGGAGTTATCTATATCCAGGCCCACACCCCCATTAGGACAGGTAGCACTAAGATCTTGAATACTGACCGGTATATATTCATTTCTTTGACTCATATCCAAACAAATCTTCTTATATCCGGACGGTACTGACTGCGTTTCTTTTTCGCCGTAATTCTCTATATCGATCTCATTTATTTTCAAAACCTCCTTCATAACTTTATACATTGCTTTAAGGAGAGCTTTGGCGGAATTACCCTTGGGTATCAATCCACTGGTGGTCATTGCAGCCATAGGATGAGCCGAATATCTACGTTTTATATCACCGGAAAACCTATTCGCATCAAATAAAGCATTCAGTATATCCTGTTTAGTGTCTGCACGAAAAACAGAATCAGTAGGAAAGTGCTTGGAATATAGTTTTAGTTCGCTGGCTCGGATTCCCGTCTTTTCTGCGGCCTTTGTTCCTGAGACTTTCTGGAGAGCCACCCATGCCTTCCTGCCGCCGTTTACCTGATTAGTGAAATTTTTCTTATAGACAAAATTGGCATTGGCAACATCTTCCGGCTTAAGATCAGGATCAGGAAAAGGATAATAATCATCATTAGAATTTAACTCCAGCATCAGCTTGGCCCAATCCAGACCGGATTCCGGCGGTACGAAAAGCCCCCCTGCACTGTTACATCTTGCAGGACCTGCTGATAAAGCTCCAGAGGAGGAAGTAATGAAAAAGCGATCCGTTGTTTTGTTTTTACACACATAAGGGTAAGACTTGCCTGCCGCTTGCGGCACTAAACCTTTCCAATGAACATTATAAGTCAAAGCAAAATACTTACTGGCAGAATTATAATTTCCGGTATCTTTTAATAAAGTCGGACGATTCCCTTTATCTTCCCTCTTATCATAGAATAAAGCGTAAGGGTCATCCTTTGCCACCAGGGCCCAAGGGGGAGAACCTACCACCAAACCTTCCGCATCCCATTCCATAGCGGTCCACACTTTATTGGTACTGCCCAAAGAATTAATAATATCTTGTATTCGCTCTGTTAATTTAAAGTAATCCTGTGAATAAGCGGAGGGTGCCAAAAACATTCCTCTACTTGCATTATTCACAAAATCAAACTTGGCATCACTAGGTGTATTAACATCAATAGCACCAGCACCACCACTTCCTGCGAGTCTGGGGAGTTTTTTTAATGTTTCCGTTGTTCTGGTCACAAAATCTGTTGAAGCGAATTCCACTTTATAAGCATTGGCCATTATTACACCTAATTGATAATACTCAGCAATTTCCCGACCTATATTAAAACAGGCTTCTTCCGCGTCCTGAAACTTGGCCTTTACCACGACAGGAGGGCTATTCAAGTTGCTTGGGTTAATTTCCAGGGCTGGCAAATAATGCCCATTCGTAAAACAGAGTACAGGTAACTCAGTACTACATTCAGTCTTTTCATAAGTATTGTCCTTAAGACTTCCAAATGGGTTACTGCCACTCAACTGCATAGCCATAGCTTTACAACTGCCATCAGAAACAACATCCTCTCCGGAACCTGTCACTCCCTCCGGAATATCTCTTACCCCGTCAGTCTCGTAGGCGTTGGCAACAGTACATTCCGGAACCTGTCCATCAAGAGGTTCATCACTCACCCCGTAAACCGTGTGTTGTGTGGGCGGCGTATTTTGAACCTGGATGGTGCGTAACTCGTTATCCAAAGGTCCAAAAGTCCCTATTCCATATCGATGGCAGGCCTTGGTATGACAGACAATACACTGCACCCTATTACTGGCGGAATCACTATAGTTGCCAGTGAATGTACAAGATTCACCTGCCTTCTCATGAATATTCACAGCAGGGTAAATATAAGTACTGTCATCTCCAGTATTATAATTCTGACAAATATCATGACAATAAGAGGCCATTTTTTCAGATTGAGTGTCATCAGATGTGTCAGAAGACACTGTAACGAACCCGGAACCTATGGGCAGGTTATAGTCTATATCTGAATTTGCGTCGATAGGAACTGAAGAGGCATGACTATGATAAAACGAAAGAGAAACACCAGCCAATTGTTCATTGTCATCACCATCCACCTCTTGACCGCTTGATTTTTTTAAAGTCACATTGAAATTCTTTACAGGAATGGAACCGAAAGTGTCATTCAGTATATTAAACGAAAATTGAAAAGAGTCATAAGTACTGGAATCAAATGGCTCTGTTTTAATTGTGTGCCGGCAGCTGAACTTGTTTTTAGTACAAGCTACACGGGCATTCAGCTGAAAATAGGAGGATATCAAATCATCATCCGTTCTTCCTATCTGTACCACATCATCATTTATATCAAGTAAAGTAACCCTCTCCTCACACGTAGGATCACCATACTTTAAACTATTTACAACTCTATTTTCAAGATCAGAACCAGGACCTGTCGCAGACAAACTCACCACAACCCATTCACCATCAATAGCCTGTACATGACATTCTCCTACGGCATCAGCCCATAAAGCATCCGACTGATAACTCATATAAGCTGTGCTTTTTCCTCTTGCCTCAGGGTCATCAGGGTCTTGTCCATGATCACTTAATTCATCCTCATTAAAAGAATAAACAGAAACAGCCGTATAGAGCTGAAAAACAACCTGTTTCGGATCATAGTCAGCGGCCTGTGACACACCTATAGGCTCCAAAGAAGGAAACTCCCTGGGAATGATCTTGGCAACAACATATACTATGTCATCTGCCTGCTCCGTTCTTTTAACATACATAAAACATTTACTAAAATCCCCTTCGGAAAAATCCTTTTTAATCTTTCGACAGTGCTCAGCATCCACTTTCTTCCATTCCGTCTCAGGGAAAAACTCCTCCCAGCGTGAATTTGCAAAACTGGATCTTTCTGAAAAAGATATTTTTAAATCCTGCACTTTTTCGTCGGAATATTTTGGCTTTTTAAGGAAAGAACATATTCCATATCTATTTTGCTCTGATTGATTCCCATCCGCCTGCACGTTTTTTTCTATTAAAAGGGATCGCAGGTTATTAATCACCATAGCCCTGATAAGAGGGTCCACATTCACTCTTTCTAATGTTTGATCAGTGGTTTTCCGGAAATTATTTACGTACTGTAAAAGCCCGGCCCCACTGATACCTAACAGAGCAACCGATATCAAAGTGGAGAGCATGGCTGATCCCGTCTGGCCTCTGCAAAAGAAAAAATTATATTTATATATCTTTCTTTTCATCTTTTTTTCTCATTTTCCTTTAAATAAAAGTTTTCAATAACCACTCCTCTTAATGAGGTGATAAAAACCGAACAACAGAACCACTTTTTATATCTGTGTGTTCCTTTTTAATTTCATAACTTTTACTACCTGATACATAATTCCTTCTGGGCTCAATGTGGGAATAATAACATTCACCTGCACCTCCATCTCCACAGGTCTGATCCAGGCTACGTGTATTTGGACAAGCCGTTGTCTCTTCAACTTCAACAGGCTTCATCATTGGATTGTCTTCATCCAAAACCATACAGGCGCCAACAGGGTTCGAAAGAGAAAACAAACCATAATGAATTTCCATAAAAGGCTGAGCGTGTACATTAACACGCTTATATACTGACGTACCTAAGTTTACAGCCCCTCCTTGCCATACAGGGTTTCTCCCCACTCTTATCCTTTCAAATGAGAAGGTATATGACACACTATCCTCACAATCAATGTAGTCCTCAAAAGTGAAATGCTCACCCGGAAGGAAAACCTCCTTCTTTACATGCTCCAGTTCCAGTAAATTTCTTCCTGTACCGCTATACCTTATTGAATCATCTGACTTATAAGTATCCTTCCTTAGTAAAGACAAAGCATAGATGGCCCCAGGTCCTTCATTAGTGACTTGAACGTTCACAACCGAAAAGTTATCTTCTCCAGTGGGAGGTAAAAATTCCCCACGACACTCAGGCAGAGAGGCGGCTATAGAACCTGCACAGGTCAGACGACACACAGGGCCCGGGGGTATAATGGCAACCTTAGGAATACTTAAAGGACGCCTGACACCCGCATACACTGTACTCGCAGGTTTATCGAAAGGCACCTGAACAGAAATTAAAACAATGGTGTAATCCTCATCATTATCTGAAATATATTCACATATACTATTAGGAATATCTACACCATTATCCTTACATTTATCCACTACCGGTAAAGGACAATCCCCTTCACGTATGCTCATTGTGGTTCCATCACGACACACGGACTGCGGTATTTCCCCAATCAGATTTTGAACACTCGTCTCTTTCCAATTCACCAAGTCAAATGTGATCCGGTAGTCTATATCTCCAGCATCACTTTGCGGATTATCAATAACATCCTCGTCAACAGTTCCTTTAAAACTAAGAACCTTATCCCCTCCCCCTTCCGGCTGCCATACCGTTTTACTTCTCAGATTAAACTCACTTAAGTTCATAGAACTTTCGTTATTCCATTTACATTTGGCATCGTAATTCTCCCATCCACCTTCCTTACACAAAACCAGGTTATTAGAAATAAGGTATCCCCCTATAGCCATAGCGGTCTGAGAAACAAAGGCATGTTCCCAATCCTCAATATTCTTAGCTTGAGAGGATAGAAACCAGTTGGCACTTCTTTGACTGATAAAAATAGTGGACAATACAGAAGCAGATACAACCAGAGATAAAATGATAGCGGCACTACCGGATTTCTTTAAAATACCGGACTTCTTTATTAAGAATGTACGTGTTTTGGAGAACATATAAAAAGTATCTGCAGCAACACAAAAAAAATTAAGATTATTTTTATTTGCATTTTTACTTTCGTCTAAAAGTCTCATTTTGAGAATCTTTTTTATAAAAAATTAAAATGACCAACCAGAAAATAGACAATATTTTGCTTCAACTCCGCTTCTTCAAAGTCGCAGACAACACAGGCCATCCGTCGCTTCAAGTCCCCTTTTATAAAAAGAAGTGGGTTCCGCCCACCTCTTTTTTTGGTGCCCGGCGAGGGACTTGCCTACTTCATTCATTCGCATCACGCTCTTTCATTGCGTAGGCTCCCCTCTCTCATTCAGAAAATCGTCCAGGATTTTCTGCCCTGTATTCTCTGCTCCCTAAAGTCGCAGACAACACAGGTCATTCGTTCGCTTCAAGTCCCCTGGTCTAAAAAAAAAGGAACTGGACTTCGTCCACTTCCTTTTTTTGGTGCCCGGCGAGGGACTTGAACCCCCACCTCAAAAGAGACATGATCCTAAGTCATGCGCGTCTACCAGTTCCGCCAGCCGGGCTTCCTCCTTTTTATAACTACCGTCATCCCCACATACAATCGTCATCCCCGTGAAAACACCGTCATTCCCGTGAAAACACCATCATTCCCGCACAGGCGGGAGTCCAGAAAAGTCATACACTCCATTGGACTATCACCGTAAATCACTCAAGGCTCTTTATTTCTTCCTCTATCAATTTTCTATAGGAAGCCGGGTCCATTAAATCAGCCAGATCTCCTTCCCGGCTCATCTCCACCCGTACCAGCCAACCATCCCGCATGGGATCATCACTAATCAAACCAGGTGTTAAGCTCCCATTCACTTCCACCACTTCACCGGATACCGGAAGGTATAAGTCACTGACATGCTTATTACTCTCAACCAAGCCAAAAATCTGATTTTTTTCAAAGCTTTGCCCTTTTTTCGGCAACCTCCAACTCACAATTTCCCCCAAACGATCCTGAGCATAGTAAGTAATTCCAATAGTTACTGTATTCCTGTCATCCAATGAAATCCACTCATGTGTTTTCGTATAGTAGTAATTGTCTTCAGGAACAATCAATCTTCTCTGTGTTTCCTCCGTCATTTTCTCCTCCTTCACTTTTTTATAGTCAAAATATTCAAATCCAGGAAAACCACCAAATTTCAAAACCGGGTTGTATAACATTTACTTCTTTATAAAAGGTGTGGCAACAATTTCGGCAGGAATAGGGTTTTGATGAATTTCCACCTGAATACACTGAGAAGGAGATGAATACTCAGTTTCAACATAGCCTAAACCAATCATTTTATCCAAACTGGGAGACTTAGCCCCACTTGTCACCTCTCCCACCGGTGTTCCTTCCACCAAAATGCGGCTGCCTGAACGTGGCACTCCGGCTACTTCAGACAATTGAAATCCCACCCATTTTTTCCTAATCTGTCTTTTAATATTAGAAAGAGCTTCTGATCCGATAAAATCTGTCGGATTTTTTACCGCCCAGGAAAGTCCGGCTGAATGAGGGTCAATACTCTCATTTAAATCATTCCCATATAAAGGATATTTCATTTCCATGCGCAAAGTATCCCTTGCGGCTAAACCGGAAGGCAAACAACCAAAGTCTTTTCCTTTTTCCAAAATCCCCCTCCATAAAAGAGGGGCTTTCTCATGGGAAACTAAAATCTCAAAACCCTTTTCTCCCGTATAACCTGTAGCGGATACCAAAATCGACTGTCCCAAAAAAGAAAACCACTGACAGTGATTTTTTTTAATTTCCAGTTCTTCTCCTTCTTTAAGGCCAAGCACGAAAGCCAAAAGAGCAGGGGCTTTTGGCCCCTGCAAAGCCAATTGTGCCCAACCAATATTCTCATTCCGCACTATCTCCGGTCCACTTAAAGTATGAGAACGAATCCACTCCAAATCTTTTTCGAAACAAGCCGCATTCACACATAACAAATAATCTTCACACGGTTCCAGACAGTAAAGAATTAAATCATCTACAATACCTCCTTCTTCATTACATAAAAGATTGTATTGAGTGCGATTTTTTTTCAAAGCCGCCACATTATTTGTTAAGCACTTCTCCAAAACTTTTAAAGCATCTGTCCCCAACACACGAATAACACCCATATGAGATACATCAAAAACCCCCACGTTTTTTCTTACATTTAAATGTTCCTCCTTTGAACCGCTAAACTCCAAAGGCAGCTTCCAACCATGAAAGGCTATGAGCTTACCGGCACAGCGGCGATGCTCTTCAATAAGAGTCGTTTCCTTAAGCATTATTTGTTTTCCCTGTGTTGAGACAGGCTAAATGAAAAGTGTTTTCCAAAAGCATAGCGACTGTCATAGGCCCCACACCCCCCGGTACGGGTGTCGCAAAAGAAACCTGATCCTGAATTTCTTTAAAACGAACATCTCCACTCAACACACTTTTTCCCTGCTCTGTTGTGCGATGAATACCCACATCCACAACGTCAGCCTCTTTTTTAAAATCAGATCCTCCTAACAGTCCCGGTCGGCCTGCCGCCACTACTATAATGTCCGCCTCTTTTGTAAAAAGGGACAACTCTTTCGTATGTGAATGGCATATAGTTACAGTGGCATTAGCCCTCAGCAAAAGCTGAGCCATGGGAAGACCTACGATTTGACTTCTCCCCACTACCACCGCCTTTTTTCCCTGCAAAGGAATATTGTAGTACTCAAACAGCTTCATAACGCCGGAGGGAGTACAAGGTAACACTCTGGGCTGACTCGACCAGGCCAGGCCCTGGTTTTCCACTGTTAAACAGTCGGGATCTTTCTTTGGATCAATCCATGAAACTACCTCTCTTGAGGAAAAGGCGGAAGGAAGAGGGAGTTGAACAAGGATAGCGTGAACAGAAGAATCCCGATTAAGATTTTGTATTTTTCGCTCTAATTCATGGGTAGGTACATCACCTGAAAAGGAAAACACTTCAGAGCTAATACCCACTTCCTCTGCCGCTTTGATTTTTTGTCGCACATAAATCTTACTGGCCGGGTTATTTCCCACCAATACCACCGCCAGCCCGGGCTTTTGTTTATTCTGCTCGAAAAACCGATGTATTTTCCTTTTTAATTCAGCCCTTGTTTCCTGAGCCACCAAACGGCCGTCCAAAATCTGCATCCTTCACTCTCCCTTTCGCAAAAAAAACACTCTGAATATTGGCATAAATAGTTAAAAACCAACTTCAAATTATAAAGGTTTCGTAAAAATAGCATTGGATTTCATCTGAATCAATGCGACTTTTATACATATACAAAAAAACTTTCATTGACCTAAGCTAAAAAAATAAATACATAAATAAAAATGAAACAAAAAGAAAGTAAGACAAAAACATCATCAACAGGCAGAGCCAAAGCAAAAAAACCGGAGATGGTGGAAAACCTGTTGAAAGTAAAAAAAAGAACAAACAAAATGATGAGTGACTGTAATATTTCCAAAAAGGATTTCAGGGAAAATCCCACAGTAGAAAAATTCTATAAAACTGTTTATGAATACAAGCTAAGAGAAGACGCTTATAAAACGGCTATCGAAATTCAACTGAATCATCTTTTAAAAGAAAGCACCAAGAATTAACACCCTCTTATGTTGGACTCGCCATTGCAAACTCGACACCATCATTCCTACACTCGATCCTGTCATTCCGGACTTGAACTCGTCATTCCGGACTTGATCCGGAATCCAGAAAAAAGTTAGATTTAAGCATTGTCATCATAATTCGTAAAATATTCGAAATCTGAATATTTTTTATTTAAAACCATCTTTTTCCTTATCCATTCATATAGCTTTCATTTGCATTTATAGCCTTGCAAGCAAAAAAATGCAGCTTTTGTTAAAAACAGAAGTTCAAAATAAATTTAAGTAAAGAAAGGTGGAATACAATGAAAGCAACCTCCCCTACTCCGGCAACAACAAAAAAGAAAACAAAAAAACAAAAAGGCCAGGGGCTGATTGAGTATTTAATTTTGGTGGCTTTAATGGGAGTAGCCACTATAGGTGTAATACGGGTCTTAAACCAGACTATCAAGTCCCGATTTGCTTCTGCTGTATATGCCCTTCAGGGAAAACCAAAAAAAGTAAAAACAGACAGTTTAAAAGAACAGGATTACAAAAAAAGTGATTTGAGTAATTTTATGAATGGAGCCGCCAGTAAGAAAAAATAATTTTTCATTTTGAATTAAATCCGAAAAATGAAAGGCCAAAATGAAAAAAGAACCTGCCCTAAACAAAAAAAAAGGCCAAGTGTTATTGGAAACCCTGCTTATTTTACCCCTGATCAGTTCTTGTTTCATTTTATGTTTGCTCTTTTTTCATGTTCACGCACAGCACTTATGGATGGATCATCAGCTTTACCAATCCTTAATCTGTCTAAGTAGAGGGGAACCACAGCTTCATTGTAAAAATCAAATGAAAAAAAAGATAAAAAGTTTTTTATGGTTAGGGAGATTAAACAACATCCAATTTACAAAAGGAGAAAACATATGGAAGGGAAGTTTCAATTGGGAGGCCGGTTTTTGGAAAATCCGATTCAGGAAAAAAATCATCCTCCCGTAAAAGAATCTGAAAAAGGTTTTATAATGACTGTGCTATTAATGAGCCTGCCTGTTTTTATCAGTTGCTTAATGATTTTTACTTCTTTATTTTTCTGCATCCGTAACCATGATTTAGCTCAAAGTATTTGTCTTAAACATACCCTACAAACCCAAGAGAAAATGAAAAAAGCTCTACATAAATTACTCAATCTTAATCCTTTAGCGAATCAATTAAGACGAACACAAAAACACCTGGAATACCTTTACCGTGAAGCCTTAAAAGCCGGTGAGCCTATTGCCATTACTATCTTAAGAACGAAAATAGAAATGGTGAAACAAAAAAGAATCCTTCTGGACAGAAAACAAAAACATATCCTAAATGGAACTGTTCCGATTATTAACTCCGCTTTCTATACCTTTAAACAAAAGATGAAAATCTTTAATCCAAGTCATATAAGAAAAAGACATTATCAACCTGTTCCCCTGGCCGTAGTAGCCAAACCAAAAGGGGATATAGCCCCTTCCTATTACCCTGTATCCCATTTTTCTTTACATCAGACTTTTTCTCTTTCATGGAAGATGCCTCTTCACCGATTTTTACCAAGATGGGTGGCTCGGGATTTTTTTAAAAACCAACTCTCCTCTTATAACTGTGCCGCCACAATAAAAAAAACCGGCCGGAAATGGAAAACCTCTCTTGCTTCACCATCACCATTCTGAATCCAATACCCATTCCAAACTTAATTACCATCATTCTGAACTGGACTCAGAATCCCGTCATAAACAACTCAAACAACGTCATCCCCGCAAAGGCTCGTCATTCCCGCGCAGGCTCATCATTCCCGCGAAGGCTCGTCATTCCCGCGTAGGCGGGAATCCGGAAAAATGAAAAGAGATAATAAAGTGCAATGGAAGGAACACATTTTGCATTCCCATTTATCTGGGAGGAAAAATAATGAAGAACTACATTCAAAGAAAAAAAACACGGTGTGCCAGATCCATACAAACAAACATCCACTGGCTCTGGAAAAAAATTAATAAATCGAATGGGCAGCTTTTACTGGAAGCCCTCTGGCTTATTTTATTTTCCTGCGCTTTTTTAGCTATGCTCTCTCACTTATATGAGAAAGGACAAAAAGAGATTCAACTGAGTCGCATAGGAGGTAAACATTTTTCCAAAAACAAATAATCGGAGAAAAAAACAATGAACTTATTTAAAATAAAAAAGTGGATTAAAGAAAACAAAAAAACTTTCCACGTATGGTTGATTCTTTCTTTAATATCCCTGGTGTTCACCTTGCTACAACACACAGATCAAACAATGGAAAGAACAGACATACAAAACCTGGATACTTATATTCCGGAAGGTTTTGTTCTGGTTCCGGTGGAATTAAGTAATACAGAATCTTTAGTCGGCTTATTGGAAAACAAAGGAGTAGTGGATCTTTACATCGGAGACCCTTCCCGCCAACAGGCGGAAAAAGCAGCCACAGCTGTAAAAATTATACGCTCTACACGAAACCCCTCTCATTTCGCTGTGCTGGTTCCAGAGAACAAAGCCTCTTTTTTGATTCAAAGATTTCAACCCTTTCACGCTGTTATCCAAAACCCGGAACAAAAAAAGAAAACACATGTTCAGCCTTTAAATAAAAAAAGAAAAAGAAATATTGTTATAGAGCTTGATCATTCACCCACTTTTTGAGATGAATTTTTTTTACTCAGCGGGAGCAGGCTTTGATCCGAAATCCACGTTGGAGCGAAGACAGGAGCGACATAGATTTGAAAAAGGAAACCAATATGAATACTACTCCGATAAACATAAGAAAGAAAAAAATCTTACTAGCTATCTGTCTCCTTTTTACTCAAACAGCCTACCCTACCACCCCTCCCCCTATATTAATTCGCTCACCGAAAACAGATGCAATAGAATTCTCAGCCTACGCGAAAACAGAACCGGTTAAAACCTATGCCCAACATCAATTGGATATAAAGAGAAGTACACCCCGGCCGGTCAATCTTCAATCTCTTTTAAAACAGGCACAAATGGATTTTTTATCTCATGAACCAAATGAATCCAAAAAAACCTTTCGCCTGATTACCGAACATACACACGCTTTTGACTGGAATACAGAAGAAAGAAAAATTATTTTCTACTCTTTATTTCGCCTGGCACAGCTGGAAAAAAATATACAAAAACAAAAATTACTTCTTCAGGAAGCTTTTGTCTTTGGAATGAACCTTAAACTGGATCTACAGCTTTTCCCTCCGCCTCTGGTGGAAAGTTATTTAAAAATTAAAAAAAATGCCGTTTCTGTATCTCTCAAATTAAAAAAACTTTTTCCCTTACATGAAGTTATACTTATTAATGGAAAGGTTTATTCAAACAAAGAAATAGCCTCCTTGCCTTACGGAGTTTATCGCATAACCGCTTTTAGCTCTTCCAATGAAAGCTGGACACAGACTCTATCCTTATCACGCCTCATATCAAAAAAAATTCACACTCCTTCTTTAACGGATGGCTCCTGCCATCAGCCGGCTTTAAATAACCTGCATCAGGTTTTACAAAAAAATCAAATCCACATCTTATTTCCCAACTTCTGTGTATGGAATTCCTTACAGAGCCCCCTTGTGACAAAGCAAACAAATACCCTACCGGCTGATATAAAAATACTAGAGGAAGAATTAACAGAACCTAAGAAGAATAATGACTGGTGGGAAGAGGAATGGGTTTGGTTGAGCGCGGCAGTCGTTTTAGGAGTTACCACTTTCTTTATTTTAA
Source organism: Bdellovibrionales bacterium (assembly GCA_028283955.1). Classification (GTDB taxonomy): domain Bacteria; phylum Bdellovibrionota; class Bdellovibrionia; order Bdellovibrionales; family UBA1609; genus JANQSP01. The sequence continues at coordinate 32,998 of JANQSP010000002.1, forward strand.
GTGAACGTGAAAACAACAAAGAAGAAAAGAAAGAAACAAAGCCAATAGTAAAAATAGGATTTTAACTTACCGTCATTCCCGCAAAGACTCGTCATTCCCGCGAAGGCGGGAATCCAGAAAAACAACTATCCTAAATCAGAACTAGATGCCCCGAATAACATCACCGCCGTCACCACCGCCGCCTGTATCAGCATCATCATCGTCATCATCGTCATCGTCACCGCCGCCGCCTGTAATAGGTTGAAAAGGCACCATACCACCACCACCATACATGATTTGGTAAATCTGCATTTGCAGACGATTAATTTCCGAATATAGTCCACTTGCTGCCTGGTATTTTTGCATGTAATTATTCATCTGAGCCTGTTGATAGGCGAGCATAGCTTGTTGGTATTGGATATAAGCCTGCATTCCAGCCATACCACCTCCGGGCATCGTTCCTCCGCCCATCATTCCACCTCCGGGCATCATCCCTCCGCCCATCATTCCGGGCATCATTCCACCACCCATCATCGGCATCATTCCTCCGCCCATCATCGGCATCATTCCACCACCCATCATCGGCATCATTCCACCACCCATCATCGGCATCATTCCTCCGCCCATCATCGGCATC
>JANQSP010000051.1 GCA_028283955.1 Bdellovibrionales bacterium
CCGTAACCTTTAAGCCCCACTCTTTTCTTGGTGGAATTAGTCAGCAGGCGAAGTTTTGTCACTCCCAGGGAACGAAGAATCTGTGCTCCCACTCCATAGTCTTTTTCATCCGCCATTAAAGGAGGTATATCCGTTTTCTTGAAAGTCAAATAAGACCGAATTCTATTCACCAACCGGTTAGCAACACTTTCCAAACACAAATAAATCAACACTCCCCTTCCTTCCTTATTAATCTTCTCTAAAGAAAATCTGAGGTAATCCCCACTTTTCGTAACCTGCCCGCCAAAAAGATCTCCGGTTACACAAGCCGAATGCACACGAGTTAAAACCGGTTTTCCATCTCCCACATCCCCTTTTGAAAAAACCAAATGCTCCCGATTGTTAATCTTGTCCTGAAACACATGAAGCGTGAAACCCTCACAAATATCAGAATGAAAAGGGACCGCGATTTTTTCCTTCACAAAACTTTCATGGGTAATGCGATAACGAATAAGATCTTCAATGGTTCCCATTTTAATTTTATGTTTTTCAGAAAATTTTTTTAAATCCGGCACCCGGGCCATGGAACCATCCGGATTGATAATTTCACAAATCACCGCGGCGGGATTGAGTCCGGCCAGACGACAAAAATCCACACTCGCTTCCGTGTGCCCTGCTCTTTTTAGCACTCCTCCCTTATGAGAACGAATAGGAAAAACATGACCGGGGGTAATAATATCCGCTCTGGTGGAATCGGGAGAAGCCACCACTTTAATAGTTTGCGCACGATCCGCTGCGGAAATACCGGTGGAAATACCTTGAGCCGCCTCCACACTCACTGTAAAAGCGGTCTTATTGGGAGAAAGATTCTTCTCACTATCCACCATAAGGGAAAGCCCCAGACGCTCCACCTGCTCATAAGTTAAGGCTATACAAATCAGGCCACGAGCCTGAAGAGACATAAAGTTAATGGCCTCCGAACTGACAAAATCCGCCGGCAGAACCAAGTCTCCTTCGTTCTCCCTGTTTTCATCATCCACAATGATGACCATTCGACCCAACTTCAAATCTTCAATCAGTTCCGGTACAGTATTAAAAATCATAGACTTCTCGTTGCTCATTTTTAATCCACTTATAGTATAAAATTATTCACTTACGCTAAAGTTATTTGTTAATTCCGGAAATAAAAAGCTTTTTTAAAAAGAAAAAGCCCCTATCAAATCAATAATAGAGGCTTTTTTAATAAATTTCTATTTTCTAATCTGCAAACTATTCATCAAACCATTTACAATTTGCACTATTGTTATATTCTGTCCCTGGATTTAGTACTACAGTCTCAGGTGTTGGAGGTCTTCCAAAGAGAGCAATTTCAATATTATCCGCTTCATAAACAGTGTCTTCACTACATGATACAGTTACAGCATTTCCCGCATCTCTATTACTACACAAAACCTGTCTGTTTTCATCTCCTTCTCCCACATCTATCTGTAGATTGTGAAAATCATATCTTTTCAACTTTAAACAACTCCCTTTTTCTTTTAAAGTCTTAGCCTTTTCCTTATCTTGAACTTTTATTGTCCTGTTACCTAGGTCCGCTACCACAGTTATAGTATATACCGGAGGAAGCAGGATACACTCT
>JANQSP010000013.1 GCA_028283955.1 Bdellovibrionales bacterium
CCACCACTTCCGCTCCCATGGCCCCACATCCTTTAGCTGTCATCACCTTTTTTATTCCTCTCATCTTATCTAAAAAAGATTCTGTGTTCTGATGAACTAAACCCTGCTTTTGTAATTCCACAGTGTATTCATTCAAAGCGGAAATAAAACCTTCCTTGTCAGACTGATCCATACAAGCTATGGCTTTTTTTACAATGAGTGAAAGCCGGGTAAAATTTTCCTTTTTTATACTACTCAAATGTTCCCAGGTGTTTAGTTTGATTTCCGTGCGAATAAGGAAAAAATCCAATTCAGGAAAAGGCCAACGAATAGAGTGAGTTTCAAAAGGATCAAAAGAAAATAAACACACTCCCCCCAGCCACTGAGAGATAACATCCGCTCCTGAAGGTTTTTGGTTTTTAAAATTCAAACTTCTGTAAGCCTCCCACATTTTTAAAAGATCACTCCCCTCAAAAGTTTTCCCTTCCAATGTTTCCTTAAGTAAATACACAAGGTTAAACTGAGCACTGGAAAAACCGAAGCCTCCCTTACCTTCATAAGGGTCCTGGTATTCAATAGAGAAAGATTCCAGTATTTCCGGGTGCCGGTTTAGCCACTGCCCGGCCGGACTCTCAGGATGAAAATCGTTTTTACCTTTCCCCTCTGTAATGGAAAAAGAGAACCTGGGCTTTGTATTAAGCAATACCGCCGGAGCGCCTTCCAGCACAGCATATTCACCGATAAGAAAAGTCTTACTGGGAAAAGATATATTTTTTAATTGTGACTTACATTCCACCAAAACCCATGGCCGATTTTAAATATCTTGTTTTTAACAAGATGCTATGTTTACACCAGACTGATAGTTGGTCAAGACCAGTTATCAGTCTGGTGTAAAGCTCGCTCTCGTTTTAACTTCACAGACTTTATTTCATGAGTAAAGTCGTATATACATGATTTTACTCATGAGCAAAGTCATGTATATCGAACTCTAATGGTAACTGTCATTCCCGTGTAAACGGGAAACTAGATTTTATCGATCCACTTTTTATGTTTGGCTTTGAGTTCCTTTAAAGCCGCCAGAGCCTGCTCCCGATGTTTATCTCTTATTTTCTTAAGAGCTTCCGCATGATTCACTGTCTTTTCTCTTAAAGCTTTAAGAGCTTCCACCGCCTGAGAAAGAGAAATGCGATTTTTAAAACCAAAAATAATCTCAAGGTGTTTTTGAATCACCGGAATTTCCCAGCCTTTTGCCCCTGCTCCTAAAGTTAAGTTTTGAATGTGCAGTTTCATGTGCCCTTCAATAATTCCCACTGTGGTAAGGGCACGAAGAGCCCCCAGGTTTTGCACCAAACCTACAGCCGCACAAATACGAGCCAGTTCATTTGATTTTTTTACCCCCAGCATTTTCAAACACATCTTGGCTGTGGGGTGAAGCTTTGTCATACCTCCCACTGTCCCCACCATGAGAGGAGCTTCAAAATAACCATGCAGTTTACCGTCTTTTACTCTCCATTGAGTAACAGATTGATACCTCCCTTTACGGGCTGAGTAGGCATGCACACCGGCCGCCACCGCCCTCCAGTCATTTCCCGTCGCTATGAGTATCGCATCAATCCCGTTCATCACCCCTTTATTACTGGTGGCTGCACGATAAGGATCTCTTTCCGCGAATAAAGATGCCTGTTCAATTTTTTCCATTAGTAAGGGGTTCAGACCGGACATAACCACTTCCGCCACCGCCAGGCGGCTATCCGATAAATTGGAAACAATACAAACAGACACTTCCTCATCTGTTGTGGACTCAATGAGAGTACGTAAATATTCACACACCTGGTTGACGATATTAGCCCCCATAGCATCACGGGTGTCCATCACCACATGAACCACCGCCATTTCCTCTTGGGAAGAGTCTTCTTCTACAGGAAGACGGCGCACCTGAAATTCAACAACACCCCCTCCCCTCTTATGCATGGACTCCATCACTTCTTCATGCACTCTTTTTATCCACTCTTTCTCATTCTCCTGAATGGTTTGTTTCAGACGCTCAAAATTTTTTACTTTATTAAACTGAATCTGACCGATCACCCCTGAACCTTTGACATAGGTTTTAATGTGACCATGCTCACCCACCCAGCGGGCGGTCTTACTGGCTGCCGCAATAATGGAAGTCTCTTCCACAGCCATAGGGATGGCCCTTCTTTTTCCATCAATACAAAAATTGGTGGCCACACCTAAAGGGATTTGAAAATAACCAATGACATTTTCAATAAACTTTTCAGCCAGATCCGGCTTTTTTATTCCACCAGACTTTAGGTATTTTATATCTGTTTGAGTTAAGGCTCCCATCTTCATCAAACGGGAAAATCTTTCTGTCATATTGAGGCGGGAAAAACCCTTAAAGAGATCTTTTTTGATATTATTCGCTTCAGCATCCCCACCGGCAACCGAGCCTTTGTGACCCTTGTTATTTCCCTCTTTTTGCCTGGATGACGCCATGCTATAAACCTTATTTTACCGGAACTTTTCCTGATCCGAACGCATTACCCACCATACTAACACTAAAAAAAGAGTAAAGGAAATGGACTTTTCTACATGAAAGAAGCCGTATTGTTAGCTCGTTTTCTTCCAATTTAAATGAGGTTTTCTACGATTTCTCATACAATCCCGAAGATATAAATTAATAAGACTCTG
>JANQSP010000014.1 GCA_028283955.1 Bdellovibrionales bacterium
GTTTTCTTATTTGAATGACTTTTTCTCTTTTGGCCATTTTTTGTTTTCCTTACTTTATTAAGCCCGCTTTAACTTTTCTCCGGAGCCTGTGTGTTTTGCTTTTGCAGTTGCTTTTTTTTGCTTCTTTTTACCAAGATCTTTTTTCCGGATTCCCGCTTTCGCAGGAATGACAGCAACAGAATCGGAAGAAACCGCCTTCAGATCTTTCAATCTGGTTTCCGCTGTCTTCAAAGCCTTTTCCACCTCTTTGGTATCCTGACCCAGCAGTTTCATAATACCCTTTGTCGCTTTTTCCTTTCTTTTTTTATTCGCTTTCGTAACATCAACTAACTTTTGTACCAATATAGGAACAAACTGCTTTATATATTGCGTTTTTCTTTCCAGTTCATCCGCCCTTTTCTCCCTTTTAATATGACGGGAGAGCTTTTGCCCCGTCTGCATTAAAGTTCTTCTGATCTCCTCCACCAATTCCTCACTGGCATCAATAGTTTCTTTGGAGGCATTTTTAAACTTAATAAAAGGGGAAGTAACAGAAACGGCAAATACATAAGGGCCTAAAGGCAGACTGTTCTTTTGCTGAGCCAGCCCGTAGGCTCGCCAGTTAACTGACTCAACAGCCTTGGTAATAGCACAGGCTGATTTATCAAATTGAAGAGGAACACGGTTAGCGAACCTCATCAATCTAATAGATGATTCTTCACTGCCCTGGATTTTATTTAACAAACGGGCAATGGCTGTCTCCACCACGACAGGTTTATGATCACAAATACGCGGTTTTCTCGTTATCACACTAAAAAAGTCCACCTCACCTATTCTTTGAATGGATTGGGATAAAGACTCCTCCCCCACTGTTAAAACAGAACGGGTGGTGGGGTTGGCCATTTCTGTTTTTTGAATAGCCTGAAACACTTTTTTATATTCCTTATCCGTAAAGTTATGCAGCTTTCTTTGTAAAAGAGAGGAAGTAAGACCATTTTTCAGAAAATCATCCAGAGTTTTACTGCTTATTTTTGAAAAACCTTTTTTCAAAAAAGACTCTAAAGCCACTTTGCCAAACAAATGAGCATGGGAAATAAACTCACCCAGTTTCATTGTGTGAGGATGAGGGAGTGTCGCAGGGGGAATAGAGGGCACCTCCTTCGTGACTCTCTCAATATGTCTCCATTCCTGATCAATTAACTTATACTTTAATGTTAAATGAGGGTTCACCAGAGCTGTGCCTTCCAGATAAGTAATCAGCCCCCCATCCCCATTTAATTGAATACGACCGTCTATACAAAAAACCGTCTTCAGCCCATGGGGTTTATCCCACTTAAGAGTCTCCTTCTTTTTTATAAGACCTTTGTTCTTTTTAATATCCACATCAATAGTGGCGCTCACCGCTTTTTGCATATTTTTTGTTTTACTGATGACTTCCACACCCGCGGCGTTTGTCAACTGAGCCCATGTTGTTGCAGCGGAAATACCTATCCCCTGTTGCCCGCGCGAACAACGACCCTTTCCAAACTTAGAGGAAGCCAGGTATTCACCAAACACTTTTGGCAAATCCTCTGCTTTGAGCCCCGGTCCGTTATCCTCCACAACGATTTCCACCAATTCCGCATTTCGACTGGAAGAGCGGCCTTTCCTTTTAATCTCCACAGTAATCTCAGGCGGGATATGAGCTTCTTCACAGGCATCCAAAGAATTGTCCATCGCTTCCTTTAATGTGGTTAACACCGCTTTCACTGGAGAAGAAAAGCCCACCTGTTGCAGATTCTTTGCAAAATATTCCGCCGTGCTACTGGTAGTGATATTAGCCATTATTTGTATTTCCTTTTTTTCCCACTTTTATTTAGACAAAAACATAAAAAAGATGAAAAGCAAAACGAATTACTTTCAATGTTACCTTTCCATAAAGTTACTTTTTTCTTTGAAGTTACCCTAAGAAAAAAAATTATTTGCGCAGACGAATCTCAACTAAAGTCTTATGCTTTTTTTCAGAATTACACTTTTTACAAGCCACCACTACGTTGTTTTTCGTACTTCGCCCCCACCTTACGACAGGCACTATATGATCCATACTGAGATTTTCTATTTCAAACCGCTGGCCACAATAATAACACTCCTTTTCACTCAATTTCTTTTTCCACCAAAGTGTTTTCTTAAGTTCTTTGGCTTTTTGCCTTTCTTTTTTTATATGCTCTTTATCCGCAGGCATGAACAATTCACTCATAAAGCCCCCTATATGATATTTTTCCGGAATTTTCAAACCGGATTAGTATATAATCGTAAGAGCTTGACTTTTTTTCACAATATGTAAGATGTATCAAAGTAGATGAACAATAAAACAAATTTGAAGATCCTTTTTTAAAAACTTAAATAAGGAGATTCACTTGAGAGAGTAAATCGCATCAGTTGGCATTATATACTATAAACCATACTTCAATATACAAAAAGGAGTAATAAATGGAAGTAAAAGAAAAAATACAGAAGCTACTGGATGAAAATCCGGTTATGTTATTTATGAAAGGCACTCCTCAGGCACCCATGTGCGGTTTTTCAGCCCGAGTCAGTCAGATTTTGGGTTTCATGCAGGTTTCATTTAATTCTTTTGATGTTCTCAGCGATGAAAGCATAAGAAGCGGCATTAAAGAATATACCCAATGGCCCACTATTCCCCAACTCTATGTTAACGGGGAATTTATAGGAGGTTGTGATATCGTACAGGAACAATTTGAAAGTGGTGAACTGGAAAAATTATTATCAAATTTTAAAAAACAAGATACATAAGTCCGGAACTTTTATGATCAGACTGTTTAAAAAAAGAAAAAAAAATCAAATTGATGATTTGGATTTTCTGAGTTTTGTCAGCCATGAATTAAAAACCCCTTTATCCACTCTTAAACTCAGTGTGGATATGCTAAAAAAAACACCCCTTACAGAAGAAAAAAGACTTATAGAAATTATGGATCAGGAGGTGGATTGGATGATTCAATTTGTTTCAGATACCTTGGATATAAGAAGGGCCGATAACAAGGTCATCTTGAATTCAGATTGGCATAAATGGAACAGTTGGATTCAGACTATCCGGAAAAGAATAGAAGAAAAAACAAAGTTACATGGCAGAAAACTGGAAATTCATTTCTCTGATAAAGAAATACCAGTGTATATGGACCCGCTTTATATAAGGCAGGTTTTATTAAATCTCATATTTAATGCCATAGAGTACTCTTTTGAAAACAGCAGTATAGAAGTATCATGGAAACAGACAGAAAAAGGAGAATTAAATGTGCAGGTCATGGATCAGGGCCCGGGAATAAAACCGGAACACATGGAGAAAATATTTGAACCTTTTAACAGAGAAAGGGAAAAAACAAACTCGGCAATTAAAGGCAGTGGTTTGGGGCTATTCATTGTAAAAAAGATTGTTCAGGCACATGGAGGAGAGGTATATACCCATAACCGCCCTGATGGCAAAGGAGCTGTTTTTGTATTCACTTTACCTCAAACCCGCGCTATATTTGAATGATGTCCGGTAAAACAGAGCATCTAAAAAAAATTCTTACTGAAGAGCAAATCAGCACACAGGATAACATACTGAACACCTATGGTAGTGACTGGTTGAAACTGTACGAGCCTTTACCTTCCATGGTACTTTTCCCCCGGTCCCGCCAAAATGTGGAAGATATTATCAATTGGGCTCTGGAGTTTAATACTCCCCTCGTTCCTTCAGGAGGACGTACAGGGCTGAGTGGTGCGGCTGTAGCTCAAAACAAGGAGGTGGTTGTATCTTTTGAACGCATGAATAAAACTCTGGCATTTAATGAAATAGAACAAAGCCTGACTGTACAACCAGGTGTGATTACCCAAAGTATCCAGGAACAGGCTAAAGAAAAGAACCTGTACTTTCCTCTTTCTTTTGCTTCCGAGGGTTCCAGTCAAATTGGAGGTAATGTGGCCACCAATGCCGGAGGCGTTCATGTTATCCGTTATGGCTCACTCAGAAAATGGATTTCAGGACTGGAAGTGGTAACCGGCACAGGCAAGGTGTTATCTCTAGGTCGCGGACTCATTAAAAACACCGCCGGTTACGATTTAATGAATTTATTTATCGGTTCGGAAGGCACACTGGGCCTCATCACGGAAATCACTTTACAGCTTACGAAAAAACCGGAACCATCCAATGTATTTCTTTTTTCCATTCCCGATCTAAATGCTCTGATGAAACTTTATCATCTATTCAAATCCAGGTTACCTTTAAGAGCTTTTGAAATGTTTACCGGGCGGGCTGTGGAATATGTTCAAAAACAGGCGCCCGCCTCTTTTCCCTTAAAAGAAAAAGGCCCTTACTATGCACTGATTGAGTCCGACCAAAGCGCTCAGGAACAGGCATTGTCCCTTTTTGAATCCGCCCTGGAAAATCAATACATTCTGGATGGAGTCATTAGTGAGAGTTCTCACCAGGCGGCCGAGCTTTGGTCTTTTAGAGAAAACATCAGCGAATCTTTATCCCCTCATTGTCCTTATAAAAACGATGTGTCTGTTCGTATTTCCCTTCTGCCCGACTTCCTTTCTGAAATGGATCAGATTTTAAAAAAAGAATATCCTGATTTTCCTGTGGTTTGGTTTGGCCATGTGGGAGACGGGAATTTACATATCAATATTTTAAAACCGGAAAACATGGACAAAGAAAATTTTTTACAAAAATGCGAGAAGGTAAATGACATTTTATTTTCAATTATAAAAAAATATGGAGGTTCCATTTCGGCTGAACATGGTGTGGGCTTGCTAAAAAAACCTTATCTCCACTATTCCTGTTCTGAAGAGGAATTGAGATATATGAAAGAAATAAAAAGGATTTTTGACCCAAATGGAATTCTTAATCCAGGGAAAGTGTTTAGTTAGTCTGCAGAATCTTCGTCTTTCGATTTTCTATCAAAAGGAGGGGCTTTTATGAACATAGATAAAAGGCCATGTGCTGTAGCAAACAGGTAGCGCTTCTGATCCCTGAGATCCCAATTTGCCAGACAGGCATTACGATTAGAGTCTTTTTTACACGCACTTTCCATACTGTTAATGCTTTGCATACGTTTAAGAAACTGTTCCGTTGTTATTGCCGGCGGATCTTCTTCATTATATTTGGCTTGCATTTGCTCTACGGCGGAAACAAGATACCCTCTTTGCCCTGATACACGATACTCTTCTATATAATACAAAATGATGGCCCATCTTCCATAGCTACTCCTCTCAGCCGCTTCGATATAAATTGGCGCAATTTTTTCCACTTGAAATTCCTTTAAGTAAATCAAAATAAGAGCGTAGGCAGCGGTATGTTTTGTTTTACCTTGCGCCCCCTCAAAAGATTTTTTTAACCATTCTTCGGCTAAACTATAATTTCCCAGTTGATAATTAACACAACCTATTACATTCATATAGGAGTAATTAACTTCTTTTGAATCCTCAAGAAGACCGGTAAAATAGCTTATATGTGTCGTTAGCTCGGACTCATCTTCTTCATAAGTTGTAAAACAAGCTGCAGTGTCAGTAACTTCAACTGAACCGTCTTCGGAACTCTGGATTGCCTCACCAGGACCACGGCCACAGGCTACAAATAGGGATAAAAACAGAACAAGAAAGACTTTAAAAATACCACTCAAGATGAAAAGCCCCCGTTGACAAAATCTTAGACTCATTCATATATTAAAAGACTTTACAAGCCGAGTAAATAATTTATTCTCGCTGAAGTTTACTTAATTGAACAACATTAAAGAGAATCTGAAATTATGTTATACTGGACTGCACAAAATGAGACTAAAGTACCAAAATTGGGTTTTGGTACCTGGCTTATAAAGGGGCCTCAATGTATAAAAGCGGTGCGGACGGCTTTGGAAATCGGTTATCGTCACATTGACACGGCTCAAATTTATGGAAACGAAGCGGAAGTGGGAGAGGCCATAAGCGCTTCTGATGTGGATAGAGAAAAGATATTCCTGGTCACCAAAGTCTGGCGGGATTCTCTCAGTTCAGAAAATATCTTAAGTAGTACAGAAGAAAGCTTAAAAAAACTAAAAACAGATTATGTGGATCTTTTATTGATCCACTGGCCCGATCCCCGGTTTCCTTTACAGGAAACTTTATCCGCCATGCAAAGCCTGGTTAAGCGGCAAAAAATAAAAATGATAGGAGTCAGTAACTTCCCTGTGGAATTAATAGAAATATCCAAAAAAATAGCACCAGAATTGATTTGCAATCAGGTTGAGTACCATCCTTTTCTGGATCAAAGAGCGATTCTCAAAGCCATGGGCACACACAATATGTTCATGACAGCGTACTCCCCTTTAGCCAGAAACAGAGTATTTAAAAATAAAACCCTTCAAAAGATAGGAGAAAAATACTCTAAAACAGCCGGACAGGTTGTACTACGTTGGTTGATAGAGCAAAAAAATGTTGTAGCTATACCAAAAGCGGCCAAACAAAAACACGCACAATCCAATTTTGATATATTTGACTTTAAGTTAAAAGAACCGGACCGCCTTATTTTAGGAAGTATGCATTCACAAAATCAAAGGTTGGTTGATCCGGAATGGGCTCCGGATTGGGATTAATGACCACCGAAATGGAACAACTCCAACAAGGCAAAACATAAAACCGCGCCAATTAAAAACCACTTCTTTTTTTTGAGCTTAATCACCATAGGAATAAAATGTACGCAACATAAATAGATAAAAAGCCCTAAAACAAAAGGTAAAACCAAATTACTCAAATACTGAATGTTGGACAGAAGAAAAAACACCTGATAGCCTCCTAAAAAAGCCAGACAAAATACCAGGATAATTCTCAATAAAGATTTACGGGAAAAACCGGATGAAAGTCCGATACTAATAACAGTAACACTTTCAGGTAACAAATGAAATAACAGTCCAATACTCGTTATAATAGCTGTCTCTATACTAATTAATAAAGTTGAGGCTAATCGAATACCATCAAAAAAAGCACATAAAATAAAGCAACCAACAGCAGAGCAACCGACAGAAGAAGGCATTAAATGATAATGCACATGCTCGGAATCATGTTGATGACAGTCATGTTTCTCCTTGGGCAAAAGTCTATTTAAAAATTTCATGCGTGGTATAATTCCGATTTCAGACAAAGCATTGACCAGAAATCCGGCCAATATAAGTATTATACTTTTATGTAAGGTGTTTTCCACACTAAAGGCGTGAGGTAGAAAATCAAACAAAACCAGAGTTACTAAAACACCTGCACCAAAAGCTATAAGATTTTGTAACTGAAATTTTATTTTTTTATAAACAAATAGATAAGTAAGGTATAAAATAATAAAGCAATAGGTAAGAGAGATAAGAAAAAAAATAATAAAATTACTCAAAGCTTACACCTTTAATTAAGGAAGTATTATTTCAATGAATAGAAGACACAATCTGATATTTATAAAAAAATGTCAATTCGTTTTGGTTTTCATTGTTCTTATCTCCTTCTCCGGCAATATAGAAGGCTCAATAAAGAGAAGAAATTTTGTCTGTGCATATAACCATGTAGTTGAATATATTAACAGTCTTATCACCATGGATCGCCAGGTCACTTTAAACTATATAGACAGCTTTCGTTCAGGTACAATAACAGAAAATGAATTGGTGGATCTGACAACCATCTTAATACGATATCGTTTCTTTCCAATAAACGACACAAGAAGATGTCGATTCTTCAATTATCTTTGCATCACTCCCTCTACAGAAACAGACAGAATCTATGAAATTGCTTTAGAGGCGGTACGAGCACAATCAAGTGACCTGGGTTACTGTTACATAAGCTCTGGCAGTCAGTATACAAAACATTCTCTTTTTAGTGAAACCTGTCGAAATGCCATCAGAAAACGAGTCCGACCTATTCCACCACCTCTTGCCCTTTCCCAGGCCGGACTGGAATCCGGATGGGGTACTTCTTTCTTTTCAATAGAGGGGAATAACTTTTTTGGTATTCAAACTGTTTTCTCTTCCAGCAGAACAACAAGAAGCAACCCAAGATGTATTCCTGCCAGGAATAATCCCAAAAGATGTGTTTATAATTTTAACTCCATTGAAACCGGTTTCTTCATTTATTCCCAAGTGCTCAACTCCGCCAGATCTTATATTCGATTAAGGAATCATAGATATGAATCTGAACTAAGAGGCGACACACTTTGTGATACATCTTTACAAATGGCCAGGGGACTCGACAAATATGCTGAAGACCCCAATTATGTTCAAAAGATACAAAACACCATCAGAATAGTTTGCCAAACTATTGATAATTGCTATAATAGATAGCACAATGAAGCCCTTATTCTTTAGCTCTGTCTTTTCTATCAAAAATATCATCAATAAAAAAATTAAAGCGGAAAACGTATTTATAACATTACTTTTTGTGTGTCTGTTTACTTCCTGTCAAAGCACCTTCAACAACAACTCCTCCACTCCGGGTGATGATCTGCCTCCCTCTTTTAAAAGGGGTATAAACAACAGTAATTTTTCTGAAGACAGGGGGCCCTGTGACCTGCAACAGGGTTCAGCCGTGGTTATTATGTATCACAAGTTTGATGAATCTTATAAAAGCACCAGCGTCACTATTGAGCAGTTTATGGAGCAGATGGAGTTTTTTAAAAATAACGGATACACTGTTGTACCACTGGACAAAGTTGTATCCGCTGCCAAAGGACATATTCCTTTCGGAAAAAAGTGGATAGCCATCACGATTGATGATGCTTATAAATCTTTTTTAAAAGCCAAACCCATTTTGGAAACCTACCAATATCCTTATACGGTTTTTGTGAATACAGAGGCAGTGGATAAACAATTTAAAAGTTCTATGACCTGGGAAGATTTAAGATCCATTGTTCAATCCGGCTTGGGAGAGTTGGCGGCTCACTCTCACACACACAGCCACCTGGTACAGGATGTAAGCTCAGAACAAAGGCAAAGGGATATTCTATTTTCTGTGGAACGCATTTACCAAAACACGACAGTAATGCCCAGGTTTTTTTCTTATCCTTTCGGGGAAGTCAGCAACAATCTTATTGAAGAAGTAAAAAATATGGATCAGGTTGCAGCCAGGTCTTTTCAATTTTTTGCCGCTTTTTCAACACAGTCGGGACCGGTAGGTTGCTCATCAGATTTATTCACTCTACCCCGCTTTGCTATTAATGAAAGATATGGTGTGATAAATGATCTGTTTAAAATCAAAATGAACAGTCGTCATTTACCTGTGTATGATTATCATCCAAAAAACAAAGCTATTTGTGTGGAACAACAGGTAAATAAAATTTACCTTTCAACAGATCCCAAAATAGATCTCAGCAATATGCGCTGTTTTGCGAGCAGGGGTAATAAAGCTCATGTCCATGTATCTGATGGGTTGGTCACCGTATCTTTGGAACAACCTTTGGGTTTTGGCTTAAGTAATCCAAATGACATCAGAGAAAGAGTCAATTGCACTGCCCCTTATAGGGACGGACGATACTTTTGGTACGGCCGTGAATTCACCATCCTCAAAAACTCTGCTGAGTGTGATAATAAGTAATTCATT
>JANQSP010000021.1 GCA_028283955.1 Bdellovibrionales bacterium
TGCGCTTCTTTTGTATTTCGTCCTGTGTGAAGAACTGAACTTTATCAAAGTTCAATTCCTCCAGATTCTGTCTTATTTTTCTTGTCGTATAAGGATAATATTCCTGGGAGCAGCTTTCCTTTATCATATCAAACACAGTCAGAGCCAGGGTTTCAGATATTTTGGAAATACTTTGTTTTCTCCAGTCCACTAAAAAGTCTCCACAGATAAAACAACCCGCCTTAACATTTTTTTTAAAATCACTTAACATTAACCAAAGCCGTTTCGGATTAATATAGTAACTGATTCCTTCCAATACGAGGCAAGTGGGCTCATCTTTTTTCCACCCTTTTTCAGATAATTTCTCAATTAAATATTCCACGTGAGTGATATCCGCCTGCACATAAAAAACAGAAGACTGAGGCATAATCTCCTGAATGATTTTTTCCTGTAGTTGAACGGACTCATTATCCACACCAAAAAAAGAATGCTCAGGAAATTCCTCACTCATTTTCACCATGATGGGATCCCACCCGCAAGCCATGACCAACACCTGAACAGGTGATTTACTGTCATTCAATATTTTTCCAATATAGTCATGTATCAAAAACTTTCTGTTGGGAATCACCTCATCCACATGAGGCCCGAGATGCTTTATCTTATCGTACATCTTTTTGCCTTCAGAAAGATCCAGATAGGATAAAAACTCTTTGGATTTCGGACTCTGATAGCTAATGTCCCTGTCACAGATCAACACCAAAGCCGATGTCTGGGATAAAGGGGTACGCATATTTCTTATATTACAACACTTTTTATTAAAAAAAAACCAGGAGAGAAAAATAACAAAGGCAAGTAAAACCCTTTAACCGTTTTTTAAAAAGCACAAAAAACCATAAGTTTCTGGGTATAGATCAGGAAAACAGATTTTTTTCAAAAATTAAATTTTTACTCTACTTTGAACTATTTTTTAGCTTCTTTATTTCTTTTTCAGATAATCCTGTTACTTGAGAGATAAAAGCAATATCTGCCTTTTCTTTCAGCATATTTAAAATGACCTCCTGCCGGCCCTCCTGTCGGCCCTCTTGTCGGCCCTCTTGTCGGCCTGCTTGTATGCCTTCCAACCGACCCTCTTGTCGGCCCTCTTCCCTAAAATGTTCTTTTATATCCATGTAGCCTCCCTTTTGAAATATCCCCCTTTGAACAGCCGACCCTTCTACTCTCTCCCACAAGGCACGACTCATACCAAATGCCTTAAAATAATCCATTAAATTCAATATCAAGTCATCATCTTTATCTGAAAACCTATCAAACAAAGAAAGAACCCTCATCAACTCAGCCTCATTCATCTTTAGAGACCAAATCTTCCCGAATACATTCAAAACCCCACGGCTCTTAAATCTCTTGTCCTTAAAGACTTTTCTTACTTTTGGATCCTGAACATCCAGCAATTTCAGCCTGTAGTTTAGCATGTTTTTACGAAAAGCAGCAGGAATTTTGGAAAAAGACTCCCCAAAAAAAGCCTCCTGGAAAGAGAGTTTCCATTTCCAGGCTGTCTTCCCATGATAGAACAAAACAGGGATAACAGGCTGAGGATGGCCGGATTCTTTAAGTGTGTGTTCGTGAATATAGGTCTGGTAGTTGAGGAGTTGAGTAAAGAGCCCTCGATCATAACTGGATTTATGCTCTAAAAGAATAAAGATTCTTAAATTGGTTTTTGGAGTGTTCTTAAGAGGGACAGAGAACACCAGGTCGGCTCTTTTATCTTTGAAGCTGTCTTTTTCTGTTTTTAGTTTTTTCCAGTTACAGGCATTAAATTCTTCTTTAGAGAAGATGAGTTTAAAAACTTCAAGGGCAAATTCAGGCTTGGAGTAAGCTCCTTTAAAGAATCTGTCATGGGGGCTGGCTGATTTTTTCATAAGAATGTTTGAAGAGCAAAAAGAATGTAGATTCAAAACAGAATTTTTTTTGCACTTTACATGGAAGATATTCGAAATCCGAATTAAGAAATCAGTATTTGAATTTCTTTTCTATGCTTCCCGTCAGCGGGGGAAGGGCAGTGCAAGCTCTGCCTCTATCTGGGTATATTTTGCTTTTTGGTAACTGTGTGTCTATGAAGTCAAAAGTCAGCTCAAAAGCTCAGACATGCGTTTTGCCACAAAGCGAACGTCCCGTCGCTTTGTGATCAAAGCCGAACTCGTTTTGACCTGCTTTTGACTTCATAGATTTCCATTTCCAATTTGCAAAGGTGAATATACC
>JANQSP010000029.1 GCA_028283955.1 Bdellovibrionales bacterium
AGAACAGTCTCCAATTTGAACTTCATATGTTTTTAATGGACTTTTTGAAACAGACACCATCTTAAAACTTCCAAAAATTTCTAAAGTTTTCCTCTGCATTTAAAATTAAATGAAAGTAAAGAGAGGGTCAATTTTTCAATCTTTAAAATCTATTTAAGACCCTTTTAGCCTTTAGAAAGGCGGCTTTGTACTGAAATGGGAAACATTCTTGACGCAGTTTATCAGTCACAAAACCGATAAAAAATAAATTTATAGCAAAAACAGACCGATAAAAATGTAAATAACAGGAGCCCAGAATTAATGAATATATTTTATACAGAAAAAAAGACAGTTATTTCAATATCTTTTTACTTATGCCTATTTATTTTTTTTGGTTCTTTTGTCCTTTCCTCATCCGCAGAAGAAGGGAAGGTCAAACAAACAAAATTAATATCCCCTAAAGTGGAACAAAAATCCAAAAGAAAAATAAATATCGGAACTGTAAAGTATGCAAAAGCACCGGAAGAGGAGGTCCGTATAATCATGAACGACCCCCTTATGAAAGAAAAGTGGGACCTTAAAAAAACAGATGTTAAAAAAGCCTGGCTTAAATTTTCCAAGGGAAGCAAAGATATAGTGGTTGCCGTTATTGATACAGGTATCGATGTGAACCATGAAGATTTACAGGCAAATATATGGAAAAATCCAAAGGAAATTCCAGGAAACAATATAGATGATGATAAGAACGGTTACGTAGACGACATACACGGCTGGAATTTTGTTAAAAATAATAACAAAGTAAACGATACCCATGGACATGGTACTCATATAGCGGGAATTATCGGAGCTGTGGGCGGCAACGGCAAGGGGCTCAGTGGTGTAGCTCCAAAAGTCAGCCTGATGGCTCTCAAATATTACAGTCCTAACGACAACGGGAAAAATAACCTTCAAAATACAGTCAAGGCCATTGAATACGCGGTTAAAAACGGAGCGCATATTATTAACTACTCCGGTGGCGGACTACAGGGAAATGATAAAGAAAAGGCCATCATTCAGGAAGCGGAAAGAAAAGGTATTCTGTTTGTAGCCGCAGCAGGCAATGAAAAATCAAACATGGACAAAAGCGGCTACTACCCTGCCAGCTACCAACTCAGTAACATTCTTCCTGTAACAGCTACAGACCCTTCAGACAAAGTATTAAAAAGCAGCAACTGGGGTAAAAAAACAGTCCATAAATCCGCGCCCGGAATCAATATTTTATCCACACTTCCAGGAGGAAAATACGGTCGCATGACCGGCACTTCTCAGGCAACAGCTGTAGCTACCGGAGCGGCTGTATTGGTTATGGACTATTATAAAAATAAAACGGCACGCTTTACAATAAAACACCTGAAAATGACCGGAGACATAAAAGAAAGTTTAGACGGAAAAACCAGTCAAAGAAGACGACTGAATATTTTTAAAGCTCTTCAGGCAAGAGGAAAGAAGCTTAATTTTATGGACGAAGACGTAGATACAACAGGAAAAACATTTCCTGCTGAAAACACCATTCCCTCCCCTACAGAAGAGCCTCTGAGTAGGGACCTGGCGGAAATGAAAATAGTAAATGAAATTCTGGAAAACAAAAAAGAAGAAGAGAAAGAAGAAGAAAAGGTAAAAAAGGAAAACCAGAAACGAAACCCCTCCTCACCTGAAAGAAAAGTACCTTTTTTAAAACGCTGGTTCTTTAATAAAAAATAATCCGCTTAAAGAAATGAAAAAGCTTTTTTACCGGCATATTCCGGTTGTTTTAGTTTTTCCTCTATCCTTAGTAAACGATTATATTTCATTACTCTTTCTCCCCGACAGACAGAGCCGGTTTTTATTTGCTTCGCTCCCCAGGCTATAGCCAGATCCGCTATACTCACATCTTCTGTTTCTCCACTACGATGGGAAACACAACAGGCATACCCTTCCTTGTGAGCCAGCTTAACAGCCTCATGAGCTTCCGTTACAGTACCCACTTGGTTGATTTTGGCCAAAAGGCAATTAGCCGCTTTCTTCTCAATTCCTGTTTTTAAACGATCAATATGGGTAACGAATAAGTCATCCCCCACCAGTTGAACTTCCTTTCCCAAAATCTCTGTTAACCGGACCCATCCTGTCCAGTCTTCTTCCGCCAGTCCGTCTTCAATGCTGACAAAAGGATACCGTGAACTCCAGCCTTTATAAATACCAATAAGATCATCGGCTGTCAGAACCTCTTTTTCCCAATGATATTTTCCATCCTGAAAAAATTCAGAAGCAGCTACATCCAAAGCCAAGCCTATCTGATTTTCATAAGAGTATCCCGCTTTTTCAATAGCCTGTAAGAGCAATTTAATTGCGGATTCATTATCAGAAAGGGAAGGGGCAACCCCCCCTTCATCTCCCACAGCTGTACTAAAACCCTTTTCTTTTAACAACTCCTTAAGACAATAAAAAGTTTCCGCCGCGGCCTGCAAAGCCTCTCTAAAAGAAGAAAAACCATAAGGCACAATCATAAATTCCTGAACACTTAAACCATTATCAGCATGCACTCCCCCATTAAGGATATTAATCAGGGGCACCGGTAGCACATATTCTTTATTATCAAAGGATTCAAACAGTTCCTGATTTTTATTTAAAGCTCTTGCTTTTGCATAAGCCAATGAAACAGCCAAAAGAGTATTGGCACCCAAGGAGGACTTATTATGTGTCCCATCCCATTCCTTAAGGAGATAATCTATATCAGACTGGGTTTTTAAAGAAACATTTTTCAGTTTATCTGATAAATCACTTATATGGGATAAAGACCTTAATAAACCCTTCCCATGAAAACGATAGGCATCCTGATCCCTTAACTCCAATGCTTCATGAGAACCGGTAGAAGCCCCGGAAGGCACCGCCGCCCGGGCCGTGACCTTATTATCCAAAGTGAGATCCACTTCCAAAGCGGGAAGCCCGCGACTGTCCAAAATCTCCCTTCCCTTAATATTGGATATCATTGACATGCCCTTCACCACCTATGGTTTTGTATCCATTATTTCCTTTAACTGCATTAAAACATGAAAAAGAGAGTCTATTTTAGGGTATAAATTCGATACAACTAAAGATGTTTCCGCTTCCGCTTTTTCTTCATGTTCTTTTGAAAACAATATACTCTTTAATTCCAAAAGATGTTGTTCCATTTGCTGGAGCAAACCAGAGGCTTCTTCCGGCATAGGTATTCCCTGCATAAGCAGCTGATCTTTCAGGTTTCTGATCTGTTTGTCTTTTTCCCCGATCTGCTGCCGTTGATAATAAAGTTCTTTCTCAATTTTTTCCAAGAACACCCTAAGATCACTCAATAATTCCGGCTTGATATTCATCACAGAAGGAGAGGGAAATAAAGATGTTTGAGTGTCCTCATCCTCCCACTTCACTTGTATATAATCACGAATCCACTTTACTTCCGTACGGGGTTTACCTGTATAAAGAGGCAAAGCCTCCAATACAGCTCTTAAATATTCCGTAACGGTAGGGTAATCATCCGAAGAAAGATTACATTTAAAACCAAAAAGCCCGGACTCATTTCTCTCACTCACTAAAGAAAACCCGTCGGAAATAAAATAAGATAAAAAAAGAGGTAAATGAGAGTACACCGGCTCCGCTTTTCTCATTTTCAAAACACTATCCAACTCCCCCCAGGCATTTAATTCAAAGCAAGAATGCCCTACACTGATTAAAAAATCCTTGTCTATAAAATGGGAAGAATATTCATGAACTAACTTCCTTAAAAAAGACTCTACCTGATCCAACTCCATCCATTGAGACGGATCTTTCAAAAACTCCATTTCCAAAGAAGTAAACTCAAATAAACGGGAGACATCAAAACCCCGAATACGTAAAAAACAATAAAAAGAATGAGTGATTTTTCCACTAACCCGCATAATGACATACCTTACAGGCAAAACAGGCTTTTTGCCATATTTTTTATTTAAGATAAAAATAGATATGGATCAAGCGGCGGATTTAATCTTGAATTTTTCTCTTGGGAAAGGAAACTGATGATCTACAATTTCTTTCATAAAAGTAGGCTCCACTCCTACAGGTTTAATCACGCCGGAATAGCTACCGTCCGGCTTTTTAACCAGTCTATCCAGAGAGTAAATATCTGTTACCTGGTAAACACCCTTGTCATTGACCCCCAATACTTCCGCAACAGAGCCAATACGACGGGATCCATCCGGGTATCTGGATATTTGTACAACAATATCAATAGCGGAACCGATCTGATGCTGTAAGGCTTTCTCGCTTAATTGTGAGTCAGCTCCTTGCGCCAATGCCTCCAGCCTGACTATCGCATCCTGAGGAGAGTTGGCATGTACCGTACCCAAACACCCCTTATGGCCTGTATTCATAGCCTGTACCAGTTCCAAAGCCTCACCGCCTCGCACCTCACCTACAATGATTCTATCCGGCCTTAAACGAAGAGAACTTTTAAGCAAGTCCTGAATACTGACTTCCCCTTCCCCCAGTTCATTAGCCATTCTGGTTTCAAAAAAGACCACATGCTCATAGTTAATCTGCAACTCACTGGAATCCTCGATCACAATAATCCTTTGTCCTTTTGGAATACGATTACACAAAACAGAAAGTAAGGTGGTTTTACCGGAACCTGTTCCTCCACTGACCAAAATATTTTTTCCCAGCTTCATACAAATATCCAGAAAACGAGCCACATCCAAGGTCATCGTTCCAAACCGGATATAGTCCTCAAAAGTAAATTGCGTCGTGGAAAATTTACGAATAGCGATAGTGGTCCCTTTTCTGGCACAGGGAGGTATCACTGCGTGAATACGATAACCATTGGGAAGGCGGGCATCCAGGCGTGGGTTTTGATCATCGATTCTTCTACCCACACTTTGTGCGATATTATTGGCCGCAGCCCTTACGGAATCCTCATCCGAAAAAGACGTCTCAGACTTATATACTTTTCCACCCTTCTCAATCCATATTTCATCATGCCTGTTCACCATGACTTCAGTTACACTGTCATCTTTAAGAAGATCCCAAATAGGTGCCAAAAAGTTTTTAATGGCAGCTTCAAATACACTACCTTGATTATCCTGACTCATACTGTTTATCTTCGGCAAAACTTTCTTTAAAAGTTAAAAAAATTATTTTTCAGTGGAAAACAAACTCTGAATACCGGTCAGAGTCCCCTTCTCAAGGTATTTTAAAGCGGCTCCTCCACCTGTGGAAATATAGTCGAAGGAACCTTGTTTACCCAGTTTAAAAACGGCGGCAATGGAATCACCCCCTCCCACCACGCGAAAAGTATTTTCACATTGAGCTATAGCCTCACATACAGATAAAGTACCTTTAGCGAATAAAGGGTCTTCAAATTTGCCAAAAGGGCCATTCCAAAAAATAGTTTTAGCTCCTTGCAGATTTTCAGAAAAAAGTTCCACTGTCCTGGGGCCAATATCCATCGGGCAAAAACCCTTCGGAATTTCAGCATCGGAGGTAACCCGTTTGTCTTTTCCATTTACAGGAACGACGACATGATCTACCGGTAACAACAGTTTTTTTTCCCGAACACACAACCGATCCATAAATTCCTCCGCCGCCTGTAAACTGTCTTCCTGGATAAAAGCCTCACCGGTTTCCACTCCTTTCACTTTTAAAAAAGTATAGGCCATTACTCCACCAATCAATACTGAATCCAAACGATCAATAAGACGGCTAATCGCCTTTATTTTATCACTGACCTTCACGCCACCGGATAAAAGAACAAAAGGGGAAGGTGAACTTTCCCGAATATAATCCAAAGTATCTCTTTCTTTTTTCATTGAAAAGCCTTGCCCACGCTGTTTTACCATCCTGGGAAGAGCACCCACACTCATATGATTTCGATGAGAAACACTAAAAGCCTCATTTATATAAATATCCACATAAGAGGAAATACATTCCGCCCATTTTTCATTCCCCTCTTCCTCTCCCGGATGAAAACGCAGATTTTCCAATAAAATAATTTTTTTTGCATTCAAAGAAGATAAAAGAACAGAGGGAATAGCCGAACCTATCTCATCAATAAAAATCACTTCACAGTTTAGGTGTTTTCCCAGGTAATAACCAAAAGGCTCCAAACTGAATTCTTTTTTATTATTTTCTTTAGGCCGTCCCCGGTGACTTCCAATAATTACCTTAGCCTGGTTTTCGAGAGCATATTGGATAGTCGGAAGAGCCGCTTTTAAACGAACATGATCTTCCACTATTCCCTTCTCAACAGGAATATTAAAATCTGTCCGAATAAAAACCACTTTATCCTTTAATTCAAAATCATCAATAGAATATAAACGGGACTTTGGCATAATATATTATAGCGATGATGGAAAGTGATTTATAAAGTTGATCATTCTTTGGGAAAACCCGGTTTCATTATCATACCAGGCTAAAACCTTTATCAACCCCTCTTCCGTAACCATGGTGGAAGATAAATCCACAACACTGCTATAGAGGCTGCCATTAAAGTCCACACTCACTAAAGGCTTCCCTTCACAGGCCAACACTCCTTTTAAGTCTTTTTTCTCAGCAGATAAAAAAGCCTCATTTATCTCCTGTACACCTGCTTTTACCTGAGTCCGGAATACCATATCAACCAAACTCACATTGGCTGTCGGTACACGCACAGCCATTCCATTCACTTTTCCTTTCAAATCAGGAAAAACACGCATCAGTGTCTTTGTCGCTCCCGTGCTGGTAGGAATCATGGAAAGAGCCGCTGCACGGGCTCTCCTCAAATCTTTTTTATGTGAAGAATCCAAAAGTTTTTGATCCTGAGTATAAGAATGCACGGTTGTGAACATCAAATCCTGTATTTTAAAACTTTCATTCAGGACTTTTACCAAGGGAGCCAGACAGTTTGTGGTGCAGGATCCATTACTGATAATTTTATGTTCTTCCGGTTTAAAGCTATTATGGTTCACTCCGTATATGAGTGTAAAATCATCTCCCGTCACAGGAGCTGCCACAAAAACCCGCTTTGCCCCTCCTTTAAGGTGACCTTGCAAATCTTCTTTCGTTTTAAAAACTCCGGAACATTCCAACACCAAATCCACTTCCCACTGATTCCAGGGAATTTCAGAAGGATGTGAGTAAGAACAATAAGCTATTTTTTTATTATTAACCTGGATAATATTTTCTTTAGCTGAAATTTCTTTTCCATAAGTGCCATGAACACTGTCATACTGAAGAAGATGAGTCGCCATTTCAACAGAGGAGCGGCTGTTTATAGCCACAATATCCAATTCCTCCAGGCCCAGACGACAAAGACAACGCCCTATTCGTCCAAAACCATTAATACCTATCCTCAATTTTTTCATATTTTCCTTTTGTATATCCAACAAATAGTTAAACAAAAACTCTCTTTTAATCAATTAAAAAATTATCTAAAAAAATATACACATAAATAGAAATCTATGAAGTCAAAAGTCAGCTCAAAAGCTCAGACATGCGTTTTGCCACAGAGCCGTCATTCCCGCGAAGGCGGGAATCCCGCACTGTGATCAAAGCCGAACTCGTTTTGACCTGACTTTTGCCTTCATAGATAACAATATATAAAAGTATCTATAATTTTTTTTGCTAATTAGGGCAAGTCAGACAGAAGGAAAGAAAAGATTTTTATAATTACTCTGGGTTTTTTGGGAAAGTTCCATAAGAGAGACTCCATGTAAATCCGCCACTGCTTGCGCTGTGTGCACCACCCAGGCGGGCCTATTCTTTTTTCCCCTCTGCGGAACAGGAGCAAGATAAGGGGCATCTGTTTCCAGATGCAAACGATCCAAAGGGACTTTCCGGCATACTTCCCTTAAATCATCCGCTTTTTTAAAAGTAATGATACCACTAAAGGAAATATTAAAACCTAAATCCAAAGCGGCTCGAGCCAGACTCCAGGTTCCCGTAAAACAATGTAATAATCCTCTTACAGAGCCGCTAAACTCCTTTAAAACGGCAATTGTATCCTCTTCCGCTGAACGGGTGTGAATTTCCACCGGTAATTTTTTTTCCGAAGCGAGAAGCATCTGACGATAAAAAGCCTCTTTTTGTTTTTCTTTCTCAGAATACTCGTAATAATAATCCAGTCCTATCTCCCCACAGGAAATAATTTCCTCTTCATTCAACCTTTCTTTTAAAAGATTCTCCACTTTATCATCATACAGTTTTGCAGAATGAGGATGCACACCCAAGGCCCCTTTTACAGAAGGAAAGCTCTTTGAAAACCGAATCACCTCAGGCCAGTCTTCCGGTTCTGTCCCTATGGTAATCATCTGTCTTACTCCCGCATTAAGGGCTTCTTCCACAACCAAATCAACTGGAGCATCCAGCATATTCAAATGCGTGTGCACATCTGTCCATTCCCCCTTTTGATCCGGTTTGGTATTATTTTCCATAATTCACTATCCTCTTTTTTCCATTTGATTATTTTCTTTTTTCTGAAGCTGCCTTAACTGAAAAAATAAATTATCAAAAGCCAATACAGAGTCCAAATATCCTTTTAAATCCTGTTCCAGTTCCATAGTTTTTTGAAAAAATGTATTTAAAGTGCCAAATGGAAGTGTTTCCAGCACATTTAAAAACTTTTTTTGATCCTGATGTATAACACTACCCGCTGAGTTCAGTTTTATCATACAAGCATCTCTTAAAATTTGCTGCCAACAAAGGCAAACAAACAAGGCTTGTTCCCTGTTCTTAACTAAATCAGACAGTTCACCAAAAGTGTAACTTTCCTCTCCCCTTACAGCTCTTTTTAACAAATTAAAAGCCTGTTCCCTTACATCTTTATTCTCCCGCCACTTTTCAAAATTATCCATACTTCCCTGGGATGCCTTAACCATCCATTCCAAACTCTCCGGCTGAGATTCTTCTCCTGTTATTTTTTTTTGCTCCTCTTTTTGACTCATTTTCATAACTATATGAAGGTCTTTTGCACCAAGAGGCAAAAACCGCAATATTTGCACACGAGAACGAATCGTTACAGGGAGAGACGACAGATGAGAAGAAATAAGAATAAAATAAACATTTTCAGGAGGTTCCTCCAAAGTTTTTAACAGACTGTTTGCCGCCTGAGGATTCATCTGATGGGCGGAATCAATAATGATCACCCGGGCCGGTGCAAAACTCTGTAGAGCCAAAAAACGGGATATGGGGCGAATAGACTCCACTTTTATATATAAACCCTCCGGCTGAATAAAAAGTATATCCTGACTTTTTTCCCGCTCTACATTTATACAGGAAGAACACTCTCCACAGGCCGGATGCTGTTTTTCACAAAGAAGACTTTGTGCCAAGGCCCAGGCGGCCTTTTTTCGTCCAATACCTGACGGCCCCGCAAAAAGGAGAGCATGAGGCAAGTGCTTATTCTTCTTCGCATCCAACAGTTTTTTCAGCTGAGATTGGTGACCATAAATACTATTTAGGAGTTGAGCCATTTTCTTTTACTGAGCTCCTCTATAACCTGACTTGTAAGCTCCTCAGGAGACAATAAGGCATTTAATATAAACCAGGAAGTTTTATCATTCTCAGCCAGAAAAAGATAATGCTCTCTCACCCTTTGATGAAAGGACCTGTCTTGCATCTCAAAGCGGTCTGAAGAATGTCCCTGCATTTGACTTCTTTTTTCCTTTTCCGACACAGGCATATCCAGCAATATCCACAAATCAGGAGTAATGTCCTGAGGAACAGTAAAATGGTTCAACCATTTTACCTGCTCTGCAGGCAAGCCTCGTCCGGCTCCCTGAAAAGCGGAAGTGCTGGGCCAAAAACGATCACAAATGACCCACTTGCCCGCTTCCAAAGAAGGTATAATGACCTTTTCAATATGATCTCTTCGGCTGGCTGAAATAAGCAGAATTTCCGTTTCAGGTGAAATAGGGTTGTCATACGGATTTAAAACCGTCTCCCTTATTTTTTCTCCTAAGTCAGTCCCTCCGGGTTCACGGGTTATGACAAACTCTTTGCCTCTCTTTTTTAATTCTTTGGATACAGATTGAATCAGTGTGCTCTTTCCTGAATGATCCAGCCCCTCAAAAACAATAAAAGCCATTTCTACACCCGTTACTAAAAATGTATTCTCTCTGAAAAAGACTATTTCCAAAAGATAGGAATCTAAATTAATACCTTTTTATTGTGCATATATAAAAGGATGCGTCATACAAATTTTTATACTTTAGGGCTCTCATAACTGTTTCAAAACCGTTAAAACCCCACATCAATAAAATATAAAAAAATTATCTCTTCAATTTGATCCATTTATTCTTTTTCCATGAAGAATATTGCAGGTTTTTACCGCACACATCTCTTTCATTAACAATTCTTTGAAACCTTAAATCCGAACCTAATTTACTGTAAAGAGACCAGTCCAAATCAATAAAATCCGGATCATTTTTATAGTAAGCACATATTTTATTTACCGTATTAAAATCCACATAAGGTTCACATTGGATACGCATAGAATATTCCCTGTATGCCGAAAAAGATTCCTGAATGGTCTTGTTTTTAAATTTTAGAAAAATCTGACTATCACATTCGGTGTTGGCGTCATACATATTCAAACCATAGTATCGACCCTCACCGGTTAAAGAAGCGTCCCCTGGTATAAAAACAGATAGTATATTACCTATTATAACCAAAGAAAGGAAAAGAATACCAAGGAATGCCTTTCTAATATTCAATATTACAGTATCTTCTTTAAAAAGATAAATCAGTAAAAATACACTGATCAAACACAACATAACAGCAGGATAAAAGTAACCTACAATAAAATAAGACATAATATGAAACATCACAAAATGAAAATAAGCCGCCATTTTCCATCGGGTTTTTAAAATCAAAAACCAGGTACCGATGACTTCCAGACAAACAACATAAAAACAAAGAAGCATCTTTATATCTTCATTAAAGAAAAGCGAAAATTGCACATTTTTGGGAAAAGCCAATCCGGTCAGCCACTCAAAATTGCTGAGTTTTAATACTCCCGCAAAAAAATAAAAAGAGCCTATTAATATTGGAATAAAAAACAGTTTCTGCCGGATAAACAAATAGGCAAAAGAAATCACAAAGGGCATATAATGGTAATTGCCCATAACCCGGTAATCCATAAAAAATAAATAAAGTTTGATCACATTAATGAAGAGAAACAACCAGTAGGCGTAAACCAGTGTCTTTTTTCTGAGAAATAAAAAAGTCACCAAAATAGCCAGAGCCAGATAAAAAAACAAAGTGATCTGAACACCCATTGGGGATAAAAATCGCAAAGACTCACAAAATGGAATCTGAGGCCAACAAAGGATATTGGCGGTTTTGGGTACATACTGATATATAAAAGCCGTATGATGCCAGAAAAAGAAAGTAACAACATGAACGAGGGAGAGAAAGGCCCCGTACCACCTAAGGGTTTTATAATTATTAATTTCCTCGATCTGTAATTGAATATATTTAACAATCATTTTTCCAACCTTTTTATATACTACCAAGTCACTCTTTAAAATATAACCCCATCCGTGCCGCCCTTTCTTTTGAAAAAGGCAGTTTGGTATCTTCATCGTAATAACTTTTTTCAAATCGCGTACCAACAAAAACAACAGACCTGAGATCTATATTTTTAAAATGCACATTCCGAAGGGTCGCAAAATTAAACTCCGCACCTCCCAGTTCACTATTCTCAAACACAACACCATCCAAAACAGCCCCATAAAATGTGGCTTTAAAAAAATTCATATTAAAAAAGGACACCTTTTCCAAATGAGCTCTCTTGAATACATTTTCCCGGAAGTCAGAGTCACTGACTTTTACATTGAACAACCGAACATCCTCGCAAAAGCATCTTGTAAAAATAACATCTGTTATCTCCTTATGAGCCAGCCGTTTTCGCCTCAAAGATTTTTGATTGCACTCTGTTTTATCTTTGTTTTCCAGACAATATAATGTTGCGGAAGAGATAATCACCATCCTCAGGTGAGAGAGATAAAATACCCCCCCTGCCAGGAGAAAGCTGCATACCAATATAGATATGAGATTTAATTTACTAAAAAGGTGATTGATCTTTTTTAACACGATTAAGAAGCTGTTTAAATCAATAGAGGCCTTCGTCTCTATCACCCATCTCATTACAGGATTAATAAAAAACTGTCGCGGCCATTATCTTTTTTTATTTATAATTTCATATAAAAATTAATAAATCAAGAATAGAGAAAAATAATGCTTTTCATTAAAATTATTAACGTAAAGCAAATACTCCTCCATTATTCACACTTATATAAAAATATTTTTCAAAAAAAGCAAAGCTGCCTGTAAGTAAAAAACCAGTCTGTATTTTCTTTAAAAGATTCCCGTTAACGGGGTTAATCACACAAACAGCATCTGCTTTACAGGGAAATAAAAATTTGTATCTCTTATCCCTTTTTGAAAAAAAACTCACTCCACTACCTATAGCTCTTTGCGTTTCTATCTTCTTTTTCCAGGCTATTTCACCCTTTTCCGCAGATAAGGCAAAAAGCTGTCCCTCTCCATGAGTGGCAAAAATCAAGTAGCCTTTGTCCGGAATGAGAGTCGGAGAGCTTTGGGAACGGTTTCCTGTATCTTTTGTCCAAATTATTTTTCCGGCTTCACTGATGGCCGCAAATTCATTCCCCCAGTTAGTAACATAAATATGATCATTATAAATAAGAGGAGTGCTTTTTATCGCGCCTTTTAACTGTAAAGTCCAAAGAAGTCGGCCGGATTTAAGATCTATTTTAAATAATAATCCATTGTTGGCCCCTACCACTCCATAACCTTTTTCCGGATCAATCGCGACTGAAGAATGTATATGCGCCAGAGTAAGAGAGGTTTTCCAGTTAAGACTCCCCTGTTTAGCTGAAACCGACGCGATATAACCCATAGCCCTGGGTTTAAGGAGTTCTACGGATATAATAATCTGACCTTTATAAAAAGAAGGAGAAGCTCCTATAGCGCCACCCAAATCAATGGACCATACTACCTCACCGGTTTCTTTTTTTAAACAATACAAAACACCATTATAAGCTCCCACCCAAAGATACTCTTTACTTAAAAGAGCTGTCCCATGTACACCCTGATGTGTTTTTGCAAAATAAGTTTTCCACACCAACTCTCCCTGATGGCTCAGTTTATAAAACCACCCATTATCGGAGCCAACATATATACCGCTTTTATCTACCGCCGGCGTGGCCTTACTCGCTCCATGTAAAGAACCATTGATTTTTGTAAATAACGGATTTACCTCTCCCTTGATATCAAAAACACCCTTTGCCTCTCCCTGTTTCATACTATTTCCTCTAAACCGAGAGGTAATTTCAATAGGATTTTCTTCCACTGCATTTTTGGAATGAGGAAAAGTATGATAAATCGTTCTTGCAACCTCATACGCCCTTCTGTGCTTCACAGCCTTCATAAAGAAGAGAGCCAGGCCAATAAAACAAAAAAACAATAAAATATAAAAAAAGACTATTTTTCTACTTTGGTCCAACATTTTCTCTCAACAGAATAACTTAAGGAGAAATAGGAAACCAGATATGCGTATGTCCACTCGTATTATGAGTGGTATCACAATCACCCTGACAGTTTGTAAAAACAGTAGCACAGTTATTTCTACATACCGT
>JANQSP010000039.1 GCA_028283955.1 Bdellovibrionales bacterium
CGAGTTCGGCTTTGACACACGAGCGGCTAACCCGCTCTGTGGCAAAACGCATGTCTGAGCTTTTGAGCTTATTTTGACTTATAGGTTTTTGTGCATCAGTTTTACCTATCACTTATGAAAAAAAAATTACAGTGTACTCACCTGTTTTGCACGTTCTGCTTTACCGTTTTGTGTTTTTGTCTCCTGGTTATTCTATGGGGGGCCTGGGTACGTATTTCCCATTCCGGCGATGGGTGTGGACAAAGCTGGCCCAGTTGTCAGGGGCAATATCTCATTGATTCGGAAGAACAAAAAAAAACCTGGATTGAATGGATACACAGGGCCACTTCCGGCCTGTTTGGCATCATGGTTGTTTTATTGGTTCTCTGGTCGTGGTTCAAATTTTCCTTTCGACATCCTGTTTTCAAAAGTGCTTTATGTGTTTTATTTTTCACTATCATTGAAGCTTTGATTGGTGCCCTCTTGGTATTAGCCGGCCTTACCGGAGATAACACTTCCCTTACTCGTGCACTAATTATGAACTTACATTTATTAAACTCTTTATTACTCGTAAGCAGTATTTTTATTTGCTGGCGATTTTCCCTTGGAAAGAACTTTTCTTTTTCCG
This sequence comes from Bdellovibrionales bacterium, assembly GCA_028283955.1. Taxonomy (GTDB): domain Bacteria; phylum Bdellovibrionota; class Bdellovibrionia; order Bdellovibrionales; family UBA1609; genus JANQSP01. The sequence goes on from JANQSP010000039.1 coordinate 608, forward strand.
GTTTTTTAAAAGAAAAAAAGTATACCACTATATCCATTTGCATCTTTTTCCTGATTGCTTTTTTTGGAGCTATGTCTTCCCTTTCCTCTTCTCTGTTTCCTTCTCAATCTCTTTGGGAGGGAGCCTTATTGGATTTTGACTCCCAATCTCACTGGTTAGTGCGATTACGCCTTTTACACCCACTGTTGGCCCTTCTTTTTGGTGGAGGTTTTTTACTTTATTACTTTTCTAAAGAGAGAAAAACCGAATCCCGTCCCCGGCAAATACTTATTCTTTGTTTATGTCTGGCTCTTCTCTCCGGCCTGATGAACTTACTCTTACTCTCACCTGTATTTCTAAAACTGACTCATCTGCTTATTGTTTATCTCCTCAGTATGAGCTTTATACTCACTCTGGAAAAACACCCCACCCTTAAGTAAATTATTACCGCATAAATAAGAACATGATTCCGCACTGTGGTCCCTGGCACAACAATTGCATACCACCCGAAAAAGCTTTGTCGCCTCATAAGCAAAAAACGGCTTTTTAATAGCCAGCTTTTCTATAGTAAATACAAATATACGCATTTTTAAGGTGATTTTTGATTTGAGAGTCCGGCATATCTGTCTATAATATTACTATGCCTGAAAAAGTAAGATGCCTAAAATGTTTTAACCGTATGGAGGAGGTCCTAACAAGAAAAGGGGTCTTGATTGATACCTGTTCTCACTGCAAAGGAGTATGGCTGGATCAGGGTGAATTGAATTTTTTTACCAAAGATAAAAAATCTATAAGAGAGTATGCGATAAAAGGCCTGGAGAAAATACAGGAAACCAATAGCAAATGTCCAAAATGCAATTCAAAGATGCAGTCAGGCTGCATTCCCTCCTATTCCTTTCAGGTGGAAGAATGCCTTTCCTGCCGCGGAATTTTTTTTGACGCTCATGAGTTTAAAAAACTGAATGGTTCAAAAAACTTCCAAACGATTTCGAAAGATTCTTCTGATCTTGTAAATAGAAGCACATTAAAACACATTCCCTCTTCAATTCCTAAAGTTAAAACCCCCTCTCTCTTTCTCACAATGTGTACAGTTTGCGTATCTCTCTATGGACTTTTGTTTGCCGTATTTGTTTTTCTTATGGAAATTTTCAACTTTTCTCTTTTAACAGGTTCCCTTGGTTTTTTAGTTATTATTCTTTTTCAATTCTATTTTTCTCCAATCATCTTGGATTTACAGTTAAAATTTTTTGGTTCCCTGTATTGGATATATTTGGAAAACCTGCCACCTCATTTCAAAAAATCCCTTATAAAACTTTGTAAAGAAAATCGTTTACCCTTACCTAAAGTGGGTATCATCCGGGATGGATCACCCCAAGCTTACACTTATGGAAGAACTCCCTATAGCGCAAGACTCGTTTTCTCTGAAGGAATATTTGAATTGTTGGACGAAGAGGAGGTGGAAGCCGTCCTGGCACATGAGCTGGGACACATTAAACATTGGGATTTTGTAGTGATGACTGTAGTAAAAGTTGTGCCTCTGATCTTATATAATCTATACAGAATATGCAAAGATTCCCTTTCAAGATTAAAAAATACAAGTGGAAAAGAAAAAAATTCCGGTGCTGCTCCCATAGCTGTTGCCATGGTGGTGGCATATATAGCCTATTTTATTGCAGAGTATCTGGTTCTTTTTGTTTCCCGAGTCAGAGAATACTATGCAGATCGTTTTAGTTGTTTTGCTACCAAAAAACCCAATAAACTTTTAACAGCTCTGGTAAAAATATCTTATGGACTTCTGGCTTCCCGTCCTCAAAAAGATACAGAAAAAGACTCTTATGAAAGTAAAGTAAAAACTTTTGAATCCTTGAATATTATGAACATTTCCCGATCCAAACAAATAGCTCTTGTGCATCAGGGGGCAAAACAGGGAGATACTTTCAATCCCGAATCCATCAAAGAATGTATGAGGTGGGATCTCTGGAACCCATGGGCTTTTTATTATGAACTGCACTCCACTCACCCATTAACAGCAAAACGAATTAACGCCATTAGTGCTTATGCCATTTCCATGAAACAAAAACCCTATCTGCTTTTTAACAAAGAAAAACCGGAGAGCTATTGGGATGATTTCTTTGTGGATATTTTCTTTTTACTCCTCCCTTATATTTTAGGTTTTGGCTCTCTTATTTTTTGGCTTTTCTACAATAACCATGGTCTCAATCTAAACCTGATAGAAGAACTGACAGACTCCACTATAATAAATTTATTCCTGTTGTTCGTTTTCTGGTTTTCTCTTGGAGCTTTTATCAGAGTCCGAAAATCCTATCCTGGAGGGGATTTTTTACCTTACTCCACAGCTTCTTTATTAAAACTTATCAAAATATCTCCCGTTCGATCTTATCCTGTCACTTTAAATGGATACATTTTGGGAAGAGGAGACGCAGGAAATATTTTCTCTGAAGATATGGTATTGAGAGATCAAACCGGAATGATATTTCTCAATCATGAACCTTTCGGTTTTAATGTATTGTTTGCTCTTTTTCGTTACAAAAAATTTCAAGGGAAAAAAGTATCAATTACAGGTTGGTATCGCCGTTCCCCGGCCCCTTATGTTGAAGTGAATAAAGTCACAACCTCTGATACGAGCACCCGAGCCTATACCTACCATTATAAGATCGCATTTTGTATTATAGGAATGGCCGCTCCTTTTCTTTACCGGTTTTTTATACAATAAAAAGTTATTGAGAACGTAACTGATGAAAAAACATATAACATATATTTTAGTAATCGTAACCGTTTCATTAATTGGTTCCTTTTTCTTTTTCCAAAGTGATAAAAGCTATCTTCAAAAAAAAACAATAAAACTCCTTGAACTCACCTTCTCTCCTTTTATTTCCCGCTCTGAAACAAATATTTTCAGAAGAGTCCATGAAATAGCAAAGCATATGCATTTTTCAGTGGAATATGAGGTAAACCTTGGCAACAATGGTTTATATAAAGATCGTTCTTTGAATGAATTACGATCTTTATTGTTTATCTATTTTAAAAAATCCGGCACCTGGAAGATAGAAACACCTGCCAAAGAAGACTTAAGTATTACAATATCCAAATCTGAAACACAAAAAACAGCCGAAGTCTCTTTTCCTATAAAAGGTACCAAAGAAGATAAAAAGGTAAGTTGTCGGGCTCTTTTACATTGGATAAAAGACAAAAAATGGCTCATACACAAAATAAAAGTGTTTTCCTGCTCTCTTCATTAGTGAAATAAGAGAATCTTCTTGAAAATTTTACACATATTTTTTCATATACCTTGACAAAGTACCTTTAAAAAATAGTAAACTTTTTTGAAATTAGGAGGTTTATATGAAATTCATATCTATACTATTTTTTCTTATTTTTTCCACTACTTTGTATGCACAAGCAGAAGAACCAAAACCACAATCAGAATCACAACCACAAACTGAACGCACTCTACAGAATGAACCAATGCCGGAAAAAGAAAACACAGGATTTTTCTATATAAACCTAGGAGGCGAAGTAATTCCAGCCGATAACTTTGAGTACCATACTTCAGTAGTAGGTATACATTTTGGTGGTTTAATTTCACAACAAAATGCTTTTAGAGCCGGTCTTAAAATAACAACAGCCAAAGTTGAACACTCTTTTCTATCATTTCAATACGAATACAGCTTCACCGACAGCTCTCAGTGGATTCTAGGAATAGATGCCGCTCTATTAGTTGGTTTCAAATCAGAATATAATAAAGAAAAAGAAGAAGATATATACACAATAGGTGGAGGTTTTGAGTTAGGCCCCTATCTAAGAGCTTTCATATCTAAATCACACGCTCTTTTACTAAGAGCGGGTGTCACTTACGATACAAGTACAGATGACGAATTTGATCTTAACAACTCAAGAGCCTATTTAAACCTAGGTATACAGTGGTACTTCTAAAAATCACTGTTTAGCTGGCCCACTGATGGTACTCCCCTTCGTGGGACAGGCATAACTGATATATAAAAACCTAAGAGGCAAACTGAGGGCAAAACGCATGTCTGAGCTTTTGAGCTCAGTTTGCCTCTTAGGTTTACAACTATCCAGTTAATTTTGATTCCAGCGGCCTATGTGTTTTACTTCCGGTTCCAATAAAATATTAAATTTCTCTTTCACTGTTTTTTGTACATGTTGAATCAACCGGTGAATATCCATGGCTGTCGCTCCACCCATGTTCACAATAAAATTAGCATGCTTTTTTGAAATACAAGCCTGACCAATCTGATACTCTTTAAGTCCACATTGTTCAATGAGTGCTCCGGATTTTTCACCTGTCGAAGGATTCTTAAATACAGATCCACAACTGGCGGACTGCAAAGGCTGACTTTGGGTTCTTTTTAAAGCCATTTCTTTTAAACGCTCCGGCACATCCTGTGAAGGGTCTATTGGCCAACTCATACCCACTTCATAAATCAAGCCAGGACTCCAACCTTTACTGGAACGATACTCCCACTGTATACCTTCATGATGAATGAGAATAAGCTTATCCTCCCTAATCACCTTCACCCAATCCACAATATCCTTAAATTCTTTTGGAGAAATATCCTGTCCCACTCCGGCGTTCATCACTACACCGCCTCCCACATCCCCTGGCAATCCACATAAAAATAAAGCCGGCGGTAATTTGTGCCGCAAAAAAATCTGCATGATCCGCGCTTTGGAAACCCCCGCTAAAGCACTGATACACAAACGACCGTTCTCTTCCCACTCCTTGAAAGTGTTTAACTTCTGAAGACCTATAACCAATCCTTCCACTCCACTATCACTAATCAGAACATTAGTTCCTCCACCCAGAAAAGTGACCGGCACATTCTGTTTTTTTGCCCACTGTAAATAATAAAAAATTTCTTCTTTGTTTTCCGGCTGACAGAAAAAGTCCGCACTCCCCCCCACCTTCCAACTATTCAACCCGGAAAGTGAATAAGAACGACAAGGATCTTTCATTTGTGCTTTCATAAATATTCTTTCTAAAATTTCTCAATCAAAGATTCGCCATATTTATAAACAGAGCCCGCTCCCATAGTCACAAACACATCCCCTGATTTTAAAGTTTGAGATAATACAGAAATAACATCCTTCTCCGCACAATAAAAACAGGAAGGATGTTGCACTTCTTTAGCCAACACCTCAGATGTAATTCCCTTTAATGGTTTTTCTCCGGCCGGATAAACATCAGTCAAAAAGACCTGATCCGCTTCTTCAAAACAAGTTAAAAAATCCTGCCAACAATCCGCTGTTCTGGAAAACCGATGAGGTTGAAATAACACTACCAGTCTTTTATCTTCTCCAAATTTTTCACGAAAGGCGGATAACACCGCCCGCACCTCTGTGGGATGATGAGCATAATCATCATAAAACTCCACCTCTTTCAGTGTTGCTTTTTTATGAAAACGACGATCCACCCCTTTAAATTTTTGAAAACTCTTACTACATTCCTCAAAAGAAAAACCCACCGTCATGGCTGTTGCACAAGCCGCCAAAGTATTTAAAGCATTCATAGAGCCGGGAAGAGGCATATTTAAATCACCCATTTCTTTCTCATTAACAAAAATTTTATATTTTTGAGCACTGATCTTTTTTAAAACAAAGTGGTTATCGTCATTGAAGCCATAAAAAATAATTTTTCTGTCTGTAGTTGAAAGCAGGTCACGTAAAACTTTCTGATCCCCCCAGGCGATAACACAACCATAAAAAGGAACCTTTAAAACAAAATTTAAAAAAGCGGATTGCAGTTTTTTAAAAGAACCATAATAGTCCAGATGATCTTTATCAATGTTTGTAACTACCGCTATCTCAGGTGAAAGATGTTCAAAGCCACCATCACTTTCATCTGATTCAGCGATAAACCATTTTCCTTTCCCGGGGAAAGCCGTGGATTGAAACAAGTGAGACCTGCCTCCAATAACCACCGTAGGATCTTTTTTATTATGAATAAAAATTTGCGCCAGTAAATGAGTGGTGGTGGTTTTTCCATGGGTACCGGCCACCACAAGACCTCTTTTCAACCTCATAATTTCAGCCAAAGCCTCCGACCTCTTAATCACGGGAAGCTTTAACTTCTTAGCTGTTTGAATCTCAATGTTATCTTCAGGAACAGCACTAGACTGAATAAGGATTTCCGATTTTTTTATATTTTCCTTTTTATGACCAACAGAAACAGGCACACCTAATTTTTTTAATCTTTTTGTTTGCGCATTTTCCACCAGATCACTTCCCGTTACAAAACTGCCTGAATGATGCAAAAGTTCCGCCAGGCCACACATACCAATGCCCCCTATACCCACAAAATGCACCCTCACACCGGAAGTGAAAATTTGCTTACCTATTTCAGACTCTTTATTCATACCAGCCTCTCATTTTTGAAGAAGATAAGAGGCTATACTATCCGCTTCAGCACCCAATTTCAATTCATGAATACGAGTGGATAATTTTTTTATTTTCTGAGGTTCAGACTTTAAGTCTTCCAAAACACTGATCAACTTATCTGTATTAAAATCGGTTTCTCTAATAACAATTACTGAAGATTTTTCCTCCAAATCCAAAGCGTTCTTTAACTGATGTTGATCGGCTGAGCTGGCCAGAGGCACAAGGATACCAGCCCGACCGGACGCAGACAGTTCTGCAACAGTTCCCGTTCCCGCTCTCCCTATAACAATGTCGGCCCATTCATAAAGCTCATGTATATCATGCAAAAAAGGGAAAACCTTAACATTTACATAATCAGAATACTTTTTTTTAAAAGACTCAAATTCCCTTTTCCCTGTTTGATGAACAAAAGAAAAAAAGAGTCCTTTATTGGATATAATAACCTCAGATACAACCTTATTAATAACAGAAGCACCCTGACTTCCTCCCAAAATCAAAACCTGAAGAGGGTTTTCCGGAGCGTCCTTCATGGTTATTTTACTGATCTGCGAACGAACGGGGAAAGGGAATTGAACTTGCTTCTTTGTCTTAAAAAAACTCTTTGTCGAATCAAACACCACAATCACCTCATCCACAAAACGGGAAAGCCAACGATTGGCTAAACCCGGAACAACATTAGGTTCAAAAATCACTGTCCTCTTACGAAGTAAAAAAGCCGCCAATAATAAAGGTCCACTCACCGCCCCTCCCGTACCCAAAACAAGAGAAGGGTTAACCTTTATTATTAATTTCAAAGCTTTTAATAAGACAAAAGGAAGAGATAAAACGGTTCGCCATCTTTCTTTTTTACTCACAATCCTTCTTAAACGGCCTACTGATAAACGATGACATGTAAAAGAAGACTGAGAGTAAATATTTTTTTCCAAATCAGAATGACCGTGAACGAACTCCACCTGACAAGTGTTATCCGCGGAAGCCAAACACTCCGCTATGGAAAGAGCCGGAAGAATATGCCCTCCTGTGCCCCCCGCCGCAATCAATATTTTTTTACTTAGGGCAGATGCTTCCTTCATATCAATACAAAAAGTGGTTGTGTTTTTCTATATTCAATAACCAGCCAAAAAGTAAAAAAGTGCAGACCAGAGCACTTCCACCATAGCTCATAAAAGGTAATGTCAATCCTTTCGGAGGGAATATACCTAAATTCACCCCAATATGAATCAATGTGGAAAAAGCAAAAACCATACTCAAAGAAAAGGCCAAAACTTTTTGCAAAAGGTCCTCAGTTCTTAAAGCAATTTTCATCCCGTAATATACCAATAAAGCATACAGCGTCAGCAACACACAAAAACCTATAAACCCTGTCTCTTCACCAAAAACCGCCAAAGTAAAATCAGTGTGCGCTTCCGGCAGGAAAAACAATTTTCCCTGACCATGACCCAGGCCCACTCCAAACACTCCTCCGGAGTGAAAACTAATCATACTTTGAATAACCTGAAACCCTGTTTCCAATGGATCCGACCAGGGGTCCATTACCGCTTTGATTCTTGCCATTCGATAAGGGGTAAAAACCACCATCAAATACATACCCAAACCAATCAAAGCCAAAGAGGCACAAATATATCTCCATTTAAGACCTAAAACAAAAACAACACTCAAAGTGAGACAAAAAAATAAAACAATAGTGCCAAAATCAGGTTGTAAAGCAAACACCAATAAAGGCAAGGCAAAAGCAAAGGCGGGAAACACCCAAAACAGAAAGGGACGCTGATCGAAAAAACTCTGTTCCTTTAGTGCTATAAGATACATAAAAGCAAAGGGAGAAGTTATCTTAAAAAGCTCTGCCGGTTGAAAACGAAACCCAAAAGGCAAATCCAGCCACCTTTGAGCCCCTCCTGCTGTCACTCCAATACCCGGGACAAGGGTAACGATAACCAGCAGTACAGAAAGAACCCATAAACTGATTCCAAGAATACGAGCCCACTTCCATGAAACTGTGGCTATAAACAAGAGAGACATCAAACCTATGAGAGTAAACAGAACCTGCTTTTTAAAGAAGAAAAGACCGTCGTTATATTTTTCTATTGAGAAGATATAGCTGGCACTATATATCTGTACAAGACCTAACCCGGAAAGCAGCAAAACCAACAATAAGACTTTTCTATTGAGTACGCTATAAAAAAAAGACACATTAATCTCTTCTCACTCCAATTATTTTATTCAAAAGCTTCAAATACATCTTCATCAGAAAATTCCTCTTCCGATGAATCAAATTCTTCCTCCAACAGATCATCATCATCCATCGCCTCTTGCACCGGTGTTTCCATCTCTTCTACATCATCCAGAGGATCGTACCCCATTTGTGTTGAAAGCCCCATATTTAAGGCAGTAACATAATCACCCACACGAACAGGATTACTCATTTTGGTGATGATTCCGGTTGCAAAACGTTCTTCAGCATAAACAATTTTCATTTCCCCCAATTTAATGTCATAGCCATACTTCATCTGCCTTTCAATACTGGGGTTGGCTTTTATTTGATACATCTGCCCTACAGACATACCACTACCGGAACCACGATTCAGATAAACTAAAGAATAGGGAGCGGCTATTTTCTTTTTATGAGTTCCAAAAGAGGGAACACCAATAATTTGAGCTTCCGCATTTCCTGCAATATCTGTAGGTTTATAATCAAACTGAATTAAATTCGAAGTTAAAACAATGGATCCGGTAATAACATTATTTAAAGATTTAGTGACTTTCGCCTCATATAAATCAAAAGAATCCGGTACTCTGCCAACCACCTGCACTTCTCCCTGTACTTCCATTTGGTACCCGAATGGGCCTCTAACACCAAATGCGTCAGGATATAACTTTCCTCTGTCTTCTATCACCGCGAGTCTTTGTCCCGGATTGACGGGATCCCGCATTTCCAAGACCAGCTTTTGACCTACATGAAACCACGTACCGTACTCCTTTTGACCCATTATCACTCCCTGACCGGAAAGTGGTTCGTCAGACATATAATGACTTAGAAAACCGATTGTAGGTATATCCATTCTTTTAAATTCGATATCCATATCACTTGTTGATGCGTCTTCTTTATCAGATAACTTTAAAGGCGGTAAACTGGAGGGGAGAGATCGCATAACGGGCACCTGCTTTCCGGAAGAAGGTACAGCAATTTTTCTATTTTTCAAAAAATCAGGTATAGGAGGAACAGATGGAACCTTAATGTCTTTTTCTGTTTGTGTCAGCCCTCCTCCTGTAATAATGGATAACGAAGGTGGAGAGCCTTCTGTACCGTATATAAAACCCAAACTGTCATTAGGATGAATTAAATGAGGGTTAGTAATAGCGGGATTAGCCGACCATAATTTTGGCCAGTAACTGGAATCCCCAAAAAGAACCTGACTAATATCCCACAGAGTGTCTTTTTCCCGAACAACGTACGTATCTTTACCCCCAACTACATTAGCCCACTCTTCTGTAGAGATTCTTTTACTGTAATATTGAACATAGGTCTCATATAAACTTTGCTCATATGGATCCGCTCCTGTGTCAATAGAAGCCTCTTCGGACCCTGTTTCCACATCAGCAGTAGAATCTTCAGTTGTGACATCTGTATCTTCAGTTTGAGTATCTGTATCGGAAGAAGCGGTATCCTCTTCCGTTAAGATTTCTTCCGAATCCGGATCGGATTCGGCACTTTCTGTCTTCTCTTCTTTGTCCTGATTCTCACCCTGTGCTGACTCTTCACTTTTTTCTTCATTTTCCGGTTCTAAAGAAGACTCTATCTCATCATCTTCATCAAACCACTCAATATCCTCTTCATCGTCTTCTTCCGCAGTAACATAAGCATGCGGCACCAAAATAAAAGCAACACTTATCAGAAAGCACAAAGAAGTCAGAACCGTTTTTTTGAAAATCCTTTTCAAAATAAAAAACTCCATCTTAATTACCGCTCTCAACCTATTATTTAAGCATAATCCTTTTTACATAATCAAAGGTAAATATTTAAAAAACACATAGCAACTATTCTGACATGTTCCAAAAAAACAGGCCCCGTTTTTGCTATTGAAAAATCCGGGATGTTTCTCTGTTTAATTTTAATTGTATTTATATTATGCGTTAACCCTTTCTCTTTCCTGTCCCTTGTAGAGCCTCTCAGTCAATTCCTGCAGGAAAAATGCCTGCAACAGGTACAAACAGGAAAAACAGAGTTTACGGATTTATATTCCGCTCTTCTCTGTGGAAAAAGACTGCCTGAAGGAGAGATAAAAAAAACTTTTCTTTCTCTGGGCATTATTCATCTCATGGTTATTTCCGGCGCCCATTTGATTTTCCTGGAAAAAATCTGGAAATTACTCCCCTCTTTTCGATTAAAAAATACCCTGCTTGGATGTTTTCTTCTCATTTATTCCATGAGTGCCGGGCTCAATCCACCGGTTTTAAGAGCTTTGTTTTCTCTCTTATTAGCCCGAATAAACAAAGAATTTAAATTATTCTGGAGCCCTTATGTTCGTGTTCAGATAAGTGGTCTCTTATGTCTACTATGTCAAAGTTCCTGGTTTCATTCCCTGTCCCTGCAATTAAGCTGGGTGGCCAGTATGGGTATGTCCAATCATCAACTCTCAAGGCTGCACTCTTGTGTACTCACTTTTATTCTTATCCTGCCTATCGTCAGCCAGTGGGGAGGTCTTCATCCCCTCAGTATTGCACTTAACTGGTTGATGACCCCCCTGACCTCCTGTTTATTGCTTCCCTTATCTCTATTGACTCTTCCCTTTCCTTTCTTGCGCTTTTTAACTGATAAATTATGGGAACAGTTTATACAAATAACGAATCTGCTAAGACCCCTAGTGGAAAATAAAGGAATAGAACTGAGTTGGTCTTTAAGTTCTTTCCAAATATGGATATATATCGCGATGACCTTTACTGTACTGCAACTCTACTTTGTTTATTCCAAACGCAGGAAATATCAGGCACTCAATTAGAGAGGCGAAAAAATATGATTATAAAATTCCCACACCATAAAAAATACCTTTTGATTTTTATAACCACCTTTTTATTTCCGCTTTACCCATTCAGTGAAGACAAAAAAGCCCAGCTGATTATATGGTATGTAGGTCAGGGACAAATGGTCACCTACTCTGATATCACCAGTTGTATCCATTTCGACATGGGAGGGGAAATATTCCCGAAAAAAAAACTGATAAAAGAGTGCGGACAAAAAGAAAATAAAGTGTTTTTTTCCCACTGGGACTGGGACCATATTAATTTTGCAAAAAGAGCCTGGAAGCGACTGCCTTCTTTTTGTCGTCTGAACACACCGGGAGGCAGAGGGAATAAAAAAAAGGAACTGTTTTTATCTATCATCCCTTTTTGCAGCAAATTATCCAAACAAAAATCCAAAGAAATATTTAAAGAGATTTTATTCTTCCCTCAATGGAACAAGAGCAAGAAGAGCACACATTCCAATAAACACAGTCGGGTGGTCGTCATAAAAAATCAGGTGCTCATTCCGGGAGACTCACCCGGATCATCGGAAAAACTATGGCAGGGAAAAATAAAAGCCCCTATTAAAATATTGGTTGTACCCCACCATGGAAGTCGACATTCCACCACTCCCAAACTGCTAACATACCTTCCTCATTTAAAAATAGCCGTGGCCAGTGCCAGAAAAAAAAGATATGGCCATCCTCACCCATTAGTAAAAAAAAGGTTAATGAAAAGAGGAGTGGCCCTCATCAGTACAGAGAACTTTAACCATATTCGCATTCCCGTTCCCCGGGATTAAATTTCCATTAGAAATAGCTTTTTAATTTCAATACTATTTACATTGAAATGTAATATCAGTATATCGCCTGTAAACAGTTGATGTTTGAGTCGTGCTATAAGCATTTTGATTTCCGGTTTCTCTCTCTCTGTCTGAGTCCGCATACCCTCCAAATGCACTATTTATAATATTTTTCCTCATGCCGGCAGCAGTCAAGTCATGACCGGAGGAAGCCTGAGCCCCCCTTCCATACGCACCTGTTCTATATTGGTCTCTATCCGTTCTGTAATGACTGTGATAAGAAGTATCAGATCGCGTACCCATGTCCTCCTTTTTCTCAACCACTTTTTTTATCATGTATTTTCCTTCACAAAACTCTGAGATACTTCGCTTGGCTCTTTTAAGACCCCTATCGTGTGCAACACTCCAACTCGTAATGTGCCCGGGCCGTTCAGAATAAGTCATTTGTTCCCGTACACTCATTTCAACACGCCCTCTCTTAACAGGATTATATTCCCTCTCCTTAAATTCATGAGATGGATAATAATAACGAAATGTCGTACAAGACGCACATACAAAAAGAAAAATTAAAAGAAGAAAACTTTTCCAGTACATAACAACACCCCCCGTTAAAAAAGAATATTATCAGTTATTCTCAATTGTCAAATCCAATCACCATTAAAAACAACTTCAAAAACATGCTTTTTATTAATGATAAGATTTTGTTTTAATTTTATTGACGATAAACTCTTCCAGCACTCTTGGGTTTTTGGGGTCTGTGGAAAAAACGGACTGCTGTTCACAACGTTTCTTCTCACTGATGAGCCATTTTAAAATCCGGGCCAGTTTCTTGTTTTTCTTATCCTGGAAAAAGGGGTCATTTTTCAGGGCATCACGGGCTTTTTTAATAGAGCGCATTTCACTGGCATCTTTTGTGGAAACTTCATAACAATGGAGATCATATTTTTCCACATCCTCCGGAAGCAGACCCAGAAAATACACCTCTGGCGCACTGAAATCCGCGTTACGGATGAGACTGGCCGCCGAACCGGCTTTCAATGTACGATAAATATTCTGAAGAGTGTAAGCATCCAAATCTCCATAAAAAAAGATAGGTACTTTCAGCTGATTTTGAATAGTCCTGCACCACCCCCGAACGGCGTTACTGGGAACACCTTGAGCGCCCATAATGATACAGTTATGCCTTTTGGTCATTCCATTGGCCACCAGAGTGTTGGCCGTGCCCTCTGATTCCACCACCAGGCAAAAATCCAGCTTTCCCTTTTTCTTCAGTTGAAATTGCTGGGGTTTGTTCTTGGGTTGAAAGGGGGTTGTCCCCAAGGAACTTAAGTCCACCACCGCTTTGGTTCTATCCGGCAAAGTCTCGGTAACAATGAGATTTTTGGAATAGGTCTGCCCTCCTCTATCATTCGCAAAGCAATTCATTTCCTCCCGATACACTTCCAGCATATCGCATATAAAATCCACAACCGAATCACTTTCATTCTGACTGTCAAAATCCAAAGGCTTATAAAGAACATTGGATTTAATCAAACCTTTGCAGATATAATACAATTCTCTCTTTGTATTAACCAAACCTCCTTTGAGATTATTTAATAAAATCTCCAATAAAAATATCGCCCGCGAGATTTTTTGCACAGAAGAAACATTCAGTTCCGACTGCACCATTTTTCCTTTAGGTATTAAATAACCTCTCTTGGCATCATATTCACTGTTATCCAATGAGCATTTAACGGCAGACAGCACCGGACGTTTGGCTTTTTCCAAATCTTTCAACATGGTTTCACAAACCTGAACAGCCACTTTGGGAATGTTCTTATCCAGTTTTCTTATTTGAATGACTTTTTCTCTTTTGGCCATTTTTTGTTTTCCTT
>JANQSP010000047.1 GCA_028283955.1 Bdellovibrionales bacterium
TTTTTCTTTTTAGTTTTTTTGGCCGGCTTTTTTTTAGGTGTAGCTTTTTTCTTTTTAGTTTTTTTAGCCGGCTTCTTTTTTTTAGTGGCCATATTTTATCTCCTGAAAATGAGTTTAGAGTTTATTTGTTTTTTAATGTAATAAAGTTTCTTTATTTGGCAATCTTTATCTCTCAAAGGAGTCTTTGTTTGCAAGTTTTTTTTAATATACAGCCACTTTTTCCCTTTAGTTATTTAATCCCTATTTAGTGAGATGTGAATTGCTATTTTTAATTATTTTTGTGGAATCTTTGGGATGCTGTCAATGGAGAAAAATTGTTATTCTTTGTTTGAGTAAAACAAGGTTTTTAATTGTGATTTTGGGAATAGCACTAAGTAATTAAAATTTTTATGTTTTTTCATTTTGTTATCTTTATAGATAATAAAAATACACTTAAAACCGGGGAATCTCAAAAAAAGCCTTATAAAAATTTGTTTAAAATTGACAAAACTCTTTTTAATTTCACTTTTAAATATATGGAAAAAGATAATTTAAAAGAAAAAAAAGGTGTTTTAGCTCAGTTTAGCCGCGATCTTACCGCTTTGGCGGAAGAAGGGCGTCTGGATCCGGTTATCGGAAGAGACACGGAAATTCGCCGCTTAATTGAAGTATTGGCAAGAAGGACAAAAAACAATCCGGTTTTGATTGGGGAACCTGGAGTGGGAAAGACCGCTATAGCGGAGGGTCTGGCCCTTAGAGTTGTCAAACAGGATGTGCCACAGGTGCTGTGGAATAAGAAAGTGGTAGCATTGGATTTGGCCAGCATGATAGCGGGTAGCCACTTTCGGGGGGCTTTTGAAGCTCGTTTAAAGGCTATTATTAAAGAGGTAAGCGAGAGTGCAGGGCAAATTATTCTGTTTATTGATGAACTTCATAATTTGGTAGGGGCTGGTAAAACCGAAGGAGCCATGGACGCCGGTCAGATTTTAAAGCCGGCTTTGGCTCGTGGGGAGCTGAGAGCCATTGGTGCTACTACTTTGGATGAATACAGAAAATTTATCGAAAAAGACAAGGCCCTGGAAAGACGCTTTCAGGTGGTGCTGGTTAAAGAACCGGATGTGGCTTCCGCCATTACTATTTTAAGGGGGCTGAAGGAAAAATATGAAGTATATCATGGGGTGCGGATTAAGGATTCCGCTCTTGTTTCCGCGGTAAAACTTTCTCATCGTTATATTAGCAATCGTTTTTTACCGGATAAGGCTATTGATTTGATTGATGAGGCCGCCAGTCGTCTGAATATTGAAATCAACAGTGTGCCGGTGGAAATCGATGAAATCCGCCGACAAATCACTCACCTTCAGGTAGAACAGAGGGCTTTAAAAAAAGAAAAGGAGGAGAACACAAAAAATCGTTTAAAAATTCTGGAAAAGGAGCTGGCGGATCTGAATAACAGGCATTTGGAGCTTAAATCCCGTTGGGATAAGGAAAAAGAGAAAATATCTTCCCTAAAGAGAATAAAAGTGGAGATTGAAAAAGTACGGACAGCTATAGAGAAGGCGGAAAGAGAGGCGCAACTGGATAAGGTGGCTGAGTTAAAATATGGAACTCTTCCGGAGTTGGAAAAAAAACTAAAGCAATATCACGAGCAGACGGTGAAAACTCAAAAAGGATCTAAAAGCTTATTGAATGAAGAAGTGGGGCCGGAGGAGGTGGCGGCCGCTGTTTCCCGCTGGACGGGTATTCCTGTCAGTAAAATGCTGGAGTCAGAATCTGATAAACTGTTAAATATGGAAAAAAACCTGTGTACTCAGGTGGTGGGACAGGATCGGGCTGTACAATTGATATCGGACTCGATTCGTCGTTCACGAGCTGGTATTGCCGATCCTCATCGCCCTATTGGAAGTTTTGTTTTTTTAGGACCTACCGGAGTGGGTAAAACGGAAACCGCCCGGGCTTTATCTCAATTTTTGTTTGATTCCAGAGAGGCTATGGTTCGTATTGATATGAGTGAATATGGGGAAAAACACCAGGTGTCCCGTCTTATCGGGGCTCCTCCCGGGTATATCGGGCACGATGAAGGAGGACAATTGACAGAAGCGGTTCGCCGTCAGCCTTATTGTGTTATTTTGTTTGATGAAATTGAAAAGGCCCACCCTGATATCTTCCCTGTTTTACTTCAGGTCTTGGATGATGGGCATTTAACGGACTCTCATGGAAAAGTGGTGAATTTTAAGAATACGATTTTGATTATGACTTCCAATATCAGTTCTTCTGTTTCGGCTGATTCAAAACTAAGTGAGATGAAAAAACAGGAACAGATCAGGAAAGATCTTAGAAAATATTTTAAGCCGGAGTTTTTAAATCGTATTGATGAAATTGTGTTGTTTAACAATTTAAGTGAAGAGCATATTGCTGAAATTGTGAGTATACAGGTTCGGGAAGTGGAAAAACGACTAACAGAGAAAAATATTCAGTTGGAATTGGATAAAAAAGCTGTAGAGTATCTGGCACGAAGAGGTTTTGATCCGGACTATGGGGCTCGCCCTTTAAAAAGGGTGATACAAAGAGAATTGTTGAACCCTCTGGCTAACCGGATTATATCAGGAGAATTAAAAGCGGGAGCAACAGTTAAAGTGACAGCCAACGATTTAAATTTGGAATTACAACAGCTTAAAGCCGGTTGAGAGTAATCTTTATAAAAGTGTACTTCACATAGGTGGGAATTTAGTTATGACTATAAACAACTGAAAGCCCTCTAAGGGCTTTCAGTCCCTTGCAGGCGGGAATCCATGTACAGGTTTCAGCGGGAGGACTTAAGGGTAACCGTCATTCCCGCGCAGGCGGGAATCCAGGAAATTATCGGAGGTTTTTTTGTTCACAGGTATTGTAAAAAGTGTGTGTTCTGTCTTAGAGGTGACAGAGCATAAAGAGCAGTTGAAGATAACAGTGGAAAAACCAAACCAGTCGGATTTTTCTGGTTTGAAAACAGGAGATAGTGTTGCAGTGGACGGTGTGTGTCTTACATTGGAAGAGGGCCTGCCGGAAACGATGAACTTTCATCTGGGTTATGAAACTTTAAAAGTTACCGGCTGGAATAAAGAAAAACTTAAGGACAGGAAAGTCAATCTGGAGCCGGCTTTAAGGATGGGGGATTTTGTAGGGGGGCATTTTATAAGCGGGCATGTGGATGGAATGGCGGAGGTGTTGGATTGTACTTTTAAAGGAGACAGTCTATTGATGGAAATAAAAATTCCTGATGAATTTAAACATTATTTTTGGAAAAAAGCTTTTATGGCTTTAAATGGAGTCAGTTTAACTGTAAATGAAGTCATAGGAGATCGTCTTTGTATCTGTTTAATTCCTGAAACTTTAAAACGCAC
>JANQSP010000048.1 GCA_028283955.1 Bdellovibrionales bacterium
TTCCGGGGATACCGATGAAGAAGATGATACTCAATTTAGAGGTGAGACCTCACTTAAGTGTTCAGACAGTCCAAGGTGTAAAACTTATTGTGATAAGTGGTTTTCCACAAAATCCTCTCTTTTGAGTAAATGTCTTGATCAGGAGTCGGATGATGTGGGCAAACTCAATGCGGCTATTTCATCCATGGAAAAAGGCAGTTGGAACTCCATTAAACCGGAAGAGTTGCATCTATTAACAGAATTTGATGAAGATATCTGGCCGGAATATGCCGGTATAAATAGTAAAGTATCAGCCAGGGATATGTTGTTATGGGTGGCGAAAGATGAAGAGATAGCGGATAAATTGGATGGAAATAATGATGTATTGAAAAATGCTTTTTCTATTTTAGGGGCTCCGACTCATAGAGATAAAGTGGTGTTTGAAGGTATGAAACGGGATGTGGATACAGAGCGGGATCTGACTTTTTTTGAAGTGAGCGTTAATAATAATAATGACAAAGCTTTTAAAGAAGCTCATAACCTTTTAAAAACGGAATGTGACGATGGAAAAACCTGTATCAAAAAAGTGTATTGTGATATAGGCGCAGACATTGTGTTCGGAAGACTGAATGAACTGGAACTGGGTGAGGATGCGGATACAGATGGCGGCAGTCTTCATAGGGATGAATGTAGCTGAGAACCTATAACCCGTCCTTCCCGCGTAGCCTGTCCTTCCCGCGGAGGCGGGAATCCAGAGAAGTAACAAACCCGTCATTCCGGACTTGCTCCGGAATCCAGAATGAGAAGATGGAAAAAAATTAATCAGTATTCTATCTAAAATATAGATGAATATGGGGCTTAAGTCCTAAATTTCCCATTAGTCTTAATTTCTTTTCTTTATTTGTCGAATTAAAAGGCAGTGAGCTTTTTACAGAAACTTACGAGAACGGTTAAATATTGCTGCTGTTTTAGTTTTTTATGAGCTTGTCAGGTTATTTTAAGGAGGAACGTTGAAACAGAAAATAACTTATAAATCAAATAATTACAGTGTTTTCTCCCGTTCCGCGAGACTGAGATCAAAGGTGATTTTTTGTTCGATGGGTGTCCTTGGGTTTCTGGGTTTTATATTTATGTCGGTGTTTTTACTTTCCTCTTGCGGTTTTATGAATGCAGGTGGTCCCAATTTTGTCGAACAGGGTAGCGAACTGGGTGGACCCGGAGATGGAGACACTCCTCGCTTGGCCAGCCGTTTGCGGGACAATCCGGATATAGCAGATCGGGAATGTGAGGAGAGTGATCGTTGTCAGGAAACCTGTAGATATATATATGAAGATCCGGATAGCTATAAAGAGTGTTATGAACTTACTATTGAGCAAGTGGTTCGCTTGGAAGAAGTTTTTCATGCTCTTTTTGAAGCTGATTTGGATGACCTTGAAGATATTGACGAAGATGATTTGGAAAACTATTTGGATATCGGGTTGGATGGCTGGAAAGATAAGGTAATTGGAAAACAGAAATTAAATGATGATAGAGATGAAAAGTTTGAAAACATACTGAACTGGATTTGGAGTCAGGAAAATAAAATGGTTTCTGTTCTGCAAAGAGAGGATCGAAGAAACGAACTTTTAAAAGAATTATTTTTAGGGCATTGTGACTGGGATGGGACTGACTCGTGCAACAATAGTAACCCTGGTACTCCTGCTAGTACAAGCTCGCTTACGTTTACCTATGCAACAGGGCAATTATCTTATAATTCTGTTATAGTTGCTAATATACATGATCGGGAAAATAAAGAATTGTTTTTGGCTTTAGTGGCCGGTGGAGAGGCTTTTTTTGAAGGAGCTGCCGGGGATCGTCGTTTTGGAGCTTTTGCTTTGGGAAATGACCTGGTAGAGAAGGCCTGCACCAACAGAAATGATAAATCTGTTCATCAGTGTATAGCGGCTTTTTATTGTTACTTGCGTGACTCAGGTGGCGATATAGGTGCATGTCAGACAGAGGGTGGTTCACGCGCATCTTGTATTGAAGAAAACTGGTCTAACATCAGAGAAGAAGGAGTAGGTCAGGACAATGCTTTATATAATAGTTGCACCGGTTTTACGGAGCTATAGAATCAACCGATGAGTAAAGATATGAAGATATATATAATAAGTTTTATTTTTTGTTTTATCTCTGCCTGTCTGTTTTTTTCCTGTGGTTTTGCCAACTATTCCAGCCAGGGAGGACTGGCTTTTCATGACTCCCGTACAGCGGATGACGAAGAGGATGAATCCACAGGGGTTTTTAACAGTCCTGCCGGCCGTTTGGAGTCAGGGGATACCTGTATTGATAATGATGATTGTGTGGAACTTTGTGATTCCATGCTACGGAGATTTTCAGATCAAAAAAAATGCTACGACGAAACAGAAACGGAAGTGCAGGCTTTAAGAGATGTGTATAATGAGTTGGCTATTGGAAACCCCAGAAAACTGGAGCGCCTGGATAAAAATGAAATGGAGCCTTTTTTGGTTTTCGGACCTGAAATCTGGGAAGATGCCATCACCGGTTTTGAAAGAGGAAGAAAAGAAAACTGTGAGGTAGTATTGGATCCGGAAGATGCCAGGGATCGGGAAACCTGTAAGTTCGATGATTACTATAAACAGGAAGGTTACTGGAGTGGTGGTGCCGCCGCGGCGTTGGAATGGATTGCCAGAAATAACTGGCTATCCGAACTTATAATAGAAAATGATGAAGACAATATTATTATGAAAGCTCTTTTGGATGTTTTAGCTAATGGGGGAAATGATTATAGAGAAGAGAGGGAACCAGATGGTAGGGAGCCAACTGGAGAGCGCGTTTGTTCTTTAAGTACAAGTTTTGATTTCAATACTCCTTCTCCACATGTTTCTAGTGTAAAACTGGACAAGCATTATACAGCTCTTGGCTCTGATTGTTTGGATTGCTCTGGCTCCGATTGTTCTGAGGGTGAGGGTGAAAACT
>JANQSP010000057.1 GCA_028283955.1 Bdellovibrionales bacterium
ATTCTCTATATTTATATGCCTCTTTACTTGTCGTAAAAAACAAAATAATTTTTTAGCTCTTTCACTCATTTTCTTTCTGTAAAAATTCGTTCTTTAAAAAGTATAGTTATATTAATCATTTGACGACCATATCTTTTTACAAAGGGCTGTCTTATTTTAAGACATTCTTTTTACTATTTATTTTTTTATGTATAAGGAATTCATCTGTTTGTTTTTTATTTTTAAAAATGTTGTTCTTCAAATCGCTCTTTACACTTTCAAAATCTGCTTTTTTTTCTGTCGCCTCTGTTGAAAAATGGCAGTACCTGGCAGAACCTAACACTCTTTTAAATAGACAGGTTCTTAAGTTTTTGTCACGACAAAAAAAGAAGGAAATATGTGTACACAAATAAAGATTATTTTTAATAACAACGGTTTTTCTCTTCTAGAGGTTCTCCTAGCTACTTTCATATTATCCTTTATCAGTTTAGCCCTGGTAAAAACTTTAGATATTAGTTTATTATCTTCTAATTTAAGTAATTCCCTTGTGTCTGATGCGGATTTAAAAACAGCCATAAATTATGTTTTGCAGCCCGATCAATGTGAAAGAAATTTACATCCTGATAAACTTACAAATGTTAATACTAATAGCAAGACTGTTTCTCTTCTTAAGAAATACGAAGACCCTACTGATCCCTCCAATCAAGCTGGAGTGGATCTAATAAAGTCAGGTGAGACCTTTAGAGATTATCTGGATATTATAAAAGTGGAGTTGGCCGGTCCGGAGACAAACATACAAAGAGAATTTAAAGTGTATTACAAAAGAAAGAAAGTGAAACACTTAAGCACAAGAAAGGAAATAGGAACAGGAGTTTGTGACAGCACTGATCAGTCTGGCTGTTATGTCAACAAATGTAACATAGAATATGCAACACAAACCGTAGGGTTAGTGACAAGCGTTACCACTTGCACTGTTTTGAATTGTTTTAATATCACAAGCGGCAATCGATCTCCGGACTGCTATACAGTGGATAGGGATGACGAGACGCTGTCGTTTTCTGATGTTAATGCGAAAGAGAAGGGACGTACTTTAATAGGTTGTGGTGGTACAAGTAACATAGAAAAAAGTAGGATAGTGGCTTTTGGATATGGGGCGGGAAAGTCTAACACTACGGGGCACTCCAACACTTTTATCGGCTATAGAGCAGGAAATTCCAACACCACGGGAAGTAACAATATTTTTTTAGGCAGTGAGGCAGGAAAAGCCAACACCGGTGGGGGCAATAACACTTTTTTAGGCCATCTGGCAGGACAATCCAACACCATGGGAGGTGGTAACGTTTTTTTAGGGCGTGAGGCAGGAAGAAATAACACCACGGGTGGAGAAAACATTTTTATCGGCTATAAAGCAGGACACATGAACACCACGGGAAGTAGTAACACTTTTTTAGGCCGTGAGGCGGGACTCCGTAACACTACGGGGGGCACCAATACTTTTTTAGGCTATAGCGCCGGACGCATGAACACCACGGGGAAAAACAACACTTTTTTAGGTTTTTCAGCAGGAGACCATAATACCGAGGGAGAACTAAACACTTTTATAGGCCATCTGACAGGACAATCCAACACCAAGGGGAGTTTCAACATTTTTTTAGGTCAGTCGGCGGGATACGCCAACGTCACTGGGGACAGTAACACTTTTTTAGGCTTTAAGGCAGGAGAATCCAACACCACGGGAAATAACAATGTTTTTTTAGGCTCTCTGGCAGGTAACACTGCTGATTACACTGATAAAAATAATAAATTTGTTGTTGGAAATAACCACCATAGAGCATGGATCACAGGAGATATTGGCACCACTACTTTTAAAATAAACGGCCAGCAAGTATTACATGGCAGTTCCCGAACCTTAAAGAAGAATATCAAAATTTTTAAAGACTACAATTCATCTTTAAAAAACATATTGAATACTCCCCTTTACACTTATGAATACAAGGATGATCTCCCGGATAAAAAAAGAATGGGGTATGTCTCAGAAGATTTGCCGAAAGCTTTACAGATACTTGAAAAGGGCAAAGTCTCCCGTCCTGATATACCCTCCATATATGGAACGCTTTGGGCCTCTATTAAAGCTCTTTATTTCCATATCAAGGATTTTCAAAAGGGGGTTTCAGAGAAGTTTAAAGTCGTTTTACAGGAGCTTAAAGCTTTAACCCCTGTGGTTAAAAATAATGAAAAGGTAATAACAAAAATACAAACAGAAATAAGAAGTTTAAAAGAAGAAAACAAAGCACTAAGGCAAAAGATAGATAAGATATTGAGAGATAAAGCCAGAAAAAGTGCCGTAGAAATGCAGCCCCCCCAATAGTCAGGTGACAGCTATAGTCTAAATGGAGGTTGCGACAATGAGGTTTTTTATGAAAAGCATAAAAGAATTAAAAGGCAGTAAAATAATTATAATTTCCATTCTTATTTATCTTTTTTCCATTGGGATGCTTGTGATTTATTGGAATTTTATTATTTCAGATGTTTTAAAAATGTGTGTTGGTCATTAACGAAACACGGGCAAATAGGCATTTTTTGTTGTTTTGGTGCTTTTTTTTCAGCTATTCTGTGCTCAAGATTGAACTTGTTTTGACCTGCTTTTACTTTGTCGGTTTCATTTTTTCATATGAAAGTCAAAGGTCAGCTTTTCCAGAGAATTGTTTTCCTGCAGTCATACACATTTGAAAACATTTATTTTTCGCCATTTTTTTGTTGATTTTATTTGGTCACTTGTTTTAGGTTTTATATTAACCGTTAGTTTGTTTTCTAAGGTCTTTAAAATATCAATTTTATTTGGGTATATTTTGTGTTCAAACTGTGAATATGTGAGTTGATAGGTGCTGGGAGTGAATAATGATAGAGGTTAATAAGATCACCAAGAAGTACGGATCCCGCTCTGCTGTGGAGGATCTGAGCTTTTCGGTACAAAAAGGGGAAGTGGTCGGCTTTCTGGGGCCCAATGGAGCCGGTAAAACCACCACAATGAAAATTATCACAGGCTATATGGTTCCTACATCCGGAGAAGTGAAAATTGATGGTGAAGATATCCTGGAAGACCCTCTTAAAATCAAGAAGAAGATAGGGTATTTACCGGAAGTGCCTCCTGTATACAGTGATATGTATGTGGAGGATTATCTCTACTATGTGGCCCGTTTAAAGAGTTGTCCAAAAGAGAAAGTGAAATCCCAGGTAGACTCGGTTGTTGAAAAAGTGGCTTTGCAGGAAGTGCGCCGTCGGCTTATACACAATATTTCCAAAGGATTTAAACAAAGAGTGGGCTTGGCACAGGCCCTGATTGCTGATCCTGAGATACTCATTTTGGATGAGCCTACAGTGGGCCTGGACCCCAATCAGGTTCTGGAAATCAGAAATCTTATTTCCTATTTAAGAGGGCAGCATACTATTATTTTGTCCACTCATATTTTGTCTGAAGTGCAGGCGAGTTGTGACCGTGTCATTATTATTAAAGAGGGGAGAATGGTCACGCAGGAGTCTTTATCCTCCCTCAGAGAAAAACAATCGCAGAGTCGTCGCCGCATCAGTGTAAGAGTAAGAAATGTTTCCGACGATTTAATACGGGCGTTAAGGCGAATCAGAGGTATTGAGGATGTGAGTGTGTCTCAACACTCTGTTTTATCTTTGTCCGCGGACGCGGATAATGGAGGTAATTTAAATGAGGAAGTGGCAAAAAAAGTTATTGAGAAGGGCGCGGGTTTGGTTGAGTTGAATGAGTCTTTCAGCCTGGAAGATGTGTTTTTAAAGTTAACCTCGGATAATGAACAAAAAAGGTAGAAAATGAGGCAATTTTATAATCAGTTTAAAAAAGATTTTAAGCAAATTTGTTTTAGTCCTGTTTTTTTTCTTATGGCGGGACTTTGCTGTTCAGTATGGGGTTTTGTTTTTCCAAGAAAATTATTTGAATTTTCCCGTGTAGCCGGAGTAAATCCTTTTGCCCAAGGAGGTATGGGAGGAGGATATAATATTTATGAGACTGTATTTATCAGTCATATATCTCTAACTAATATATTTTTGCTTTTTATTGTTCCTGTATTTACGATGAAACTGATTGCTGAGGAAAAAAAACTCAGAACTTTTGATCTTCTTTTAACGGCTCCCATTACATCCACAAAAATTGTATTGGGAAAATTTTTTGCAGCTTATGCTGTAGTTCTGATTTTACTTACTTTATCTTTTTTATATCCTTTAAGTACGAGTTGGTTTGCTGAGTTTAATATTGTCTTGTTGGGAAGTGCCTATTTGTCCATTGCCCTGCTTACAGGTGTTTATACGGCTATTGGACTTTTTAGTTCTTCTTTGACTTCATCTCTTATGCTTAGTTTTTTTCTGGGAATTATTTTTAATCTATCTTTATTTTTTTTAGCCTTGGGAGGTCAGTTTTTTAGTAATCCTGTTTATTCGGCAGTGGCGGATTATCTTTCCATATCCACTCATTTAGACAGTTTTTTTCGGGGTAATATAGAGAGTACCAGTCTTATATTCTTTTTCATCGTGATTGGTTTTTTCCTGTTCATAACTCAAAGAGTGATTGAATCTTCCAGATGGAGAGTGCAATGAGTTTGCTTGGAAAACTGTGCTTGGCTCTTAGTGGTATCAGTCTGATTATTGTTATGTCCACCTCCTGGATTTTGGGAGGCTGGCTTCCCGTGCTTTATATATTCCTGGTCTTGTTTGCTGCCGGTATTGTGCTGTCTTTGATTGTTGATTATAAATTATATGTTGGTTTTTTGCTAATGAGGACAACTAAAAACGGAATGTCCATGGGAGTGTCCATTCTTGTTACTTTGGTATTTTGTGCCTCTTTGGCCTACTTAAGTGAAAGGTTTAAACATTCAGTGGATATTACAGAGGAAAAAATAAATTCCCTGTCTCCGCAGACAGTGCAGTTACTGGATAGCCTGGAAGCGGACATGCAATTAACTGTTTTTTACAAAGGAAGTACGGGAGTTCAAAAGAAGGATCTTATAAAACAGAACTTAAAATTGTTCAAACGGAACAGCTCCAAGGTTAAAGATCGTTACTACGATGCTTATTTAAATAATAAGTTGGCACAGGAATACTTAAACGAGCTTTCTAATAAGGAAGGTGGAGACATATTTGTGTTTACTGAGTATAAGGGTAAGAAAGTTTTGGTGGAAGCTCCTTTTAGTGAAGAAAAGCTGACTACAGCTATGATTAAAGTCACCCGTCGTGAGAAAAAAACAATATATTTTCTTTCCGGTCACGGGGAGCGTGACTCTTCTGACAGTCAAAGTGCGGATGGGGTAGGGGCTTTTAGAAATGCTTTAGCGCGATCTTCCTTTGTAGTGAAACACTGGAGTTTTGTTATGGATGGAAAGCTGCCGGAAGATACTTCCGCTTTGATTATAGCCGGTCCTCAGCAACCTTATATGGATAAGGAAATAAAGTGGTTGGAAGAGTATCTGGAAAACGGAGGTAAGATGCTGCTGGCCCTGGATCCGGATAAGAAACACAATCTGGCATCTTTACTTAAAAAGTTTGGTGTTCTTTATAAATCTCACTACATTATGGATCGCGTGGGGGCTATTGTGGGCTTGGGGCCTTTTTCTCCTATGGGTGTCTACTTTGATGCACAAAGCTCAGTGACAAAATCTTTTCGTAGAGGTTCTATTTCTGTCTTTCATATAGCCAGTGATTTGGAGATAGATGAAAACAGTAACTTTTACTCTGTTACCGAGTTGGTAAAAACAAATGTAAATGCTTTGTCCCTTCCGGAAATGGCACAAAAACCGACAAGTGATATGAAACGATCTTCTCATGTTGTAGGTTTGCTTGTTGAAAAAAAAGGCAAATCCGCGGATTCCTCCAAGGAAAAGAAGGGTGAAGAAAACCCGGGTAAGAAACCTTCTTCCATGATTCTGGCTGTGTATGGAGATAGTGACTTTTTATCAAATAATTTTATAGACAAAGGGGTTAATCGTGATTTGGTTTTAAATACTGTTTCTTATATGGCTGATGAGATGGATCTGGTGAGTATTCGTCCTAAAAAGCTAAAGGCCACACAACTGACTTTAAAAAGTTCCGACCGTATGGGTATTGTGTTGTTTTCTGTTCTCTTACCTATTGTTTGTTTTATTTGTAGCTTTGTTATTTGGTTTCGCAGGAGAGAGGCGTGAAAAAACGCTGGCTTCGCCGGTTAATTTATTTCGTTGTTGTAGTCGGCACAGCCGGTTTTGCTTTCTATCAGCACAAACAATCACAAAAAGAAAAACAAACAGAGGAAAAAAAGGACCTTGCTTTTTCCTCTTTGGAAATGTCTCAGGTACAAAGTGTGTCTATTAAAAGGAAGGATAAGAGTATTTACTTTTATCGTAAGGGTAAGGATTGGTGGCTGGATTCTCCCGTAAAGGATGTGGCGGATAGGGATATTGTAGGGGATTGGTTGCAGGGTCTTCTTTCAGAAAAAGTGAAGGTGATCAGGGAACAAGGGGCGGACTGGGAGGAGTATGAGTTAGATAAAAATGTAAAAACTATTGAGATTACAACAACTTCAGATAAAAAATTAAAGTTAAATATCAGTTATTACAGTGCCTTTGATGGAAGTTTTTATATTAGAAAAAACGAACAGCTTTTATTGGGGGATACATCTTGGGCCACCTTGATGGATAAAGACGGAGACTACTTTCGAAGCTATAAGTTTTTGGATGCGCCGGAACGTCCTCTCTCTCTTCGCTATAGTTCCAAAAATTTTAAAGTGCAATTGAAAATGGAAAAGTATAAGTGGCATTGGGTGGCGGAAGCCGCTTTTCCTCTCTCTCACTCTGACCTGGAGTCTTACTGGACAGCCATTACCGGTGTGAATTTTGAAAAGGAGGTTCACTCTGATACAGAGTCTTTAAGGAAGAAGTTTAAACTTCAGACACCGGATATTGAAATGGAATTAAAGTTTAAAGGGGATAAAACCTGGTCTGTAAAAGTCAGTCCGGAGATAGACGGAAAATTTTACGCTCTCGTTTCCGGCAGGGATTATATTTTTACTTTGAATAAAGAACAAAGGGATAAAATTCTTTTAACGGAAAAGAGGATAAGAGACCACCGTCAGCCTTTCCAGTTTGAGAAAAGCCAGGCTCATTTTATGGACCTTAAGGGTTATGGTTTGGATATTCAGCTCAAAAAGGAAAAGGAAAAGTGGGAGATTCTTCAGGCTTCCGTCACAGAAAAAGATAAGAAGAAGCCGAAGAATAAACCGGAAGACAAACTTAATGAAAAGGAGCTGGAAAAGGTTCTTAACAGAATTCAAATTCTTTCTGCCAAACAGTATTTTGGTAAAAAGTCCTTTGTAAAAACTTCTCATCTTATTTTAAAGGATAAAGAGGAAAAAGTTATTTTGGAGTTGGAGTTGAGTGATCCTTTTGAATCAGAGGGTGAAAAAAGAGTGTATGTGAAAAGCAGCAAGGGTGAAGAGGTTATGGCCCTGAGTTTTATGAGTGTGGGATATGTTTTCTCTCCTTCCTTATTAAAAATGGATATAGAAAAGAAGTGAGTATCAGGAAAAACAAATATAGCGTCACCAGCCCGACCAGAGTTGATTTAGCGGGAGGCTTGTTGGATATTTGGCCTGTTCATGCTCTTATACAGGATTGTTTTGTTGTTAATTTTTCTATTCCTGTTTTTACTTCTGTGGAATTAGGGTTTTATTCTCACGTGGATTCCCGCGAAGGCGGGAATCCAGATCATTCTACGATAAACATAAGCCTTGCTTCCCCATCCGGCATGTATGAAAAATCTTTTCATGGTGTAAAGCAACTAATGCGTGAACCGGCTCAGGAGTTGGATTTGTTAAAGAAGCATTTGGAATACTGGGAAAGGCTTTTTAAAAAAAGCAACTCTTTTAATGAAGTAAATAATATTTCCTTTCTTTCTTTAAAATCAGAGTCCCCTATAGGAGGAGGCTTGGGGGGCAGCTCCAGTCTTTGTGTCAGCCTGGCAAAGGTTTTTTGTTCTTTGTTTAAAAAGGAACTGACACAAAATGAATTGCTGATTCTTTGTCGGGATTTGGAAGCCTCCCTTCTGCATGCTCCGGCGGGGATTCAGGATTACATTCCTGCTATGGAATCGGAAACAGATTGTCTTTATATTATAGAGCTGTCTCATTTGGGGCCAAGATGGAAAAAAAGAAAAGCTCCTCTGGATTTTTTTAAAAACCATTTATTGTTGGTGGATACGGGAAAAAGCCATCATTCGGGAAATAATAACTGGGAGATTTTAAAAAAAGTAATTGAGAAAGATCAGGAAATTTTAAACGGGGTATCTGAGCTTAGAGACAACGCTTTAAAAGTGGTGGAGGTTTGCGAAAAAGAGAACTGGTCTGAGTTGTCCTCTTGCTTGAGTCGGGAGCAGGAATTGAGAGGAAAATATTTTTCTAATTGGTTAAACCCTTCTGTATCCTCTGTTATTAATTTAATGAAGGAAGAGGGAGCGGAAGCGGTAAAACTATGTGGAGCGGGAGGGGGAGGCTCCCTTGTTGTTTTTGCTAAGGATGAGAAGGAAAAGAGGAAGTTGGAACAGGTATGCCGAAAAAATAACATCCCTATTATAGTTAGACGGTGAATCATCCTTGAAATTAGCATTATAATTTATCATCTGACAGAGATTGAATTGTTTTTATACTTTTTTTATTTTCTGATTTTAATTTTCTTTCTATTTTTTTTATATCTTCATCAGCAGGTAAGTCCTCAGGCTTAATGCCACGTTCAATCAATGTATTTCGAACACTTTGGTTATTAATAATATGCTCAGAGGAAATTTTAGCTTCTGTTTTCATTTTTTTGTCTTTTGCATTGAAAATAGTAATTTCTGTAGCAAAATCTTTGGCTTTTAAAATAATCATTGGGGCAAAATCTGATAAGGCTCTTCCTTTTGGGACTTCCCACTTTTTTTTCATTTGCTCTGTTGTATAGCCAAATAAAGCTTTGTCGCCTTTACTCCGTATAAGTCCAAAGTTTTTACTACTCCCAGTTTGTTCATAAATAACACCTGAGAGCTCCTTTTCAGTATTGGCTAATTTCTTTCGGGCTGACATTCTTTCTGATTCTAAGAGTCGTTGTTGGATAATTTCGAACTTTCTGGTTTGAACAGCGAAATAAGTTTGAGCAAAAGCTATTTCTTCTTTTCGTGAGTCACCATTTTGAGCAA
This sequence comes from Bdellovibrionales bacterium, assembly GCA_028283955.1. Taxonomy (GTDB): domain Bacteria; phylum Bdellovibrionota; class Bdellovibrionia; order Bdellovibrionales; family UBA1609; genus JANQSP01. Next base: position 9,199 of record JANQSP010000057.1, read on the forward strand.
TAAGATAGCAAGCATAACGAGTGAGCATCATATCAAATACTTCTCTTTTACTTCCTGAACCAAGATGAACCATTTTGCCAACGCCGGCAAAATGGTCAGATATCTTATGTCCAGAGTTTTCACAGGCTGTTTTTGCTTTAGAGATGACGCTCTGAAAATTAGCCCATTTTTCATATCCCAATAAATGCTGTAGATCTCTAGCTAACCAGAACTCTATCCCTGTTTCCGTTTTCTTGGCAAAAGATTCAAAATTATCTGTAAGAGATTTAATTACTTCAATTTTCATAGTACCTTTTTATTAATTATGTTCTCTCAAAAAATAGTTATATTTGCAATCTGGATTTAGAAAATAAAGTTTTAATTATAGCTTCTAGTCATTATGAACTTGATTCAGAATCTGTGTTACTTCTCTGGATTCCGGATCAAAGCCTGCCCCCGCGAAGGCGGGGGTCCGGAATGACGAGTCTGGAATCTAGAATGACGGTCCTTTCCGCGAGGTTCGTCATTCCCGCGAGGTTCGTCATTCCCGCGAGGTTCGTCATTCCCGCGAGGTTCGTCATTCCCGCGGGGTTCGTCATTCCC
>JANQSP010000068.1 GCA_028283955.1 Bdellovibrionales bacterium
CCAGCCAAGAAAAAGGCTAAAAAGAAAGCGAAGAAGAAACCAGCCAAGAAAAAGGCTAAAAAGAAAGCGAAGAAGAAACCAAAAAAGAAAAGAAAATTGAATCCGGCTCTTATGAGAACCCTGGAAGCTTCAGATAAGCTTGCAGCAGTAGTAGGTGCCAAGAAAATCACAAGACAAAAAGCAATCAAGCACTTTTGGGACTATGTGAAGAAAAAGAAATTACAGGACTCAAAAGACAGGAGAAACATCAACCTGGATGACACTCTGAAAAGGCTTTTTGGAAACAAAAAACAAGTCAGTATGTTTGAAGCAACAAAGGTTATTAGTAAAAACCTGAAGTAGATTTTTTACTAATTCTGATTAAGAGAGCCTGCTTTTTTAAAAGAAGTGGGCTCTTTTTTTTATAAATAGGTGTTTTTTAATATGGCTCCTTTAACAGATCGGGAAATATCATTAATGAGGGAGGCGGGTCGTCTGGCGGCTTATGTTCTCGCTCAGGTTGGGAAAATGGTTAAGCCGGGGGTGAGTACGGATACACTGGACAGGAAAGCTCATGAGCTGACTAAGGCTTCAGGGGCTTTACCGGCGCCTCTGGGTTATAAAGGATATCCCAAGTCAATATGTACTTCCGTAAACCATTGTATATGTCATGGCTTGCCCGGGGCCTATATCCTGCAGGAGGGGGATATTGTAAATATTGATGTTACCTGTATTAAAAATGGCTTTCATGGGGATACTTCCCGCACTTTTTACGTAGGGGAGGTTTCAGAAAAGGCCAAGGCTATTACAGAATGTGCTTATGAAGCCATGATGAAGGGGATCGGGCAGGTGAAAGAGGGTCATACGACAGGGGATATTGGTTTTGCTATTAATAAATTGGTGACAAGGAAAGGCTTTCATCCGGTTTTGGAGATAGGAGGGCATGGGATTGGCAGAAATTTTCATGAGGATCCTTTTGTACCGGCTTATGGAAAAAGGGGTAAGGGAGTGGCTCTGCAAGCTAACTGCTGTATTACAGTGGAGCCTATGGTGAATGAAACGGAAGCTCCTATAAAGGAGTTTGATATTGCTGATTCTGAGATTAAGTATTATGAAACTTCCGATAAAACTCTTTCCGCTCAATTTGAACACACCATTTTAATAAAAGAAGATGGGCATGAGATTCTCACTCTTCCTGAAAATGACTTTGAAGTTGGTTATTAGTTTATTTGTTTTGTAAATTTATTCGATTTTGTAAAATTGTATAAATGCCTTGAAAGAACAGGTGTTTCTTTTTACAAGTAGAGGGAAGGACTGATTTATGGCTGGATTAAAGAGAGAAAAAAATAAAGAGCTGGATTATCGTGTGTGTAAGGAGGCGATGGATAATCCGGACAGGATGCAGGAGCTGAACCGCTGGGGGCGGGAGGAAATTCGCCTGGCGGAAAACGAAATGCCCGGTTTGATGGCTTTAAGAAAAGAATACGCTCAGTCAAAACCTCTTAAAGGGGCGCGTATCACCGGTTGCCTGCATATGACCATTCAGACAGCGGTGTTGATAGAAACTCTTATAGAGTTAGGGGCTCAGGTCAGGTGGAGTTCCTGTAATATCTATTCCACTCAGGATCATGCGGCTGTGGCAATGGCTCAGGCGGGAGTGCCGGTGTTTGCCTGGAAAGGGGAGACAGAAGAGGAATATTGGTGGTGTATTGAGGAAACCATTAAAGGATGGGGACCTGAGGGCTTTGATCTTATTTTGGATGATGGAGGGGATTTAACCAATGTGATGCATAAGCCGGAATACAGTGGGTTGATGAAAAAAGTAGTGGGTATTTCCGAGGAGACCACTACAGGGGTAAGAAATCTGGAGAGATTACATAGGGCAGGTCAGTTAAAAACTCCCGCTATTAATGTGAATGATTCTGTTACCAAGTCCAAGTTCGATAATTTATACGGGTGCAGGGAATCCCTGGTGGATGGAATTAAGAGGGCTACGGATATTATGTTAGCCGGAAAGACGGCTTTGGTGGCGGGCTATGGTGATGTGGGTAAAGGTTCTGCGCAAAGTCTTCGTTCTTATGGGGCGCGTGTGTTGATTTCCGAGATTGATCCTATTTGTGCTCTCCAGGCCAGTATGGAGGGCTACGAAGTGGTGCGTGTGGATGATGTGGCGGAAGAGGTGGATATTTTTGTTACCGCTACAGGATGCCGGGATATTATAACGAAAGATCATTTTGTGAAGATGAAGAGCGGAGCCATTGTCTGCAATATTGGTCATTTTGATTTGGAAATTGATATGGAATGGCTGAATAAGAATAGTGAAAAGGTACCTGTAAAACCCCAGGTGGACTTGCATCGTTTTTCGGATGGACGGGAGATTATTGTTTTGGCGGAGGGGCGTTTGGTAAACTTGGGCTGTGCCACCGGCCATCCTTCTTTTGTCATGAGTAATTCTTTTTCCAATCAGATTTTGGCTCAGATGGATTTATGGCAGAACAAAGGAAGCTATACGCCGGGGGTTTATCGCTTATCCAAAAAATTGGATGAGAAAGTGGCTCGTTTGCATTTGGATCAGTTAGGGGTTTGTTTAACTCGTTTGTCTAAGGTGCAAGCAGAGTATTTGGGCTTGGATGTAGAAGGCCCTTATAAACCGGATGACTATAAATACTAGTTTTTATTATCTTCTTCTGTTGGTGGGTTTAGTTTGGATTCATCCAAGTAAGCTAAATATGTTTTCATTTCCCTGATACTTTCGCGAATGTCATCCAAAGCGCGGTGTTTGTTTTCTTTTTTGAACAGGACATTTTTATTAGCGAAGATAATTTTCCAGGCGGACACATCCAGCATACGATAATGAAGTCGTTCTTCAAATTTGAGAAGGTATTTTCTAATAAATAGTCGATCCTGATAGATGGAATTACCGGCCAGGATAACTCTTTCTTCTTTACTGAAGTGTTTGTCTATCAAATCAATGAGTTCTCTTTCCATTTGTTCCTGTGTGATTCCGTTTGGGACCAGTTCATAAAGACCTGACTTTTTATGTTGTTTAGTGTTCCATTTGTCCATTTTTTCCAGGTAATCATTGTGTTGCTTAACCACTTGGTGATAGGAATCCAGTTCTTCGTGCTGATCATCAGTGACAATGGCGGCCACTTCGATGATGACTTCTCTTTCCGGATCCAGACCGGTCATTTCCATATCCAACCAAAGAAATTTTTGTATTTTTTTACTCATAGATTAAAGACTTTATGTTTATTTTTTGCTGAAGACAAGGTTATTTGTTATAAATAGCCATTGACTTGCCTATACTTTCTTTTACAGAATGGGTACTTGTCCGGGGTGGTAGTTCAGTTGGTTAGAACGCCGGCCTGTCACGTCGGAGGCCGCGGGTTCAAGTCCCGTCCACCCCGCCACTTGGACATCACGCTTTTTAATATTCATATGTTCAATATTTCAGGAAATGTCGGGGTATTTCAAACCCCCGTGTTTCCTGGTTAATCAGGCAATCACCATTTTGCTGTGTTTATGTCTGAGTATTTCTCAGCATTTCAATTTTTGGCTACATGGGGCTACATATTTGGCTACACGGATTTTTACTTAGTCAGGGGCTTCTTTGATGGATGAAAAAAAGATTATGTCCAAAACAAGTAATCAGATGTGTGAAAATATTGACAGGTTACAATGTATTAAATGACAATACTATGAATGAGGGTATATGGATTATCTTAACACACTTGATTTATTTGCAGGAAGTGGAGGTCTCAGTTTAGGGTTTCACAAAGCCGGCTTTAAGACGAATTTTATGATTGATTCATGCTCTCAATCTATTGAAACACTGGAAAATAATTTCAAAAAATATAATCCTTTAATTTTAAAAGAAAATCTTGAACAATTTAAACCTCTGGATTTTAAAAAACATATCTCGGGTAAAAAGATAGATATTATTATTGGAGGCCCTCCATGCCAAGGATGGAGTTTGGTTGGTAGAGGGAAGTTAAAGTCTCTTGGAAAAAAACAAAATGTTTTTGATGATCCAAGAAATCGTCTTTATAAGCGATTTACAGATTACATAAAAGTGTTTCAACCTGTAGTGTGTCTGATGGAAAATGTGCCGGGTATGACATCTCATACAAATAAGAATATTGCCAAACAGGTTGCAAAAGATATTGAGAAACAGGGATATGAAGTTACTTGGGAATTACTAAACGCAGTTAACTATGGAGTTCCTCAATACAGGAAGCGAATTTTCTTTATTGGAATCAGAAAAGATATGAAAAT
>JANQSP010000081.1 GCA_028283955.1 Bdellovibrionales bacterium
CAGCCAAAAGGACGGGCGCCAATGTGGCCGGTCCTATACCCTTGCCTGTAAAAATCAATCGTTACACTATATTGCGTTCCCCGCATGTGAATAAAAAATCCAGAGAACAATTTGAAATACGTCGCTATAAGCGTCTTTTAGAAATCTCTGAACCCACTCCCCAAACGATCAGTCAATTAACAAAATTGGATCTTCCTGCCGGAGTGGATGTAATTATCTCTACGGGAAGTAAAAATGAGTAAAGAAAATCAAAAAAACCAGCCGGACAATACATCTGCTGGAAAATCCGATCAGTCGGCAACTCCTGCAACTAAAGAAAAAAAGGCTTCTTCTGATAAGTCCATTGATAAAGCCGTTTCAGTGAGTAAAGCGGAACTGGAAAAAAACCTTAATACATCTGATGCTAAAGATAAGAGGTCAGTAGCGGTAGAGCAGCCAAAAGAGGAGCCTGAGAAAAAAGCTCCTGTTTCTACAAAAGAAGCAGTAAAGCTATCCGGCCTTTATGCTTTTAAATTAGCCATGTCTTCTGTGTATGATGAAAAGGGGCGGTTTACTCCTGTTACTTTTTTAGAGGTAAAGCCTTGGATGGTGTCTCAAGTTAAACGAAAAGAAAAAGAGGGTTACAACAGTGTGCAGATAGCTTGTATGCCTCAGAAAAATAACCGTTCTTCAAAAGCTTTAAAAAATCATTTATCCGCGGCGGGTTTTTCAGAAGGAGCACGTTATGTGAAGGAGATAAGACAGGATTCAGTGGATAATATAGAGGTAGGACAGCCGGTATCCATTCATTCTGTTCAAAAAGGGGATAAGGTAAAATTGCAGTCTATTTCCAAAGGGCATGGTTTTGCAGGTGTGGTAAAGCGTTGGGGTTTTAAAGGGGGTCCAGCCTCTCATGGAGCTAAGACACATCGTACTTCCGGCTCTATCGGTAATCGTACAGAGCCGGCTCGTGTAATGCCGGGTAAAAAAATGTCCGGTCATTATGGTGTGGAAAAAGTCAGCCTGAGAAATGTACAGGTGGTGGATGTTATTGAAGAGAAAAATTTAATTGTAGTAAAGGGATCAGTTCCGGGAGCTAGAAACTCTTTGGTTTTTTTACAATCAAAATAAAAAGGAATTAGGTCTGGGTTAATAACCAGCCTGAGCAAAAAAATGAAAGTGGATATTGTAAATTGGAAAAAAGAAAAAGTGTCTGACTTGAGTTTGCCGGAGGATCTTTTCGGTCAAGAATTGAATCCTTATCTCATAAATGAAGTAATTCGTTGGCAGAGGGCTTGTGCCAGACAGGGAACTCACAAAGCCAAGACCCGTGCGGGTGTAAGAGGTGGAGGTAAAAAACCTTTTCGTCAAAAAGGGACAGGGAATGCCCGTCAGGGTTCTATTCGTTCTCCTCTCAATCGTGGGGGTGGTGTTACTTTTGGTCCCAAACCACGTGAGTATAAATACACTCTTCCGGCAAAGGTAAAAAAAGCCGCTTTAAAACAGACTCTTTCCTGGTTGGTAAAGGAAAAAAAAGTGTTTTTTTTAGAGGACATGAAATCTCAAGAGGGAAAAACAAAGGAACTTTCTGATCGATTAAAAAACTTTGGTGTGAAAAAAGCCCTCTTGGTGGATCAAGATATAGAGCCTCTTTTTAAAAGAGCTTGTGCTAATTTAAAATCTTTTCAGGTTTTACCTGTAGAGGGTTTAAATGTTTATGATTTATTAAAATACGGTCAACTTATGATGAGTAAAAAGAGTGTATCTTTTTTGGTGGAAAAGTATAAAGGAGTGTGGGAAAAATGAGTCAAATTGTTAAACGGCCTCTTTTAACAGAGAAAAATAATTTGTTGGCGGCTAAGAACACTTATGTTTTTGAAGTGAGTCGTTCGGCAAATAAAACGCAGATTAAGGGGTATGTGGAAAAATATTTTGATGTTAAAGTGCAATCGGTTAGAACAGTGATTTGTCGAGGAAGGGCGCGCCGAACCAAGGTGGGTTATGGAAGGGTGAAATACTGGAAGAAAGCCATTGTGCGATTGGTACAAGGAGAAACCATTAACTTATTTGAAGGAAATTAACTGTCATTCCCGTGCAGGCGGGAATCCAGATAAAAAAAGGAGAAAAAAAATGAAACAAATAGCAATAGTAATGAGTTTAGTGTTTTCTGTCTTTGTTTTGAGCGGATGTGACGGCAAAGATGATGACAAAAATGCTGACAAAGAAGCATGTGATAAAAAAGGTGCTGGTTGGGTATGGGATGTAGTGAAGGAAGAATGTATTGTGGACCCTACAAACAAGGAAGATTGTAAAGACAAAGGTGAAGGTTGGCTGTGGATTGAAGAAAGTGGAAAATGTGAACAGCAAGTGGCTGAATTAGGTGATAAAGAGAAATGTGAAGCGAAAGGGGCCGGTTGGATCTGGAATGAGGATAAAGCTACAAATGCTGGTGAAGAGTATAAAAAATGTACTAAGGATTTATCTGTGGATTGCACAGATCCGGCAAAACCTTTAGTGAAAATCGCCTCACCTTTAGAATGTGCGGCTTCTTATATCACTATTATTAACTCTACTAATACTCAAATAGACTACAGTCTTAGTCCTGGTTTTACAGCTGCGGGAGGTTCTTTGGGCCCAGGAAAATGTCGCTCAAAAAACTCTTCAGTACATGAAGCTCATCAAGGTGAGACGGGTATAGGTTTTTCTATGATACAAGGGTATGTTCGTGATGCCGCTTCACTAGGGAGAGCGGCGAAAAGTGTTGTTAAAATATGTGAAAAAAATACTCCTTCTCCGTGTCCATCTTCTGAAGGTGTGTATGAAGTGTCTGCGGGACGCACCGGATTTGTAATTACAAAAGTGAATAAAACCATAGAGGAATTAAGGGAAATGGGTTGTTTTAGACGCCTTATAGAAGCGGAAGGACCTTTATAAAAGGAAGAGAGTGGACATTAAGCTTTAATAAAAGGAAAACACTGTCATTCCCGCGGAAGCGGGAATCCAGATAAAAAACGGAGAAATATAAAATGAAACAAGTAATGATAATAATGAGCTTAGTGTTTTCTGTTTTCATTTTGAGTGGATGTAAAAACACAGAAAAAGATTGTAAAGAAAAAGGTGCTGGTTGGGTATGGGATATTGTAAAGAAAAAATGTGTTGCTATTCCTAAATCAGAAGAAGATTGTAGCACAAGAGGTAAGGGTTGGATATGGACTGCAAAGAAAGAATGTATTTATATTATTTCTGGTATTACTCCTTATGTTACTATTGTTAACTCTACGAATCGTTCTATATCTTATGGATCAGATTTAACGTTTTTTACCGGTTTATTGAAAGGGGAATGTCACTCAATGACTAAAAAAGAATTTAATGTATATTCGGCTTCTTTTCAAATAACCACAGGTCCTCTTGGTACTGAGTTGGTAGAAGGGACAGAAGCACATGAGGATATTACTATTTGTGAATCGGGCTCCAGTAGTCCTTGTCCTTCTTCTAAAGGTGTTTATGAGGTGCAGTTAGACAGTGCCGGATTTGTTATAGCAAAAATGGATAAAACATTAGAAGAGTTAATAGAAATGGGCTGTTTTGACAAATATCAATTGGTGCCAAAGGAGTAAGGGTATAAGATTAAAAATCTGCCCTGATTAAAAATATGGGAATAAGAGTACTAAAACCAAGAACACCGGCTATGCGTAAAACTTCGGTGCCAGATTTTAAAGAGGTTACAAAGAGCAAGCCGGAAAAGTCTTTGTTATCTCCTTTAAAGAAAACGGCGGCCCGCAATAACCGCGGGCGTATTACTGTTCGTCATAAAGGAGGCGGGCACAAGCGCAGCTATCGTTTAATTGATTTTAAACGACAAAAAACAGATATTCCTGCAACAGTGTTTGCTATTGAATATGATCCTAACAGGAGCTGCCGGATTGCTTTGCTGATTTATAAAGATGGTGCACGTTCTTATATTTTAGCACCGGTCGGTTTAAATCCTGGACAGGAAGTTATTTCCAGTGATACGGCGGATATTAAACCGGGAAACAGTTTGCCTCTGATAAAAATTCCTACAGGCACGGAGATTCATAATATTGAATTGCGTCCGGGTAAAGGCGGTCAGCTTGTGCGAAGTGCCGGTGTGGGAGCCGTGTTAGCGGCCAAGGATGAACAGTATTGTCAGATAAAAATGCCTTCCGGAGAACTTCGTCGTGTTTTTTCCTTATGTAGGGCTTCTGTAGGCAAATTGGGAAATGCGGATAATGAAAATATTCGTTGGGGTAAGGCCGGTCGGATTAGAAAAAGAGGATGGAGGCCAAAAGTACGTGGTATGGCTATGAACCCTATTGATCACCCTATGGGGGGAGGAGAAGGTGTGGGTAAAGGAAATCACCCCATGACTCCTTGGGGAAAACCGTGTAAAGGATATAGAACAAGAAATAATAAAAGAACGGATAAAATGATTATTCGTCGTCGTTATGATAAAGGGGCGAAAGCTTAGTAATAAGGAGGATAGAATGAATAAGCTTATGATAGTAGGATTTTCTCTTTTTGTTTTTGCCTTAAATGGTTGTGGAAAGAGTGCGAAAGATAAATGTAAAGATAAAGGTGAAGGATGGATATGGAATGTTGAAAAAAAAGAATGTGTAGAGGCTGCTACCACTAAAGAGGATTGTGGTAAAAAAGGTGCTGGTTGGACATGGG
>JANQSP010000084.1 GCA_028283955.1 Bdellovibrionales bacterium
TATGAAAAACAAAACCATCCGTCTTAATCATTTTTTATCCTCTTGCGGAGTGTGCTCTCGCAGAAAAGCGGATGAAGTAATTAAATACAAAACAGTTACCGTCAACAACAAAAGAGTAAAAAATCCGGCAACAAAAATTAACCCTCAAACCGATAATGTAAAACTGGAGGGAGAGCGGATTAAACTTTCCTTGAAAAAATGGTATATTGCCTTTAACAAACCCAAAAAAGTTCTCACCTCCATGAGTGACCCCAAAAACCGACCTTGTATTTCTGATTATTTTCAAAAAACAAAAGAGAGAATTTTCCCGGTCGGAAGATTAGACTGGAGTTCCGAGGGACTTATTTTACTTACCAACGATGGCCACTTCTCCATGAAAATTACGCAACAAAAAATTCCGAAAACCTATTTGGTAAAACTAAACGGTCGACCGACAAAAACCCAACTGTCCAAACTAAAAAAAGGAGTCAGCACAGAAGTAGGCAGATTAAAAGCCTTGTACATAGAGACCCTCTACAAGAAAAAAAGTCAACATGCCTGGGTGAAGGTCATCCTTTCGGAAGGTCGTAATCGACAGTTACATCGTATGTTTGAAAAAATCGGATTTCAGATAAAAATTTTAAGACGCGTAAGCATCGGAAGACTGAAACTAAAATCTCTTAAGCCCGGGGACTGTTTTTTCCTTTCTCCATCAGATATGAAGAAAGTGTTTTCCGATCCCCCTGAAATACAAAAGAAGAAAAGTATTAAATCCAAATAAACTGAAGACAACCAAATTATACCAAATATTACGTTTCTCATTGCCACTACCAAATGTTTCTTTTACTATGAAACTCTATGAGAGTGCCAAAAACTCTTTTCTCATGTGCATTAACAGCAATAATAATCTTTTCTTTTTATGCTTCTCCTTACCCAAATCCACACATACTAAAGATTGAGAATAGAAAAGCACCTGCACAGGGGACAGAAGAAGTAGTACCTTTCAATTTAAACAATAAAACAGATACAAATCTTCACCAACAACTCATAACAACAGCCCTTCTTAATGAAGACCCAAAAAAAAGAAAAGAAGCGGAAGACAGTTTATATGATATTAAAGCCGTCAGTCCACAGTACAAAAAAACCATTAAACAACTCAACAGTGACTTTCCTTATGACCACCTGAAAGCCTTACACTCTCTAAAAAATGCAATAAAAACAAATCCAACTATTCGATATATAGTATTAAGAGAGCTTCTCCCTAAACCTCTTAGTTTAGAGGTTCAACGAATGTTGACACAAATAGCTGACTCTTCTCTAAATCTGCAACAAAACTTATTGGCCATCGCCACCTCTAATACAGTTGATGAAATGATGCGAGGGGCAGCAGAAGGTGTTTTAGCTAAATTACATCCTCTTCATCCGGAAATACAAGAAGCACTACTACAAAAAATAACCTCCGATCAAATACCCTACGTTATTCAATTTTCCACAAAAAATATTCTCAAACTCCATTCTTTTCATCCGGAAATACAAGAAAAACTGGTACAAATAGTTATTTCTAATGAATTTTCCACTGAGGCACAAAAAGTAGCAGAAGAGATTTTATTAACAGCCCGCTCTCTTACACTGACAACCCAACAAGAGCTATCTGATACCATCATCTCCAGTCATACCTCCAACAGAGGTAGAACCACTGCCGCAAACATTATGGTGAGCCGTCAATATAGAATTCAACCGGTGACCATTCACCCGAACATACAAATAAAATTAACCAAGGCGGCTATAGCTGATGAATCACCTGATGTTGTTCGAAATACAGTAAGAACCGTTGTATTGGATATAATAATCAACTCTCAGAAAATGTTCCATTCCTCTTCTCATCGCCACTCAGGAATTGAGCAGGAACTCCTAGACACAATTACTTCCGATAAGGTTTCCGAAACAACGAGAAACAGAGCCACAAGTCTTATCACAAATATTAATCCCCTACGAGAGAGTTCTCAGAGGACACTATTACAAAAAGCCACTTCTCACACAACTCCTGCTATAGTAAAGGAAGCTGCAGAAGGTCTTTTGATTCATACTGAATACGTTTTTCCCAATGTTAAAAAAAATATGGGACTGGCACTAAGATGCCGAAGAGCCTTTCGGAATCTTAACGTTTTTAATACAAAATAAATTTACCGACTGTGTTTCATAGCTCTTCTGGCGGAACGATCCATTTCTTTCCTCTTAACAGCTTCTCTCTTATCTCCTTTTTTCTTTCCTTTTACCAAAGCCAGTTTCACTTTAGCCTTTCCCTTCTTAAAATAGATTTCCAGGGGAACACAGGACAGTCCCTTTTGATGTAATTGGCCTATCAATCTTTTTAATTCATAGCTATGAAGTAAAAGCTTCCTTCTTCTTTCCGGATCATGGTTGCGATCGGCAGCAGGACGATAAGGACTGATATACATACTCTGAATGTAAGGTTCCAGTTTCCTAAATACAACATACGAGTCCTTTAATCGGCAGTTTCCATTCCTTAAGGATTTAACCTCCGAACCGGTTAAAACAAGACCGGCTTCAAAAGTTTCTATAACCAAATAATCGAACCGGACTTTACGATTAACTGTTACCACAAAATCAGATTTAAATTTTTCAGATTTTTGTTGCTTCACTTTAGCACCACAATTTTTTAATTTTTTGTTTAAAACAGCTATTTGCTCTTCCTACAGTTTGCTTTATTAACACTGACCCTAACCTATTACCCTATTAAACAAAGATATAAACTGCTGAGGTGATAACCCTTCTGCCCGCGCAGAAGGGGATATATCCACCTGATTAAATATATCAACAATATCCCTGTTTTCTATTTCTTTTTTTAACCGGCTTAATAAAAGCTTTCTTCTTTGAGAAAAACACAACTTAACAAAAGAAAGAAACGCATCTGCATTATGCAAATATACCTTCTTCTTATGAAAAACCAAAACCTGTCCAGCTACCTGCGGACGAGGGTAAAAATCAGAAACAGACACCTCCGCTACAGCGTTTACCACCCAAAAACACTGAGATAAAACACTTAAAATTCCATAATCCTTTGAGCGGGGTTTGGCTAAAATCCTCTTTGCCACTTCTTTTTGAAACATTAATACCATCGCTTTGAGTTTATCCGAACCGGGACAACATTTCACCATAAGACGACTGGCCACCTGATAAGGCAGATTACCCACTAAAACCGAATTAGGCAGAAGTTGAAACTCCCAATTCAATTTTAAAACATCACCTTCCAAAACACGTACATCTCTTCCTTTCCAATAACGACACAGGGTGGAGTCTCTTTCCACTACATAGAGAGGTGGTTCGAGTAAGATGAGTTCATCTGTTAAAGCCCCAAGTCCGGGTCCTATTTCCATAATCAAAGACGACTCTAAAGACTTCACTTCTGATATTATTCTCTGTATCGTTTGTGGATTAATTAAAAAGTGCTGACCTAAAAATTTTTTAGGAAAAAACTCCAGTTTTTTTATCTTATCTTTTATTATTTGCACTTGAGTCTGTTTGCCATTCATAATGATTTACCCGCTGTTAATCTATTTCAAGAAATCACCCGGTAAAGAGTGAGGATAGCAGTTAAGCTCCCGGTCGGATTGAAACCCTCTTTCAAACAGTTTTATCCCTGCCATACCAATCATTGCCGCATTATCTGTACAATACCTTAAAGGAGGTAAAACCAGATGTATATTTCTCTTATCAGCCCAACTCTTCGCCTTTTCGCGAAGGCGGGAATTGGCACTGACCCCTCCTGCAATAATTACGGATTTAAAATCAAATCTTGTGATTGATTCATTCAGCCGGCTGATGATCTGCTCCATTACCGACTCCTGAAAATCGGCACACAAATAAGGAATGAGTCCCTTATTTTTCTGAATGTCGGTTTTTTGAATTAAATCAACAGCAAAAGTTTTTAACCCGGAAAAACTAAAATTTAAATTATTTTCTTTCAACTTTATTTTCGGAAAAACATATTTTCCCAATTGAACAGACTTGGATATTCTGTCTATTTCAGCTCCCCCGGGATACTCCAGCCCCATCATTCTAGCCACTTTATCCAGTACTTCCCCTGCCGCATCATCCACAGTTTGAGAAAGCAAAAAATACTTTCCAAAGTCTTCCACTTTAAAAAGATGCGTATGACCCCCACTAACAATCAGGCATAAAAAAGGAAACTTTAAATCAGCAGGCTTTGTTTCCCGATCCCACAAAAATGATGAAAGGATATGCCCTTCTATATGATTTACAGCTATATAAGGCTTGTCAATCAACAGGGATAAGGTTTTCACCGTAACCAAACCAACAATAAGGGACCCTACCAGTCCCGGACGATTAGTGACAGCTAAAAAATCTATATCCTTCCACGCGTGATTCGACTCTGTAAGAGCCTCTTCTATTAAAGGTAATAAATAATGGGCATGATTGCGACTGGCCAATTCCGGAACTACACCTCCATAGGGCTGGTGAACAAAGTTCTGATCTACCACTTTATTAAAGATAACAAACCCATCTTCTTTTACAAGAGCAACAGAAGTATCATCACAGCTCGTTTCTACAGCTAATATTTTTCTCATATGTTCATTAATTCCATTTATTTTTTGCATTCATTATTACAACAAAAGCGAATCAACTTTATAAAGTGCTTATTAGGGAACAGATTATTACAACAGTGTTACTGTGATAAGAGTTTTTTAGCTTCTTTGGCTTCCGCACTTTTCGGAAAAGATTCCACAACTTCTCTAAAAAACACTTTTGCCTCTTTAGACATTGATAATTTTTGAAAACAAAGGCCTATTTGAAAAGTGGATTTTCTATAAAATTGTCCTTTTTTGTTTTTTTCACGATATTTCTCATAATTAATAATAGCGGCTTTCCACTTTTCCTCTTTAAACAACTTTTCCGCTTCTTTAAAAAATCTATCGGGGTCATCTTTACTGACAGAGTTTTTTTGCTGCTTTTTATTTTTTACTTCTTCAGCCAGTGTAGCCACACGTAAATCCAAAGTCTGAATTAAAGAAAGAAGCCCCTTTTCCAATTCAGCTACACGATCTTCCTGTACCTTATCCATTTTTTCCACCTGACCTCTCAACTCACGAATACTCACCTCCATTTGTGAAATCTTTTCTACAACAGACACCCCATGAGCGGTAACGGATTTTTTATGCTGTTCTTTCTGGTTCTCCTGCCCATCAGCCTGCCCATCCACTGTTTCCTCATTATCCGAGTGACCTAATTCCAATTCCTCTTCAATTTCTTTATGAGTGAGAAGGCAACTTGATAAGAAAAACATAAATAATAATAAAAAATAAGGCCTCATATACCTTCCCCTTTGCTCATTTTAAATCGACTTAAATTTTCTGCTTTCTCAGCCCATCTGATAGACTCATTAAAAAACTGTTTAGCAGATATGTAGTCCCTGTTCTGGAATCTTTTCTCCCCTTTGCGATAATAGTCTATGGCTTTCGACCAATAAGCTACGGCGTTCTTATCAGAATTAACTTTACGAGCAGACTTCAAAGCCGTTTGAGCAATAGTATATTCTAAAAACGGAGGCCTACCAGCACAAGATACTAAACAAAAAAAAATAATAATTAAAGCAAAAAGTCTCATCAGTACATAGGAACAAAATTAACTCTCCTGTTTTTGGAGTGATCTATTTCTGAAAGGGGACGCTCTTCACCATAGCTGATAATGGACAGTCGGCCGGCTTCTATACCTTGCTCCATTAAAAAACTCCTTACTGATTCAGCCCGACGGCGCCCTAAACCGATATTATATGCTTCCGAACCCATTGTATCACAATGACCTTCCAACTCTAAACTGATTACTTCTGTATTGTTTTGAATCCAGTTAACATTTTCCATCAAAGTATCTCTGGCTTCTGAAGATAAAACCGAGCTATCATATTCAAAATAAACCGTGCTTAAACCATCAATGGTGCCACTATCACTCCCTTTGCTATCCGAGTCTATATCTTGTGAAGAAATATCACTTACTCCCTCTCCAACCAACTTATTTTTATCCTCTTTTTTTAATGATGAACATGACATTACCGTAAAACATATAAATAAAATAAATAAGAACCTCATTATATCCTCCTTGTTTTTTCATAATAAATATGAACACATTCAGTATACCCTTAAATAAGCACTGCGAAAACCGGAAAAAAGTAATATAGCGCAAAAAATGCAAAAGTGGGGAAAGATAGCACAAGGGCTTTATTTAAACTCCATTTTCTCCCCAGGATTTACCCTAAGAAAGAAGCAAAATATTTGTCACTTGACTTTTTTCCCCTTTTTTCTGATGATTCGCCAAAAGCCAAATAATGAAGGAATATAAATGAACCAAACTGAAAATAATAAAGAGACCACCTGGATCAAAGACTTAGTGCGCTTGGAACAGGATATGGAGGCGAAAGGACAAATTGCTCTTCCGGAATCCAGTCCTTCAATAGATCAATTGGCTGAACACACTATTGAATTTATGCGACAACTGAGAACCGCCTTCACCGCTAACGCAGCTGTATTCAACCACATGAAAGGTTTTTTAGGCAGTCTCAAAATTTACGGTATTGCCGACACTCAAGCGGATTTTATGTTATTTCGTCATGGGCACAAACTGATCTTTTCCATAAAAGAGCCCGGACTTATTTTTGTACGCATGAAATTTAACGATCAACTTCTGAATAACAAAAACAACACCTCTCCTGCAGAAGAACCGGCGGACTTTATTAAAGGAGAGTGGGGGCCTTTTAATGAGCTTAAGTGGACTTACAACGATCAAAAAATCAACATCGACTACTTAATCCGTTATTATATGACTGTTTTTGTCAAAAACAGTGTTAAGTAAATTTTTCCTGTCCCTTTTTTAGGGAGATTCCACAAAATCCAAATCAGTAAAAGGAGATTTACCGAAGTGGAGTTGTCTTGGTTTTTTTGTAACAGATTGCGCTTTTACCATTTTCAAATGAGAAGAAGCTAATTCTGCAGAAGGGGTTTTATTTTTCAATTCCTTAACATTTGAAACATTATCCATTGAAGATGGACGCGATTCCTTTTCTTTGGCATTTTCATCCAAATAGGAAAGGTCATGTTTTTTTTCAGATTGCGCCACCTTAATATTTTTTTCCAGTCGTTCACAGAGTGCTTTAGTTGTATGCACAAGTGATTCCAGCCTCCTTGTTCTCTCATTTATAACAGACATATGACGATCAACCTGAGCCTCTACTGTTAAGGATAAATTTTCCAAGTCAGTAATTTTTTTTCTCAAGACCTGAAGACCTGTGCTTAATCTCGTGTCTTTTTTAAGAAATTGATTCCAGATTAAATAGAAAGAAAAACAGAAAAAAGCAATGATAATACCACTGGTGAAAAACAAGGAGAGCCTCCGGTTACTTTAACTACTTCTTATTAAAGCAGGATACACAGATAATCTCAACAAGGCTCAAGTCGAGTTCTGTTCACCTTAGTCAGTTAGGATAAGGAAGAGACAAAGTCCTTTATTCGAGAACAAGCGGCCATCAAACGAGCTTCATCTATTGCAAAATGAATACGCACATAACCCGGATAATTAAATTCCTCACCTGGTACACAAAGTACCGATTTCTCATGAAAAAGAGCTTCTACAAAATCGGAGGCAGAACGAATAGTACCTTTTTGCCATGAAGAACCGTATAGTTTTTCGACACCCACCCATAGATAAAAAGCACCTTGAGGTGGAAACACATCCAACTTTGGAATTTCCTGAAAAGAGGCCAAAGCCAGATCTTTAATCTTCATCAAACTCTGTCTGGTTTCCTCCAGCTCCTTATCACATTGAACTAAAGCATATGCTGAAGCCTCTTGTGAAATAGAGCTTGCGCAACTGACAGACTGACTTTGAAATTTAGACATGGCTTCTATAATTTCTTTATTTCCCACGGCCCATCCCACTCGCCATCCCGGCATGGAATAATTTTTTGATACCGCATTGATAGATAAAACACGATCTTTTAAATCCGGACAGACCTGTAACAGGTGGGGTGCCATAGGGCCTGAAAAGTATAGATGATTATAAATATCATCACTTAATATATACAATTGTGGATACTCCATCAAAACTTCCGACAAGGCTTTCCATTCACTTTCACTAAACACCGCACCGGAAGGATTGTTAGGGGAGTTTACAATCAACACTTTAGATTTTTTTGTAATATACTTTTTTAAAGTATCAGGCTTAAGTTTAAAATCCTCATCAACTTGAGTAGGTATAGGAACAAGCCGAGCCTGTGCTAATTCCACCATGGAAGGATAACTCACCCAATAAGGAGTCGGAATGAGAACTTCATCACCTGGATCACAAAGAGATTGAATAGCAGAAAACAAAATAAACTTAGCCCCGATAGAAACAGTTACCTGAGAAGGTGTCACAGTCATTCCCATCCATTTTTGTGTATTGGCAGCAATGGCCTCTTTTAACTTTTGAGAACCACTGGCGGGAGTATATTTGGTATAACCTTCTCTTATTGCCTGAATACCGGCAGAGCAAATAGCCTCCGGTGTATCCCATGTCGGCTCTCCCAAAGACATAGAAATCACATCCACTCCCTGATCCTTTAATTTCTGAGCTCTCGCTCCCAAAGCCATCACCGCTGAAGGTGTTAAACTCTGTACTCTTTTAGACAACATGTCGTCTCCTTTCCACTTTATTAAAACTCACTATCTGTCCACATTAAACTTCTTTTTCAAAGCTCGAGCGACGGGATCAGGGATCCAATCACTTAAATCCCCCCCATGGGAAGCTATTTCTTTTACCACTTGAGAAGATAAATGAGTATACTCCGGTTGAGTAAAAGCAATAAAAGTTTCACACTCTGCAAATAGCTGCTTATTAGCTGCTGCCATAGTTAATTCATATTCAAAGTCAGAGACAGCCCTTACTCCCCTAATAATTATTTTAATACCACTTTTTTTCGCATACTCTACGGTCATGCCATTATAAGAAGCAACTTTTACATGTTTTATTCCACTTAAACAAACACGAGCTAACTCTACTCTTTCCTGGAGTGAAAACAGATATTTTTTACTGGCAGAAGTAGAGACCAAAAGGACCAGGGGATCAAAGAAACAACTCAACCTCTCGACAAGATCAACATGGCCTTTCGTAATGGGATCAAAACTTCCAGGATAAATAGCTGATACACTTTTTACAGATTTCATTTTCTTACTTTTTCACCAGGACTACAGAGCTACTGTTATAACTTTTATAACTTCCATTTTTTTTATGCAATCTATTTTTCTGACTGCTTAATAAAGCGATAAAACAAAACCTGTTTATCACCAAACCTCTTCCTGGTAAATAATTGATAAGAGCCGATTTTTTCCAAACACTCTTCCTGTACGGAAATCTCCAATACTAAAAATGTATTTACTCCCCCCACCTTGGATAGACTGAATCTATCTAAAGTTTTTTTTCCCAGTTTCTTTTTAAATGGAGGATCGGCGAAAACCAATTCAAAGCTGCTACCTTTATAAGAGTCCAAAAAATGAAATACATCCTTATGGCAAATTTTTATACCGGAGTGAATATTCAAGAGCCGGCAATTTTTCCGGATAATTTGAATGGCTCTTTTATTTGAATCAACCAAATAAGCTTCTTTAGCACCACGGGATAAAGCTTCCAAAGCCAGATTACCCGTCCCGGAAAAAAGATCCAACACGCGACTATCTACAAAATTCAAACCGGCAGAATAAAGTGTATCAAAAACAACTGTTTTTACCCGATCAGTCATAGGTCGAATAAAGTCAGCGGAAAAAGAACATAAATGACGCCCTTTAAAACGACCGGTAATAATCCTCATATTAAAGTGACAACTCCGGTAAAAGACATAGTTTTTCGGCCTGATCAAAAACAGACACAACATTATGGAATGGCTTGGAGACAAATAAATCTACACCGGGAATAGATAATCCATCGGAAAAAGCTCTGTGAGCGGACATCATTATCACCTTTTCGTTATTTTTTTTACCCGCCGCTTCCAGTACAGAGGGACCGTCCAAAAACGGCATCAAAATATCCAAAAACACCAAATGCGGTTGAAACTCTTTCCAGGTACTTAAACCTTTTTTGCCATCGCCTTCCGCCCGCACCACATGTCCACGAGACAGAGCTATACGACAAAGGCACTTCCTGATTAAAGCTTCATCATCTATAATCAAAACTCTCATTATCATCCAATCGCCAGGTGATTTACTTTAGCCCCCGCTCCTTTAGCATTCTAAAGGTAAAGACATGGTAAAACAAGCTCCTCCCAAAGGAGAACGCCCTACTTTTAAACTGCCTTTAAAACTTTCTACAATATTGCGACTCATACTTAATCCCAGTCCGGTTCCTTGTGTTCTGCTCTTTGTAGTAAAAAAAGGTTTAAACACATTTTCATAATCAGCAGCCTTAATACCTCTACCGCTATCTTCCACACACAAAATAGCTTGATCACCCTTTCTATATACACACACTTTTACTTGCTGACGAACAGAATCTGTCAAGTCCGATACAGCCTGACAGGCATTTTTTACCAAATTAAATATCACTTGTTGAAGTAAACAAGATTGTGTTTTTACCAAAACCGGTTTCTCAAAAAGCTCAAGCTGAAATTCAGAAAGGCGAATGACAGATTTTAAAAGAGGCACTGTTTTTTGAACTATCTCATTTAAATTACAAACATCCAACTGACTATTTGCACGAGAGAAATCCAATAAATTGGAGATAATCTCCTGTGAACGGGAAACAGCCGCCGCAATAGTTTGTATATCCTTTTGAGTTTCTTTTTTCAGTCTGCCGGAATTTAAAAGTAACTGGGCCATCGACAAAACACCGGTTAAAGGATTACTTAATTGATGAGCTACAGATTCCCCTAACTCCCCCAGAGCAGACATTTTTATATTTTGAATCATCTGATTTCTAAGATTAAGCGACTCACTGATATCCACATAATGACAAATATTATACTTAACATCCTTAATGTGTACAGGGTAAGAATGTCTCTCAAAAACTCTATCTTCCTTTTGAATATTTTTTTGATTTAGTGACATTTGATCCTTTTGATCAAAGATTATATCAAACACTTTATTTGCATTACTCACTTCACTCTTTTCATCAAAGACAACTAAAGGTTCTTTTAATTCATTAAACGTAGAGGTCCAAAGTGCCACACCCGTTTTCAAATGATCCTGCAGCAAAAGATAATCCAGGCACTTCGTTACCAAAGGCAGAATAGACTGATAAAAATACAGTATCTTTTCAGAGTCTTTCGCAAAAAATTCCACAAAAATATAAACCGGTTTATCCACACTGTACTGACTAGTACAAATAGGAATACTTAAGATACTCTGAACCGGTCTCCCCAGGGAATCAGCCAGGAATTGACTATCCTCCTGGTCCTTCACCTTAATCTCGTACTTTACATGTTCATCAGACCGGTTATAATTCGCATTTTTTTTATATACCCCTTTTAAATCACAAACATACTGACGGGGACCAAAATGACCTGAGTGCCAACACAGTACAAGACTTCGCAACTTAAATCTTCGATTGGTTGCTTTATAAAGAAAAAGTAAAAACTCCTCTATGGAAGAAGAAGTAAATAATTGATTAAAAAGTCTTAAGTGTTTTTTTGTTTCCTGAATTTGACGGCTTAGATGTTTCTGCTCCTGAAGAGACATACATTTCCTATTGGAATTCAAGCAATTTGGCTTTCCACCAGATCATATTGTAAATCATTCAAATAAGAATGAACAATAAGATCCTTTTGTAAAATAGCCCTTGTAATTTCTCGCTGTTTTCTCAAAAGTATTGATATAGTTTCCCTATCTTCTTCAGAGGTGTTCTGAACCGTATAACTTTTTAAATTCTTGTCAATATTTTCAATAGCATCAAGTATAATCTGCCGGTTATAATAAAACCGTTCAATGTGGCTATAGTCTCCTGACCGTAAACGATCACACTCAAGAGAACCGATTTTTTTAAATTGCATAAGATAGTTGTTTTTTTGTTTCAACAAATCAATCACTAATTTCATATCATCATAACCCCTGAAATTATTACCACCTTATATATATACATTATGACAGATATCGAAAAAAAACAGGAGTCAATAATACAACTTGTCCAAAGATGAGACGCAAAAAAAACTTTATATACTAAATGTTTATAAATGGTGAAAAACTCTTGACAGGGTGTTGGTCTAGTCGTGTTTTAAAAAAATCAAATTTTAAAAGCTATTATTGTATTCTTTCTCAAACTGTTTAGTATAAGACGGATTAACCTGAAGCTCTATCACGGCCGGAGAAAAAAAGGAAAGCGTCTCAGGCCACTCAGTAACATGATAGTAATTGAGGGCCCACATCTTCGCCCATTGCTTAAACTGTAAATTATGCGAATTTAAAAATACAGGATTAGAAAATAAAGAAGAAAATATTTGCCCCCCACTATTGTTAACAATAACCAGAAACAATTGTATTCCCGAATCAAATTGCCGCAAAACCCATGGAGCTGATAAATCATACAAACAACTTAAGTCTCCTATCAAACACCAATTTTGTCTGTCTGGCATACAGGCTCCAAGGAAAGTGGACATGAGTCCATCAATTCCATTAGCCCCTCTATTACCCATATAAACCAATTGTTTATCCGGCTGATAGTCCGCCACCAGATTCCACTCCCTGATAGGAAGGCTGTTGCCTAAAAATAAAAGAGAGTGGTTTGGAATTTTTTTGGAAAACTGTTTTATCAGTGCCGGCTCACTTAAAGGATGTTTATTAAATAACTCATTTAAGTTCCGACTGCGCTTCGTATCCTCTAAAAATATCTCCTCTGATTCATAAGAAGATAGTTTTTTCTTACCGTCTTTTTGCATAAGATAGTTGTGCCCCCAACTAAAAAAAGAGGAAAAAGAAACAGCGGGAAGACATCGGCTTAATCCGGAATAGGTTTGATCACTCACAGATAAAACAGGAAGATGAGAATAAGACTTTTCCAGATCTCTCCAGAAACGAGTACAGGGCCGGCGTCCGATACGAATAACACCATCTATTTTTTTACCTGATACTAACCACTTTAAAAAAAAATCACCGGATTTTAAAATATAAGGTTGTAACCTTTTGTATTCCCTAAGACCTGACAAAGCCTCCGCGTACACCGGCCAGGAAAAAAAAGATAAAACATCTGCTGTATTTTCCCTTACATCTTCCGGTAATTCAGACAAAATACATAAAGGTTTTTTCACTTTTAAAAAAAAAGATTCAATCTGCTGCGTATGTTCAGATAAAACAGAAGACGTTTCTTTAAGCGTTCTTTTAAAAGGAGGAGCTGAAAACATTTTTATGTTCTCATCTATCAAAGGTTCATCAAAACAAATATTAATATGACAGGGAATAACTCCGCTCCAGGAAGACAAATCAAAGTTCATATCACTCTCCAGGTCCCATGTCCGCTCTACATAATAAGAAAAAATTCCGGGCTGCTCAATACTCTGAGGTGCTCCCGTTTTACGATATGAGGAAGGACGGTCCGCCGTAACAAGCACCAAAGGCAAATGAGAATAATAAGACTCGATAACAGAAGGGAGAAGTTCCGCCACTGCCGTACCGGAAGTCGTCACCACCGCGCAGGGCCTTTTATCTCTTCGACATCGTCCTGCTGCAAAAAAGCCGGCTGATCTTTCATCAAAAAAAGAAAGTATCTCCACCCCCTTTACCTGAGAAATAACAGAAATTAAGGGCGCACTCCGCCCTCCCGGGCAAAGACAAAATGTCTTTACACCATGGACCTTAACCAATTGATCAATCAGTTTCTCAGATAACTGGATATTCATAAACCACTATTCCCTACTGTTTTTGAAATAAGATATCCTTTACGACCTGACGCTTCTTCTCTAACTCTTCCCACTCTCTTTCTATCTGACTGCCTTCCACCAAACCACAACCTGAACCTATATAAGCTTTACCCTTTATAAACTGAACATTACGAATAGCTACCACACAAAAAGCTTCATCACCCATCGAAACTCCAAAAGGAGCTCCAAAACCATATCGCAAATGAGGCTTTTGGTGAAGCTCAATAAGTAAATTCAAAGCTTCCTCTCTAGGAAGACCTCCCAAAGCCGGTGTAGGATGTAGAAGCTGACACAGTTTTTTATAAGATAGATCCAATTTCAATTGCAATTTAAAATCTGTTCTTAAATGCTGAATATTTCCAACCTTGTATATATAAGTATCAGAAAGCCGGTATTCCCCAAAAGGAGCTAAAAGGCTTTTTAGTTCATCCACTACCAATTGATGTTCCCATTGTTCCTTTGAGTCTTTTAACAAATCGTGTTCAGAGTCACGGGCCGTGCCGGCTAAAGCCATTGTTTGAACATACTGTCCTTTTTTTCGAAAAAGGTACTCTGGTGTAGCCCCCACAATAGCATATTCACCGGACCAATAAGCATAAGCCATTGCGCTCATGGAGTTGGAAACCAAACGATGAACCAAAGCCAATACATCTTCTTCTTTAATGAAAGAATCAGACGTTTCAAAAAAGACAGGAACTACTTTTTGAAGTTTATTTTTTTTTATTTGTTCCTGAACATTAAAAAAAAAATCCCTAAAGACATGAAAATCGGGACTTTGCCATTGAATATCAATAATATCTTTCTTTTGATCCTCTAAAAAAACAAGCAGTTTTTCTCTGGAAAACACAGTTGTGGAAGCCGGTATGCACCATCTTTGACTCTGAAACTCAGAAGGAAAAAAAGGCGGATGAAACAGGCTCCATACATCCGGAGAAGGTTCAAAAGCCCTTGAAAAAGGGCCCGCGGCCAACAAATATCGATCAGAACTTATTTGAAGTAAAAAACCCTCTTCTTTCAAATGATCTTTGTTTATATTGGTCTGACCCTGCATTCTCATAACACCTATCGTACTCCTTTTGACTTCCTATCCCCCAAAAAATACAAAATTCACATTAAAAAAAAGTGGAAAATCACCTTTAGTGTAGTATGTATAAAAAATAAGAAAAACCAACAAGTTTAATTAAATTAATACATTTATAAATAACTGAGTTATTTGTACTGCATGAAAAATAAAGGAACAATGAATACTCGTATTTCTTCTCTTTTTCAAAAATCCAAACGGCCCTTTATACTGATCGCCGGTCCCTGCTCTATTGAAAGTAAAGAGCAAATATATCAAGTAACGGAAATTCTCACAGAAGAAAATCTTTCCTTTCTAAGAGGTGGAATTCATAAGATGAGAACCAACCCACATTCTTTTCAGGGTTTAGGAGAACAGGCTATTGACATCATTAAAAACCTAAAAGACAGTCATGATTTCAACTTTGTATCCGAGATCACTGATCCAAGGCAAATTGAAGTATTATCGCCCATCGTTGACATATTCCAGGTCGGCACACGCAATATGTATAATTACGAACTTCTGAAAGAATTAGGGAAACAACAAAAGCCGGTTTTATTGAAAAGAGCTTTCTCAGCAAAGGTTACAGAGTGGCTAATGGCAGCAGAATACTTAATACAATCCGGAAATGAACAAATCATTCTTTGTGAAAGAGGTATTCGTACTTTTGAAACCAGCACCAGAAACACTCTTGATTTATCCGGAGCTTTAATCGCCAAGGAGAAGTCCTCTCTTCCTGTTATCGTAGACCCTTCTCATGGCACAGGAAAGTCTTCTTTAGTCACTCCTATGGCTTTGGCAGCGACGGCGGCAGGATTGGATGGCCTTCTTATAGAAATCCATCCAGAACCGGAAAAAGCCATGTCAGATGGCTACCAATCTTTGAATTTCATTCAGTTTAAGCAATTGCTAAAGCAACTGAGAAAAATATTGGCTTCCGTAGATAGAAAAATAGAAAGCGGGTTTTTTTATGAAAACTTCCCCGATAGAGACACATCCGAAAGAAATAAAGAAAATATTCAGCTCCATAGCTCCTAACTATGATCAGGCGAACAAATTTATTACCATGGGAATGGACACCAGATGGAGAAAAAAGCTGGTTTGTTGGAGTGATGCTCCAAAGCAGGACGGAAAAATTTTGGACTGCGCCACCGGAACAGGCGTTTTAGCTTTTGAATTTCATAAGCAACTGGGGGCCAAATCACATATTACAGCTGTAGATTTTTGTGAAGAAATGCTTGAACAAGCGAGAAAAATAAATAGGGAAGCTTCTTCTACAAAAAACATCCATTTTCAGCTGGCCGATATCCACCAGCTCCCTTTTCAGGACAAAACATTTGATGTGTGTTCCATTGGATACGGTTTGAGGAACACAAAAGACCCTATAAAAGCCTTAAAAGAAATGGCCCGTGTTACAAAACCAGGCGGAACAGTAATGATCCTGGAGACAGGTGATAAGCCTATGTTTTTACTCTCTCCCTTTTTCTATTTATACTTTCGTTATATCATGCCCCGTATTGGCTCATGGATAACCGGACAAAAATCCGCCTACGAATATCTACAAAAATCATCCAGGGATTTTCCCTCGAGGCGACTTCTATTAAAACTAATGAAAGAAACAAACTGTTTTAGCAAATGTGAGTATAAAACTCTTTTTTTTGGCGCCAGTTTTATTTACAAGGCTCAGGTCTCACATCCAAAAAACAACTCTTAAAACATACTGGCACAGTTTTTGCTAATATACTGAACCATGCGATCATGGCTGGAATACCTTTCTTTTTTATCCTGGCAAAATCAGATTCTACGCCTGGAGGATTTTAAAAGAGTGTTTCATAATCAGGAAAAAATCCACTCCACCAGTCAAATTACCACCTATATATCTCACCCGGAAACAAAACATTATTTACAGATTCAAAAGAATTGGTGGAAAGAGGCGGAACAAACCAAAAAAGAGTGTCTTTCACTAGGTATAAAAACAACCTACCCTTTTCATCCTGACTATCCCAAGGCTCTTTTTAAAATGGAAAATCCCCCGCCTATAATCAGTTGGAGGGGAGAGCCTTGTTGGAAAGATCATTTTCTTTTTTCTGTAGTAGGCAGCCGCAAACCATATCAAGACACCCTCATTTGGATGGATATGCACTTAAGCTCTTTTTTAAAAAGCAAAAATAAAATCAGCGTTATGAGTGGAGGAGCCAGAGGAGTGGATCAAAAAGCACATGCCTTGTGTTTGGCTTCTCAAAAACCTACATTGTGTTTTTTACCATGTGGAATAAAAAATTACTATCCCGCTGATTTGAGAAAATGGGAAACTTCAATTATAGAAGGAGGGGGAGCGTTTATAAGTGTTTTTCCCATGTCAGCTCACATGAGAAAAGCTTATTTTCACACCAGAAATAAAGTTCTGGCTTTTTTGTCACAAATGGTATTCATAGCCCAGGCTCAATCCAGAAGTGGTACAATGGTTACAGCCCGCTATGCTCTCCATGCAGGAACCAATATAGTTGTTTTACCGGGCAGTCCATTATATTCAGGATACAGAGGCAATCTCAGTTTAATTAATGATGGCTGTTTTATGATCCGGGATTATCTGGATTTAGAAACTCTTTACCACTCTTGCAAACTAAATAGTATGAAAGAGGACATACTGGAATTTAGGACAGACGATCCTGGCGGGACCATAAAACATGGTCAGCTATCACCAACCAAGCCATAGACTCCGCTACTACCGCTGCACGGGGAACAATACAAGGATCATGCCGACCCTGTTTTGCGACATCTAAAACAGAAGCAGGTGGTTTAAATTTCAAGTGAAAAATAATTTTTTCTCCTGTAGAAATCCCCCCCCGAATACCACCATAAACTGAATGATCCTGTTTTCCATGCAATCGACTCCCCTCTTCCAGATTAATATTCCGATGGATAGACTTGACCTTATCCCCTTCTACAGAAGAACTGAAATATTGATCACCAAGAGATACTTCATAACAAGCACCGATACTCATAAAAGCGGAAGCCAGATCCGACTTTAACTTATGAAAAACAGGTTGACCAAGACCAACAGGAGGCTTGTCCACCTCCACCCTTATTGTCCCTCCATAACTCAAACCTCTTGCTTTTTTCTGAACCAAAAACTCCTCCACCTCTTTACTTTGTTCCCCAAACCACTGTCTTTCAGAAAAAGCAGTAAAATCCTTCCTGATAAAATGACCAACCTGTATTGGAAAAGCCCTTATATCTAATTGTCCATATAACTCCTTTAAAAACATCTGTGCTACAGCACCGCCTAAAACACGACCAGCTGTTTCTCTTCCAGAGGCACGACCTCCCCCACGGGGATCAACGTGATCAAATTTTTCTTTCCATACATCATCAGCATGACCCGGACGGGGATTTTTTTTA
This sequence comes from Bdellovibrionales bacterium, assembly GCA_028283955.1. Taxonomy (GTDB): domain Bacteria; phylum Bdellovibrionota; class Bdellovibrionia; order Bdellovibrionales; family UBA1609; genus JANQSP01. The sequence goes on from JANQSP010000084.1 coordinate 18,348, forward strand.
ATAAGATGATAATCCTCAGGCCTAAAATCTTTATTTTTTATTAATAAGGCAAGAGGTGTGCCCAGAGTACGACCTTCAAATACTCCACTTAAAAGCTGAGGTATATCCGGCTCCTTCCTACTTGACATCCAGGGAAATCGCCCGGGCCTGCGACGATCCATTTTCTCCCGGATGAGATCCCATGAAAAGGACACACCGGCCGGACAACCTTCCACCACTACTCCCATAGCCGGGCCATGACTTTCCCCAAAAGTAATGATCTGAAAAACAGTTCCAAAAATATTAGCTCCCATATACCTGCACTCCGTTTTTCATACTCTCCACATCATTATACTGTTTAATTTTTGAAAAAAACTCCTGCTGTTTTTTTGCCTGATATTCAAACATCAGTTTCCCGGACATATAATCAGCTCCCACAAGGAGGGCATACTCCAAGCCTGGTGAATCGTCAGTATAATTCAAATCCAGGACCAGCTGAGGTTTCCAGGAGGAAGGAGGGAATACACAAGAAGACATACGAGTGCGACCGACAGCCCATATAACGACCCGAATATCCATTTCTAAACCTTTACTATTTTTTATCTGTGATTTCATTCCCCCTGTTCGGGCAGAATAAAAATTCGCATAGGAAATTTCCTTCTCCAAAACCTTCTTTGTACCTCCCCCTCCCCATACGGCCACAGGAGTTTGATCTTTCTCTAGCTCAAAAGAATGTAACCCTGCGTTTGCCAATAATGCTTTCAAACCATATCCATCTGTATTACTTCCATGCCATTTTTGATTATGAAATACCATAGTATTTACAGATTGTACCTCTTTAGCATAAGAATCCACCGTATCAGAAATTTGAAAGGCTTTTTTCTTTAAAGGAGAGGTAACAGAAGCGAAAACCAAACCAAGTCTTTGTAGAATACATAAATTATCCTTTGTAAAGTCCTCTTCATTCATAACCATTTTCGTAAACAACATGTTTTGCGATGAAAAAAAATTCCTATGGAAAGACGGACTGGCTGAATGAGCAACCGGATCTCCCAAAACCGCCGCAAATGAGACCGGACCCTTTTTTTTACTATTGGAAAGTGATAATAAATGCTCATATAAAAAAGGCTGATCAGACACCCCTTCTTGAGATTCCCTGATAAAATGCATTTTCATCTGAGGGCCAAAAATTTGTCGGTACCATCTCCATAAGCCCGCCCCCGCCCTTCCCTGTCCTGACATAGGGAGAAAAGAACGATGCTCAGGGTCTTCCAAGAACCACATATGTCCCTGCATCAATTCTTCAAAATTATTTATTGGCACAGCCATTTTAAAATGACCGGCTTTACATTCAAGGATACTTTTACAAAGCTGATCAAATGTCTCCTCTTTTCTTTCGTGCAGGGACACAATAGGAGAAAAAGAGGGAGGAGGTCCTTTCTCAAGAGGCCAATCCCACATCAAAGATGAAAGATCTTTTTCCATAAAAAAAGAATCCTGGGGTTTTCGAAAACTGAGCAATCGTTTTTCCCTTGGAATTATTTCCAATAGAAAGTTCAGTTCCCGATCACTTAATTGATCATCACGCATTTCAAAAAACCGAATACCCCAGGAAAGCCTCTTATTTATAAAGTTCTCCCAATGTTCAAAACGAGAGGGCAAATTATATTTATTTAAAGTAATGATAGCATTTAAACACTTATCCTTTTTCAGGCTAAATAAATATTTTTCCGGTTCAGTAAAATCGAAATCCTGTTCCGGTAACACAAAACTTTCATTTCTTATCTTTTTATAAAAACCCTCCCTTTCAACAGATAAAGACATATATTCCTCATAAGGACTTTCATTGGGTTTTAATCGTGGACGATCCAGAAACACCCGACCTTTAAGATCCGTCTCACGAATCAAATGAATAATATGACAGCAGGAAGGTATTTCTTCTCCAGCTGGCCACTTAAATCCAGCTCCTACAGATATAAATACCAAATCATCTGTTCTTTTATATTTATTAAATAATGTAATAAAAACATCTTTTTCCACTAAACGAAAATAATTTTCCCTTTTCTCTTGTTCCTGTATACGACTTACATCTTCCTGCTTATGAGAAAACCTGTCATCTGTATTTTTACCGGAAAGAAGTTCATCTATTTTTTTTCCTGTCTTTTTTTCTATTTTCTCATCCAAATCTATAAAACAGACCTTTTTGTTTTTGAAATCCAAAGAAGGTATATCTTCAAAAATTCTTTTTATTTTTTTCAACCAGAGTGTTTTTCCTACCCCCCGATGACCTACAATCAAATAAATCATAATTAAGTCCTTTATGGATTAACATTAACGATAGACCAAAAATCCGGAAAACTTTTATTTACCACTCCCGGATTCAAAAGTTGAATCGGTTCACCTGCTTTCTTTAAAACCGCCACGGCCATAGCCATACGATGATCTTCCTTTGGGTCAAAGCCTATTATAGGCTTGCTTTTATCCCCTGGAGAGACAGGCTGTCCTCTTATTACCAAACCATCATCCAAAACGGTCACTGTACGCCCTGTATATTGAAGAAGCTTCGCCATCTGTTCAACACGATCAGACTCCTTATAATGTAAGTGAGGCGCTCCATACAAGCGGCTGGTCCCTTTAGCTAAAGCACACAGAGCAGCCAGAACAGGAAATAAATCCGGACAGTTTTTTAAATTACATTCTATCGGATGTAAATCCCCTGCTCCATTAATTTTTAAAGTCTGATTCACCTGCTTTACCTGAAAACCCATTTTCTTTAATAAAGAAGGAAATATAAAGTCCGGCTGAAAACTTTGTTCCGGCCAATCAGTAAATATCACTTCTCCTTCCGTTGCTGTCAGAGCAGCAAGAGAAAATAAACAACTCATATCCGCTTCAGGCTTATATATAAAATGATTTATCCTCTGATTGGCCGGGATATGATATTCCCTGTTATCACCTGTAATCCGCATACCCAAAGAACGTAAAAATGAAAGCGTCATTTGCAGATAGGAAGAGGACACCATGTTTCCCTCTACACTAATAAATAAGTCACGGTCTAATTTCCAGCTATTCAATAAAACCGAGGACACAAACTGACTTGATCGACTCATAGAAACAGTAAGAGCATCCCCGGACAAGTGCCAGCCATGAGCTTTTAAAATTAAATTATTTTTATTAAATTTTATTTCACAGGCTAACTGATTCAAGATCATTTGCAGCTCTCGCATAGGTCTTTGAAATAAGCGTTCAGAACCTTTCAAAGTAAAGCTGCCAATTTCACGGGAAGCTCTTAAAGTCAAAAAACGCAAAACCGCACCACCATGTGAACAATCCATTACAGTTTGATTTTTTAAGTCCTTTAAGCCCTCTTTCAGAAAAACCACATCATCACACTCACTATCCCCTGTAATTTGTAATTCAGGGAAATAACTTTGCACAATCAAAGCTCGTAAAAGAAGGGATTTTGAAAAAGGTCCTCTTCCTAAAAAATAAAAAGACATATGCTTATATTACTGAAAAAAACTCTACTTAGCGACCACTATTTTAACGAATAAAAAAGTTTATATAACCTACAGCTTGAAGCTGATCTTCACGTAAAACAGCTAACTGTGAAAGTGCAAGCTTACCTGTCTGGCTGTGTGAAAATAATTCAAGTTGTTCCGGTAAAAAATGTCGAATATTTTCACCAAAGGCCTGCATTTGCTCCGGGGAAAAATGCACAACCATCTTTCCAAATGCTACAATTTGTTCGGAACTAAAAGCTTCAATCTGTTTCGGAGTTAACTTTTTTATATCATGTTCTGACCACTGCCTGATTTGCTCCGGAGATATAAAAGTTATGCCATAAGGAGAAATATCTCTCATACCAATTCGAATGAGTAAAGAAAAAGCGGATGGGTGTTCATCTTTAAACTGCTCTCTTTTAGAAAGAATATTATTAATATACAAAGAAGTAACAGATCGTATTTGCGCCAGCAATAAATGCTCCAAAGGCAATGACAAGACCTGTTCAAAGCTTAAATGCCCTATTTGTTCCCCATTCAATTTACGTACTTCCCCTGCTGGAAGTTTTGCAATTTCAGACGGAGAAAGATTACGAAGATCCGCAATAGAAAGTTTTTCAACTTCTATAAATGATCTTTCACAGGAGAAAGCTCTATAAGTCTGAGAAAAACACAATACTAAAAATAAAATTAAAACAGTTTTTATCATAAATAAAATATATTTTATTTAATTAAACAGTCAAAAAATACCACAATTATCCAATCATTTAAATCTATTTTATTAAAGCTATGTCTGCTTTAAAAGCGGCACGCTGCTCAGAAGTGAGAGCTCCAATCTGCTCAGGGGTGAGAGCCGCAAACTGTTCACCATCAAGAGACCTAATTTGAATTATTGTAAAAGCCTGGATTTGTTCCGGAGTAAAAGCTTGTAGTTGTGGCGGCCTGAGTGCTTTAATCCACCAAGACCCAAGAAGGGGAATTTGCTCCGGAGTAAGATTTAGAGCCTCAATCTGCGACACCTTTAAAGCTTTAATCTGCAAAGGAAGCATAGATTTAATTTGTTCAAAATTAAGAGAGTGAAGCTGTTCAACAGTAAATTTTGCAAATTGCTCATTAGCAAGAGCTCTAATATGTGCAACCGGTAAAGATGAAATCTGTTGAGGTGTTAATAAAGACATATTCCGTTCCGACATAACATGTGAAAACTGTTGAGGGTCAATAACCTTAATCTGCTCCGGTGTCAGAGACGCAAATTGCTCCGGTGTCATTTTCTTCATGTCGGCAACAGAAAAAAGACGTATTAGTGCCGGTGGCAGCAAGTGTATATTCTCCGGTGAAATTTTTTTAACATGAATCCGCATTAAAACAGAAGAAGACAAAAGATGATTAACCGGCAATGACCGATTAATAATAATTGCATTAACCTGTAAAGCAGTCAAAAACGATGCTTGTGATAAGGAGAAATATTCGATAGGGAATACAACAATTTGTTCACCAGTCAATGCCTGAATTTGCTCTTCTGTAAATCTACGTGTTAATTCAAGAGAAAGATGCTGAAATTCCCGTGGAGGAATTTCAGCAATCTCTACAACCGTCATCTCTTCAATGTTTATAAATACTCTTTCACAGGCAAAAGCCATGTAAGAACAGGAAAAACAAATCACTGTACAAAATATCAACATTGCCCTTTTCATAATTGCGATATATATCAGCTCCTGTAACCTGATCAATAAAAACATATAAAAGTGTAATAATTACATGCTTTTAATCCCTTTTTTTAGAATCACTTTTTTACAAAATGACCATGAGTACAGAGTAAAAATTTATTTTTTTAGAATAATGAAGTGCCTTTATTATTTGGAATGTAACAATATTTGTTTTTGCACTTCTGTTAAGATATCAGACACAGAAACTGTTTCTGTAAATACCTTACCCGGACCTTTAATAAAAATAAAGTCAATATATTCTCCTCTTCCCCTTTTTTTATCATGAAGAAGCAGTTGATTTAATTTATTTTTTGGAATTCTTTTTAAATAAGAATACAGTTGCGACTTCTTTGTTTGCAAAATAAACACCTGTCTTAAAAAAGAAGGGGAAAGGGTAAACCGATTATGGCTCCACTGAATAGCAAAGACAATACCATACAAAACAGCTTCTCCATGTGGAATATGAAAATAAGATTCCAGTGCATGTCCCAAAGTATGACCAAAATTAAGCAAACGGCGAAGGCCTTTTTTTTCATAAGGATCTTTTTCGATTATCTTTATCTTGGCGAGGATAGCTTGAGGTAAAATATTCCATAAATCCAAGGCAGAGTTTTTTTTGTCCAGATATTCTGTAAAAATCTCTTTATAAAAATCTCCCCCTTTGATTAAAGCTATCTTAACCAGTTCCCCTTTTGCAGATTCTCTTTCTTTTTCTGATAAAGTAGATAATAGATTCTTCACAGTAAATACAGCTTGAGGAAAACAATATGAGCCAATTACATTTTTTACCTCTCCAACATTTAAAGCTGTCTTCCCGCCGTGGGCGGAATCCATAGCAGAAAGCCAGGTACTGGGGATATGAATAAGAGGCACTCCTCTCTTATACACACTAGCTAAAAATCCTGTAAAATCACCTACACTTCCTCCTCCCAAGCTGATAAATCCAATAATTTTTTTATTCTTTATTATTCTTAAAATATTGTTTATATGCCTGGGCAAAGAATCCAAATTTTTTATTTTTTCCCCACCGGAAACAAAATACACCAAATAATTTTCTAACCAGGAAATAACTTCTGGATGAGACTGTAATTTCCTGTCACAAATCACTAATGGGGCAGCATCCAACATTGATACTTTTATATTTCCTCCTCTCTGATACTCTAAAACTCTTAACAACCGACTATGAGAAGGAAAATGATCAGAAAAATAAACTTTCTTTTTTTTTAATTCCGTTTTAGTCATTTTATTATTCACCTTTTAACTATGTCGGTTAGCCTGAACATTATATTACTTTCTTTTCCAAAGCCTTATCTCTTCCGGATATAAGAAATTTAACCGCTTCAACTTTAAAAAAGCCAGTAAAATACATATTACCTTCACATCAAAAAGTCCAACCTGATATATCAATTTATAAATTAAATATTGTAAGTTATCAGCTTCGTTTGTTACAGTCAGCATCAATGCGATTTTATTACAACAAAATCACTTTTTCCCCTTCAGACCTGGTCCGATTTTTTGAATCTGAATTCGCCTCTTATATGGATCATTTTGAAAAAATTGTTTCAGAGGAAATACAAAAAGAATTAGGTGCGGATCGTGACCCATCTGATCCTCTGCTTGAACTGATAAGAAATATGGGAAACCAACATGAAGAGGATATTATAAATAAATGGGAAAAAACAAATTCCATTGTTCGAATTGAAAAAGAAAACCGCGAAGCTTCTATTAAACAAACTCTCCTGGCTATGAAGTCCGGTGAAGAAAAAATTTATCAGGCAGCTATAGGAAATGAAACAATATTTGGCTATGCGGATTTATTAGTAAAAAAAAAAGGAGCCTCCAAATTAGGTGATTATCACTACATCCCTTATGATTTTAAAATTGCAAGACATCCTAAATCAACGGCCTTGATTCAGCTTTGCTGTTACTGTGATATATTACAATCCATCCAAGAGCTATTACCCCCTTCTCTTGCCGTGGTAACAAAAGATGAAAGATCTCATTTTTTTAAAACCACTGCCTTTTTCTATTTTTATCAATTCTTAAAAGAAAGATTCCTGCACTTTCACTCTCATTTTTCCGGGGATCATATTCCTATCCCCGATAAAATGGCAGAACATAGAGATTGGAGCCTCTTTGCTAAAAAAAGACTTCATATATTAGATGATATTTCTTTAGTGGCAGGAATACGCTCAACCCATTGCACTATCTTACGGAAGGCAGGAATAAAAAAGCTCTCTGAACTTCCCAAACAAAAAAAAGATAGCTTTTCTATAAAAGGTATTCCCACCACCATTCTTAAAACTTTAAAAGATCAAGCAGATATGCAATTAAAATCCAAAGAAAAAACTATGCCAAGTTTTAAGGTCCTGCCTCATATAGGTGAAAGACGGGGCCTGGAAATGCTACCTCCTGCACATACAGCAGATATTTTTTTCGATATGGAAGGCTATCCTCTATTGGGAAAGGAAGGTTTGGAATACTTATACGGCAATGCTGTTCACGAAGCAGAAAAATATATTTGTTTTTGGGCCACGAATGAACAGGAAGAGGTCTCAGCTTTTAAAAAATGGCTTGATTGGGCGTATGAACGCTGGGAGAAGAAACGAGGAATGCATATTTACCATTATGGGCATTATGAACCATCTACAATTAAAAAACTCATGGGAAAGTATGGAGCAGGAGAAGAGAAAATAGATAACCTTTTAAGAAACCACGTATTTGTGGATTTACACAGAATAGTTATCCAAGGATTAAGAATCGGTACTTTCTCCTATTCCCTAAAAGAAGTGGAACGATTATATCACAGTAAAAGAGAGACCAGTGTTAAATCCGGAGGCCAGGCTGCCGTTTCTTTTTTTCACTTTCTAAACTCCAATGACAGAACAGAAAATTCCCCTTTTTTAAAAAGGATTAAATCCTACAATCAGGATGATTGTCTCTCTACGAAAAAACTTTGTCAGCTCCTCTGGAGTTTGCAAGAAAAAAACAATATTAAATACATAAGTCCCTTCAAAAAAGAGTCAGAGGAACAAAAACATCGTCATCCCTCTATCAAAGAAGACTGCCGGGAAAAGGCCCATGAGCTTCTCAGTCAGGTCCCTGCGCGAAAAAGAACCTGGCATTTATCCCAAATGGAAAAAGAAACAGGACTCTATATCACCAATATGTTGGCCAATCTATTGGAGTTTCACATTCGAGAAGACAAACCCGGTTGGTGGGATTATTTTTCCCGTCTGGATATGAAAGAAGAGGAAATGTTGGAGGACAAAAATACTATCACCTTTTGTCGTTGGTTGGAATTCCAGAATTATACACACAAAGTTCAATTTGAAAAGGAACAGGAAATTGGTTTTCGAGAAGGGGAAAAAGTGATTATTTTGGAAAATACAGACGATATTCGAAATACCTATATTATACTAAAACTGAATTTAATAGAGGGAATTATTTATCTTCAACCAAATAAAAAAAATAGCATCCCCAAAAAGGGGACTTTTACTCTCGTTCCGGAAAAAAATGATCTTTATAAAAGAAATCTATTTTTATCTTTATTGAAAACAGCTAATGATTTTTCCCCTCAATCCCGCTTTTTTGGATTAAAAAAGTGTATCCATGATTTACTTTTAAGAAAAGCCCCTGATTTGCCTAACCATAAAGGGGCTCTTATTATAAATAAAGATAAAATTATAGAGGAGGTCTCCTCTCATGTTTTAAATCTACAAAATTCGGTTTTTTGTATTCAAGGACCACCCGGCTCAGGAAAAACATATACCGCCGCTCATATTATTTTAAATCTTATTAAAAATGGAAAAAGAATAGGGGTGACAGCTAATTCTCACAAGGCGATCCTAAATATTTTAAAAACAATATATGAACAAAACAAAGAGAGTATTGTATTTCAATGTCAGAAAGTAAAAGATTCCAGAGGAGGAAATGAAGAAAAGAATTTTTTAAAAAAATGGCCGATAGAGTTAGTAGAGTCTAACCAAGTAAATAAAAGTACCCAAGTCGTAGGCGGCACTACTTTCTTTTTTTCACGAAACACGGAAGAAAACGCTTATGATTATTTATTTGTGGATGAAGCTTCCCAAGTGAGTCTTTCCAACCTGGTTGCGGCAGCCAGATCCACAAAAAATATCATATTGATCGGCGATCAAAACCAGCTAGATCAACCAATTCAGGCCTCTCACCCAGGGGAATCCGGTCATTCTGCCCTAACTTACTACACGGATGGAAAAACCACCATTTCCGAAGACAAGGGGGTGTTTCTTCCCGTCTCTTATCGAATGCACCCTTCCTTATGCCAATTTATTTCCAATCATTTTTACGATGGGAAGCTGATACACCATTCAACAACAGAAAAACAGAAAATTATTTTAACAAACACCTCCATTCAACTACCTGAGTCCGGTCTTTGTTTTATTCCGGTAGAACATTCCGGTAATGTTCATTCCTCTATGGAAGAAGCAAAAGTGGTTTCTGATTTTTATAAACAGTTACTAAAAGTGCAATGGAAAAACAGAGAAGGGAAAATAAATAATATAACCACTAAAGACATTCTTATTGTAGCACCCTACAACTTTCAGGTGGCCTGCTTAAAACAAGAACTATCTATTGAGGAGGCACGAATTGCTTCTGTGGATAAATTTCAAGGCCAGGAAGCTCCGATATGTATTCTCTCTCTAGCTGCTTCCACCATTCAAGATGCTCCCAGAGGAATCTCCTTCCTTTTAAATAAAAATCGTTTAAATGTCGCTTTATCCCGAGCCAAATGCTTGTCTATTGTAGTGGGGTCGAAAAATTTAACTGATACCAATATTTCATCCATTCCCAATATGGAATTAATGAATATCTGGTGCCAAATCATTTCCCTTAACTATGAAGGTGTATCAATAGGGGGCCAAAACTAAATTTGATTTAAACCTTTCGGATCCAATGCATCTCTTAAAACACCCCCTAAAATATTAAAACAGAGAACCACAAGCAAAATACAAATACCTGGTAATACCACCAACCACCAGGAGTCTGTCATTAAAGCCCGTCCATCACTTATCATAGTACCCCATTCAGGGAGAGGAGGTCTTGCTCCCAAGCCTAAAAAACCCAAAGCCGCAATATTTAAAATCCCCTCACTAAAACCCAATATAGCCTGCACCAAAAGGGGTCCGGTTGTATTAGGTAAAATATGTTTAAACACCATACGAAAAGAGCCGGCCCCAAAAACTCTTGCCGCTTCCACATAGTCTTTACTCTTCTCTCTTAAGGTTTCTCCACGAACAATACGAATAACCCCTGGCCAAGCCATAACATTTACAGCAATGACTGTATTGAAAAGCCCGGGGCCTAAAACAGCCACAATGACTATAGCTAATAAAATACTTGGGAAAGACATCATAATATCCACAATAGACACCACTATTCGATCTAACCAGCCTCCATAATAACCTGATAACAAACCAATCACCGTGCCCACCAATACAGATAAAAATACCACCATTAAACCCAAACTCATGGAAACGCGCGCACCATATATCAAGCGAGACAAAAAATCTCTTCCCAAATCATCTGTACCCAGGAAAAACCGCCATACTCCTCCCTCTTCCCAGACAGGTGGAGTTTTTAAAAATTCAGAATGAACTTCGGAAAAAGAATATGGTGCAATCCATGGAGCCAGGACTGCCACAAGGGAAAAAAACAAAAGAAAGACAAAGCTAACAAGAGCAAACTTATTGGTCTTTATCGTAAAAAAAACTTTTTTCAGGAAAAACATAAATCACACCTTTAATTCATCTTTTAATTAATGGCTTTATATGAAAACATGGCTGTCTTTTCTCTACATTAAGTTAGATTGCTTTTCTTTCAAGTTACTCTTTCCTCTGAACCTGCCCTAATCAAAAGCCTAATTAAAAACTCTTGGATCCACTTTTGAATAAAGCAGATCCACAAAAAAATTAAGCATAATAATAATCATAGTAATCATTAAAATACCTCCCTGTAAAACAGGGTAGTCCCGGGCCAGCACCGCCTGCACAAGCCATTTTCCTATCCCGGGCCAGGAAAACACTGTCTCAGTTAAAACAGCACCAGCTAATAAAGACCCCAGCATTAAACCTGTGACTGTAATGATGGGAATTAAGGCATTTCGAAAAGCATGCACAAGATAAACACGAAAAAAACCCAGGCCCTTTCCCTTAGCTGTGCGAACAAAATCTTCCTGAAAGATTTCCAATAAACTAAAACGGGTCATACGCATAACATAAGCCAGGGGAATCGTTCCCAAAGTCAATACGGGTAATACCAGATGTTTTAATGCACTTTTAAAAGCGGCAGAACCGGTAAACAGGGAATCTACCAACATAAATCCTGTAAGAGGTTTTATCTCGTATAAAACATCTATTCTTCCAGAAACAGGAGTCAGCCCCAAATAAACCGAAAATAAAAGAATTAAAATCAAGCCCCACCAAAAAACAGACATGGAATAACCTATTAAAGAGAAGCCGGAAAAAGTAAAATCCCAAATAGAGTTTACTTTCAAAGCAGCCAAAAAACCCAACGGGATACCTAAAAATAAAGAAAAAAGCAAAGCCACAAAAGACAACTCTACTGTAGCAGGAAAATGTTCTTTAAACTCCGCCCATACCGAACGACCGGAAACAAGAGATTGACCTAAATCCCCCTTGAGCGCTCTGGAAACAAAAATCAGGTATTGCTGATACCCTGGGCGATCCAAACCCCACTTTACCATTAATTCCTGTCTTAATTCAGGGTCTGCACCTCTTTCTCCAAGCAGATGATCTACCGGATCACCTGGAATTAAACGAATAATAAAAAACACCAATACCGTGCAGATAAATAGCGTTGGAATAATAGACAGGAATCGACGAAAAAAAAAATTAGACAAATTCACAAAATCTCATCTCTTTTTAAAATAAACTGTATAAAAAGATTTTGAACCAAAAGGAGTATGGTTGTAGCCCTCTACATGTTTTAGCATAGCTACATAATCATAAGTATGAACCAGTGTAACCCAAGGTGCCTGTTGCTTAAAAAGCACCTGCGCTTTTTTATACAACCGACTTCTTGCTTTCTGATCCACCACCAGAAGTGCTTTTTTAATCAGACGATCAAAAGAAGGATGGCACCAACGAGCCATATTTATTCCGGAAGAAACAGAGTCACAACTTAAAAGCACTCTTAAAAAATTATCAGGGTCTCCATTATCACTCGTCCATCCCATTTGTATCATTTCATGTTCCCCTTTATTAGAGCGACTGATATAAGTAGGCCAGTCATAGCTCACCAGTTCCACTTTAATGCCTACCTTTTTCAAATCAGCCTGCATCAGCTCTCCCATTTTTTTTCCATTCGGATTATAGGGACGGGCAATAGGTAAAGTCCACATAGTGGTGTTAAAGCCCTTCTCATAACCCGCTTCTTTCAATAAATGACGGGCTTTTTCCACAGAATATTCATAATCTTTTACACGATCATTATAGGACCATAAGTTGGAGGGATACGGGTTTTTTGCTTTCTCCGCATAACCTTGATAAATGGCCTGAATGTACAGATCACGATTAAGAGCGTGATGAACCGCCTGACGAACCTTTAAGTTTTTAAAAGGACCTTTTTCCACATTCATAGCTAAATAAGCAATGTTATATCTTTTACCGCCCACCAACTTGATACGAGAATGCTTCTTCATTGCCGGCAAATCCACCGGAGAGGGCTGAGATATAATATCACATTCTTTGGTCTTCAGTTTTTGAAAACGCACACTACTATCCGGTACTATAACAGCAACCATTCCACCCAACCGACTTGAGCCACGAAAGTAATTTTTATTATTCTCTAACCGCACTACACTATCTTTAATATACTGTTTAAACACAAAAGGTCCTGTCCCAATAGGATAAAAATCCAAAGATTCAGGTTTTTTAATTTTTAAAAGATGATCAGCATACTCTTTTGATAAAATACTGGAAAACTCCATAGCCAGGTTAATTAAAAAAGTAGCATCTTTCTTTTTTAAAACAAATTTTACTGTAAGAGGGTCTTGTTTAGTGACACTTTTAATCAGAGTCCCCATATTTAAGGAATTAAAGTAAGGATAGGTTCCCCCATTGACCAAATGATATGGATGTTTTTTATTCATTTGCCGTTCAAAAGAAAATATCACGTCATCAGCGTTGAAAAAGCGAGAAGGCTTGAAATAAGAAGTATGGTGAAAAGAAGCATCTTTTCTCAGTTTAAAAGTATAAACCAATTTATCCTTGGAAACAGACCAGGATTTGGCCAAACCGGGTTTAATGCTTTTTCTTTCTTCGTCAAATTCCACTAAACGATCATAAATCCCTGCACTGACATCAAAAGAAGGGCCATCCGAAGCCAACTGAGGATTAAAGAAACTGGGGCTACCTTCAGAACAATAAACAAGCTTTTTATTCTCTCCAAAACAAAAAAAAGAAAAAAATATAAGAAACAAAATTGTTTGATAAAAGAAATACACCACTATCTCTCCCGCTTTTTTATTTTTATCAAAATACTTCAATCTATATCCGGTACAGTCCAATTAATTTCTTTTTCACCATAAGTTTTTAAATAAACATTAGCTTTGGAAAAATGGGCACACCCAAAAAAACCACGATCGGCAGAAAAAGGGGAAGGGTGAGGAGCTTTTAACACAAGATGCTTTTCCTGATTTATAAAAGCGCCTTTTCGTTGAGCATAACTACCCCACAACATGAAAACCAAATGCTCTCTTTCCTCATTTAGCAGGGATATCACCCGATCCGTAAATATTTCCCACCCTTTATTTTGATGGGAGCCTGCTTTTCTCGCCTCCACAGTTAAAGTAGCATTTAAAAGCAACACTCCCTGTTTTGCCCAATTTGTCAGACACCCATGCTGTGGATTTGGAATATCCAGATCTGACTGCAATTCCTTAAAAATATTTACTAAAGAAGGAGGAATGGAAACAGAAGGTCGAACGGAAAAACAAAGGCCATGAGCCTGATGAGGGCCATGATAAGGATCCTGCCCTAAAATAACCACTTTCACTTCCTCAAAAGGAATGGCATCAAAAGCGGCAAAATACTCGTCTGGCCTAGGATAGATACACTTTTTTGATTTCATTTCCTGAACTAAAAAACTCTTTAGCTCCATCATATAGGGCTGCTGAAATTCAGAAAACAAGCGACTTTTCCAACTATCAGATAAACGAACCTGATCTTCTTTCATTATCCCCTCCATTAAATATTTTTATATTTAACATTCACTCCCCAGTAATAAAATGACCTTTCATAAAAAAGCAGGTAGTTAAAAAATGTATCAACATATAATTTTTATACACTTGGTTATCAAAAATAAAAAATATTGTCACTGCATTTGTTGAGCCAATATTAAAACAGACAAGAAACTTGACAAAAAAGCAATAAGCAACCAAATTTAAAATATGAAAAATAAAAAAAGTCGTACACTTTTAGAACCATCCGGAGAAGAAAAAGCTTTTGTTTACCAACAAGCTGTGGAACTGAGCCCTTTACTAGCCCATAGTGGACCGATTGCTGTCATTTTGGAAAAAAACAAAAAACATGCAAAATATTCAGTTACTTTTATCTTAGTCCCTAAAACTCTTAATATAAAAGTCCAATCTGAAGGGGAAAATCTATTTGATGTCTGCATGAACGTAAAAAACAAAGCTAAAAAAACGATTAGCCTCTTAATGAACCAAATGGATTCTCCTATTCGGACAATCCAAATGGAACACTTCAAAAAATTTCCTTACCTTCAATAGAATATTTTCTAATATAGATCTCTTGTAATAGGAGTCCCACCTGATTCTGGTGTTTCCGAACCATCAAACTCATCACCAACTGGTTCATCATCTTCATCTTCATCATCCTCGTCGTCCTCGTCATCTTCTTCCGTTGAATCCGACTCCTCATCGTCCTCGTCATCGCTTTCATCTTTTGTATCCCCATCCCCTTCTGTCCGTGTCGTCCCTGGATTTTCCGAATTAAACACATTGATATCCGTTTCTTTAAAATTTCCCTGCTCCGTCAAGGGAGCACAATTATAAAAAAACAGAGTAAATAAAAAGCAGAAGCAAAAAAAGATAAAAGCTTTTAATCTCGACATTTTCTACCACCTGAGAGATAACATTCAGTTTTAAACAAAGTAAAAATTATACAAATATATAAAGAACTTATCGGACCAAGCCTTTTGAAGTTTAAAACTTTACCTGAACGGCCTCATTCCATTCTATATTTATAAGGAATTTCTTTTTCATATCCACCGAATAAATAACTTAAATATTGAAAAATACTTCATTTATTGTTCTATTTAAATTGCTCCCTAAAAACAGGTTAAAAACATGAAAACATCAAAAAACAAAACTATATGGACAAAAATGAGTGGCGCTGAGAACAGCTTTTGGATCACCCACTTTCCCTCTCCTGTTCTTTCTTCTTTTTCAATGAATAGAAATTGGTCGCAGGTAGCCAAAACTCTTTGTAAACAACCCGGTAACTCCCACGCGAAAGTAGATGGCTTGGTTATCTTATTACCCTCAAACACCTGTGACTTTAAATGGCTTTTTTACAATGCAGATGGATCACCCGCGGAAATGTGTGGCAATGCTGCCTGTTGTGTAGCGGATTACGTATTTAAAAAAAAACTAATACCTGTTGAAAGGGCTTCATTTACATTTGAAACCGCAGCCCAAAAAATAAAAGGGAAATTAAAAGAAGGCAAAGCCTGCATTTTTCTTAAACAAGCTGAAGCAATCCAAGGTCCTTTTGAAGTTTTTATCAATACAGATGAAAAAACTTCCTACTTTTTTATAGACAGCTCTGTTCCTCATGCCGTAATTGAATTACCAACCTGGCCATCCTCCTTAACAGACTGGGAAAATAAAAAAACCATAGCAGAAGTTTTAAGAAAAAGAACAACACACCATAAAAACGGAATGAACGTGTCATTTTATTATCGCCAAAATAACACGCAATTACTTGCACGCAGTTTTGAAAGAGGTATTGAAGACTTTACACCGGCCTGCGGGACCGGAGCCTTGGCTGTAGCACAAATACATCATCAACGCCAACCTGATGTGAAACGTATTTTTGTCCAAATGCCAGGAGGACAGTTGGAAGTTGGCTTTCACTCTGATAAAACAGTGTCCCTTGTATCACCGGTTAAATGGTTACAGGAAATGGAAGAGAAGTGACTGTATGGCTATAATAAACTACCCTATAAAAATTAAAAACAAAGTACAAGAAACAAAAGACAGTGTTTCTTTTATATTTGAAGTACCTGATGAGCATAAATCAGTATTTCATTATGCCCCCGCTCAATTTTTAACTTTCAACTTTCAGATTAAAGGAAAAGAGTTTTTAAGAAGCTACTCTCTTTCTTCCTGTCCTCTGTTAAATGAAGAACTAAAAACCACAGTAAAAAGAGTGGAGGGAGGAACAGTTTCCAACTACATGATAGATCATCTAAAGGAGGGAGATACTCTCTTATCTCGAAAACCCGCCGGTCGGTTCTTTAAACCTCCAACAGATTTAAAACCAAAACATTACTTTCTTTTTGCCGGAGGTAGTGGCATTACCCCTTTATTTTCCATCATTAAGACTGTCTTAACCAGTGACTCTAAAAATAAAATCACCTTATTTTATGCCAACAGAGATGAATCCTCCATTATTTATCATAAGGAATTAAAAAAATGGAAAGATCAACATAAAGGATTTAACATAGTACATATTTTAAGTAAAAAAAAAACACCTTGGTGTAATATCCATGGAAGACTTGAAATAAAACACCTGGAAAAATACTTCTCGGATATTTCAATTAATAATTCCAACCACCTTTATTACTTATGTGGTCCAATAGGGTTTATGCAAACCGTACAGGATTTTTTAATACAGAATACAGTAAAAAAAACACATATTCGTAAAGAAAGTTTTTTTTCCAGTACTCAAAAAACATTTCTTTCAACAAAAACAAAAGAGCAAAACACCATACCACCTATAACCACTAATGAAAGCTTCTATCAAACCGGCTCCCAGCCGGAAATCCTTCTTACAGGAAAAGAAGGGGAAAATGAAAAGGCACTTCCAGAAACAATTCGGGCTTTTATTAACAAAGAAAAGATCGAGATCCCTGCTCAGTCTGATATTCCCATACTGGAACAACTGCTTTCCGCCGGGCATTCTCCGCCCTTTTCCTGCCTTTCCGGCTCCTGCATGTCCTGTCTGGCTGTTTTAAAAAAAGGACGTATCACCCAAGAGGAAAGAGGTATTTTAGAAGATGAGAACTTGAAAAATCATGAAATTCTTACCTGCCAAGCCAAACCGGAATCACGATTAGTGGAAGTGGATTACGATAATTGATGACTGATAAATTCCTGTACTTGCAACAAAATAGCGTGAGGAATTTCATGACCGCCATCAAAAGAAATAAATTTTCCGGCCCATTGTAAATCACATAAAAAATCATATACTTCCTTTGCTTCAGAGTATAAAAGAAGCGGATCTGTTTTGCCATGGCACTGAAAAAAAGAACCCGCTTTTGAAAAATTTTTCTTCTCCCGAGTCAAAACTTCATATGGAAATAAAGCTCCAGACATAATAATCAGGGCTTGAGGTGGCGGACTCATTCTCAACGCCAGGTTTAAAGCCATAATAGCTCCTTGAGAAAAACCACCTAAAATAATTTTATTCGTATTTAAAGACCTTATGAAATCCAACAGCTGCTCACAATGTTTTTGTAAATGAGAAAGAGAGTGCTCATCTGAAAAGAGCCTGTTATCGTTCATCTTTAATGAAAACCAGGCCCGACCTCCAAAAATATCATAAGGCGATTTTAATTCCAGAGGTCCGTTCGGAAAAATCCACCGACAGGGAACAGGTAATTTCAGAGTATGAAAACCACTTAAATCGCGGGCATTAGCTCCATATCCATGAAAAAAAAGCAAACAGGGAGAAACTTCATCACCTGTGCTGAAATCCAGATATTCCATTTCCCCTGTTTTTTTCAGATTTCACCTCCAAAGAACACTGCTTTTTTTATATTAATATATTAAAATAAAAAGAGAAGAACAGTAAATCTACAACAGACACTAAAATTTATGAAACTCTTATTTGTTTGCCTTGGAAATATTTGTCGCTCTCCAGCAGCAGAAGCTATTATGAATAAATTTATTGAAGACAGAAATATGGCAGATCATATTACCTGTGATTCCGCCGGCACCTCTCAACACCACGCAGGTCATCAAGCCGACCCGAGAATGAGAAAACACGCCAAAGTAAAAGGATACAACATCACAAGTATTAGCCGGGCATTTGAAACAGAAGATTTTAATAATTTTAATTGGATAATCACTATGGATGACTCAAACTATGAAAATGTGTCATCTCTTGCAATAACAGAAAAAGATAAAAAGAAAATACTTAAAATGGCTGATTTTTGTATGATAAAAAACTGCAACTTTATTCCAGACCCTTATTATGAGGGGGATCAAGGTTTTTTAAATGTTATTACCCTATTGGAAGATAGTTGTTCTCAACTGCTAAAATACTTACTAAAAAAAGAAAACAAATAAATTTCATTAACTTTTTTCTATTTTATGACCTAAAAACGTATAAAATTCCACGTCCACAACATAGACTTTACCTTCGGCGGAAACCATAAATTGAAAATCCTTATCAGAAACACCGTACTCTAAAAATAAAGAATATATGTGCTTTAATTGTTGAAGAATGTCTGTATGATATTTTACATCAAAAGATTTAAAAGCCGCTTCCAAGGATTTGAACACAGGACTTTCCTGAAAGGAACTAACCATATATAAAGATCCATCTGTATTCCTTACAACACCCTTAAATAGAACGGGAATACCTATTTCACTCAATGTACGTAGTATAGCCAGTTCCCTTTCCCCATTAGGTTGTGTTATTTGTTTTAGAAAAACCTTTTCTCCCCGCCATTTTGCAACTTTATAAAACTGACTGTTCTCGTGTCTATTATATTTCTTCTCAATGAGAGAGGCGGGTTTCGGTAAAACCTCCAACTCATAAGTTTCAATACCATCAGTAATAGTACGTTTATTTCTTACAATATGTGTATGGGGGATAGCTCCCCCTGACATTTCCACTTCGGAAATATTAATATCAGGAACGATACGTTCCTCTTCTACATAAAATTTCTCAAACATTTCCTTTACCGATTGCGGAGATAACTGTCCCTTATGCTTTAAGTCCCAAACCCCCGGGCAAGAGCTATTTGCCTGAGAATAAAAGTGTCCGATAAAAAGTATGACACTAAAAACAATTTTACTCACTTTATTAACCTTTATTTAATAATAAAAAATGACAAATCCAATATAGTAAATAATCTTTTTCAATACAAAATAATATCTCTCTTTTAAGGTTAGTAATGAAATATTTTCACATTAAATATATGAATGACAGCATTATATTTATTTCAGAGGTATTGATTATAATACTTTATAAAGTGTTTCATAAATTGTTTCTATGTAGAAACTTTCTCTCATCGTAAAGTTCATAACAGGCTTTTTCATTTTTTCGGATACGGGCACAAGCTATATCTTTATCATGTGTAAAAAAAATTAACCATTTTTCTTTTTCAGCTTTTTTATATAAACCTTGCTTTTCTTCAATTAGTTTTTCCGGCCAACGATCGTACCCCATAGTCACTGGCAAATGTACCCACGCTTTTCCTGGTATAAGATCACCAGCAAAAAAAATCCTCTCTTCTTTTTTATTTTTAAACAGGACATGCATCTGTCCCGGGGTATGTCCGTCCGTAAATACAAAAGAAAGATGTTCTTCCAACACATCAGGCAGTTTATCTCCCTCAACAATGATTAATCGACCACTTTGCTCCAGTTTTTCTGTCAGGCCGGGAATAAAAGAAGCCCGATCTCTTAAATGAGGTTGACAGGCCCTTTGAAACGCTTTTTTCCCTACAACATAACGGGCATTGGGAAAGCAAAGATCCGGTTTTCCCTTTTTTTGTTCATGATAAGAGGGTAATAGTCCTCCGGCATGATCAAAATGCAGATGTGATAATATGACATAATCAATGTCCTCCTCTTTAATACCCAAAGCGGCCAGATTCCCAAGAAGTTCATGTCGATCACTTTTCTGAACACCGTACCTTTCAGCCAATTTTGGCTCAAAGAAAGCACCAATACCTGTCTCACATAAAATTTTTAGTTTTTCGGTTTCAATAAGCAATGTACGACAGGCTAAATGAATACGCCCCTGTGTATCCGGCGTTTCCCAACGGGACCAAAGCGCCCGCGGCACATTGCCAAACATAGCACCCCCATCCAAAGCCTGTCCATTACCCTCAACAGAAGAAAATAAAACCGTTTTCATATAATTTTTTTACCCGTCGCGGCCCCTATTTAAAAATTTAACCTTTTGGCAACATAGATAGGCAATCTTAAAATTACTTAACCCAAAAAGGCAAGTTAATGTCTCATTCCCTGTTCATACACACTTCAAATAACTGTCATTTCAGGATTTTTTTGACTATTCACCCAAGAGAGGTTTAAAAGTCCTTTTAAAAAGTAAAAAAGAGAACACTATGTTTTTTGAAAATATTGAACAGTTTTTATTACATTTTCTCACCTCCTTCGCTTATGACCCTTTTGCCTTCTACGGTATTATTATTTTAATTATGACCTTAGCCACCTTTGGCCTACCTGTTTCAGAGGAAGTGGTCATTATCTCCGCCGCCTTGGTAACTTATATGGGCGCCCATCCTGAAATTTATCCTCCACCCCTTTTTGCCATTGAAGAAGCCCAAAGTCCCGTACAACCAGTCACTACAGCCCTGGTCTGTTTTCTCTCTGTTTTCTTAAGTGATCTATTAGTTTACATGATTGGTTTTATCTTCAGAGGAAAAATTATTAATCATCCAATATTAAAAAAAATCATTTCCCAAAAAAGGAAGGAAAAGATTAACTTATGGATTTCCAAATATGGATATTTCGTTTCAGGCATGTTTCGATTTACTCCCGGCCTGAGATTTATCGGATACCTCACTTGCGGAGTGGTTCGTATTCCTATCCATAAATTTATCCTTATTAATGGAGGAGTGGCTTTACTTGTAGTTCCTTCCCAAGTCCTGATTATTTCCATTTATGGAGAAACCATCATCTCGAATTTAAAATTTGTCGCCGCTATCCTGGCTTTTTTATTTTTTTCCTTTACCACTGTTCTTATCTTTTCTTACTTATATAAACTAATGAAACAAAAAGAATAAAAAATTGAAAAAAAAATATATTTCTTTTAATGAGGCCTGCAATATTATTAATAAAGGAGGAGTGGTTGCTGTTCCAACAGAAACCGTATACGGTCTGGCCGGATCTGTGTTTAGTGAGTCAGCACTAAAACAAATTTTTAGAATAAAAAAAAGACCTTCTTTCAATCCTCTGATCATCCACTGTGCCAGCATAGAGCAAATGAGTCAGTTTCATAACGTAAATGAACCCTTACTCAATCAAATGATGGCTCACTTTTCTCCAGGTCCTTTAACTGTTATCTTAAACAAGACACATAATGTCCACCCTCTCATCACAGCCGGACAAGAAAAAGTGGGTTTAAGAATGCCCCGGCATCCTCTGACCTTAAACTTAATAAAAAAAACACAGGCATTATGCGCTCCCAGTGCCAACCTTTTCGGTCAACTAAGCCCTACACGGGCTGAACATGTTTATTCCATGTTTAAAGATAAAGTTCCCGTATTAGACGGTGGAGAATGCAAATTGGGAATCGAATCCACGGTCCTGGAACCTGATTTTAAAAATAATTTAATAAAAATTCTCAGACCGGGGCTTATTTCAGAAGAAGAAATAAAAAAGTGGCTTAAGAAAGAAAAAAAAGAACACTGGTCCATAAAAAATGCCTCTTCTTCTCTCAGTCCAGGACAATTAAAAAAACACTATCAACCCTCTGTTCCCCTGGTATTAATTGAAATCAAAAACATAAAACCCCCAATAAATAAAGAAGTAACTCAAAAGCTTTGCCATCTTTTCCCTGAAAAAACCTTTATACAATTAAAATTGAAATCATCCGCTGTCCTCACTGCCAGAATGCTGTATCATCAATTAAACACTTTACAAAAACCCTCTTATGTTATTTATATAATTAAAGATACCAAAAACAACCAAACCGGATCATGGAAGGCAATATGGAATCGCTTAAATAAAGCTGCCTCCCACCACATACAATGGAAAGAATAATGAGAAAGAAAGAAGTAAAAAATTGCAACAGTTGTCTTATGCCTCTTAATTTAGACCTGGGAACAAGTGGATCACATATATACTGCAGCCTTTGCTTTACAGAAGGAGAGTTTATATATAAAGGAAATGACATAAATGAATTTAAGAGCTTATGTTATAAAGGGATGAGAGAAAGAGGAATTAATAAATGGCTGGCAAAATTTTATACTTTTTTAATTTCTTTTGCCCCACGCTGGAGAAAAAGCAAATTACATAAAAATGAACAATAAAATAAAACTGTACAGCTACTATCGTAGCTCTTGCTCTTATCGGATACGTATTGCACTTTATCTTAAGAAGATTCCCTTTGAATATATTCCTGTTCACCTCACAAAAAGTGGAGGAGAACAAAATAGCGAGGAATATAAAAAATTAAACCCGGAAGCACAGGTTCCCTGCCTTATACACAATAACCAGGTCCTAACGCAATCTATGGCTATTTTACAATATTTGGACGATATTTATCCTTCCCCATCTTTATTTCCAAAAGATAAAAAAGCTCAGATCATCAGTCTTTGTGAAATAATCAACAGTGGAATACAACCACTGCAAAATTTAAAGGTACTAAAATATTTAAAAACCAGCTATTCGGGGAGACAAAAAGAGATAACCCAGTGGTTAAGCTTTTGGATCCAAAACGGCCTTTCTTCTGTTGAAAAAAAAGCAAGAGAAAATAAATGTAGTCCTTTTGCTATAGGAAACAGTATAACAGCAGCGGAACTATTCATCATTCCCCAAATATATAATGCAAGAAGATTTAATGTAAATATGAATAATTTTCCAAAACTGCTGGAAATAGAAGAGCTATGTAAACATCTTCATCCCTTTAAAAAAGCCCATCCCGATCAACAGCCGGATAGTCCTTGGCAATCAAGAAAGAATCAATGAACAACCACTCTTTATTATGGAATCGAAAATTCTGGCCTCTGTGCTATACACAGTTTTTTGGTGCCTTTAACGATAATTTTTTTAAAAATGCACTCATTATTTTAATTACTTTTCAGTCCATGAACCTGATCGGACTCAATACGGAACAACTTATTGCTCTTTGTGGCGGTATTTTTATTTTCCCTTTTTTCTTATTTTCAGCTCTCGCCGGACAAATAGCTGATAAACATGAAAAATCCAAATTGATTATTTATATAAAGGTCCTTGAGTTATTCATAATGACACTGGCTGTAGCCGGCTTCATAACAAAAAGCTTATTCATTCTCTTAATAGCTTTATTTTTAATGGGGCTACAGTCCTCTTTATTCAGCCCATTAAAATATAGCTACATACCACATCAAGTGCCCCCTTATAAACTAGTAGAAGCCAATGCTTTACTTCAAAGTTCCACCTTTTTAGCTATCCTTATCGGAACTATTTTTGGAGGTCTTATTATTGCTATCCCGGAAATGGGATCTTTCTATGTCAGTCTGGGAGTAATCAGTTTAGCTATTATTGGTTTTTTATTCAGTCTTTTTATTACACAGGTTCCCCCTGTAGCACCGAATTTACCATTTAAATATAATCCCTTCACCTCTACCTGGAGTCTAATACATTATATCATACAAAAAAAACACGTTCTATGGACCATCTTGGGATTGGCTTGGTTTTGGTTTTATGGTGCTACTTTACTATCTATTCTACCTGGCTACGGAAAAAAAATATTAGGAGGAAATGAACAGGTAGTCACTTTTTTACTTACCTTATTTTCTATTGGAATTGGCTTAGGCTGTATGATCTGTAAAAAAATATCCAGGCAGAAATTAAAACTGGGTCTGGCTCCTGTTGGCGCTTTAGGACTTAGTCTGTTCTTACTTGATTTATCTTTCCAGTCTTATTTTATGGAACCTGGTGCAACAGAATCTTTCTCTTTTTTTGATTTTATTAAAAATCCTAAAAACTTTAGAATCATATTTGATTTAAGTATGATTGCTTTCTCTGGTGGATTATTTTTTGTACCTCTTATGACTTTCCTGCAAAAAATCTCTCCAAAAAAAAATCTATCCAGAATTATTGCCGGAGGAAATATTTTTGATGCGTTTTTCATGGTTATAGCTGCCATCATTATTATTATACTTTTTAGCATCGGCTTAAACGAAATAGAAATCTTTATTTTCCTGGCCTTACTCAACCTGATAGTAACGGGGTATATCTATAAAATATCCAAAGTGTTTTCAAAAATTGAACAGACTGATTCATCTGTGGCTTAACCTGTAATACAAATCTATCTGATAACAGAATAAATCCACAAATCACAAACAGGCGCCCATAAAAAAAGAAGCACACTAAAATTTAACCACATAAAAAAAGGTTTCCATTTTAGTTTCTCAGAAAATTTTATAAATTCCAAAAACACTTTTATACAAAAAGGGATAAGCAAAAAAACATAAACAACATTCATCTTAAAAAACAGAGGTGAAATAAGAGCCAGACCAAGATAAGACAACAAATAAAAGCCCATATAGTAAATAGTTTT
The DNA here is from genome assembly GCA_028283955.1 of Bdellovibrionales bacterium. Taxonomy (GTDB): domain Bacteria; phylum Bdellovibrionota; class Bdellovibrionia; order Bdellovibrionales; family UBA1609; genus JANQSP01. The sequence goes on from JANQSP010000084.1 coordinate 43,311, forward strand.
ACTTAAACCCAAACGAAGAGGGAGAACCGGTATACCTGCTGACTTATAATCTTCTTTGTAATGTAAAGCCAAAGACCAAAAATGAGGCATCTGCCATAAAAAAAGAATAAAAAACAAATATAAGCACTCTATTGAAAAAATAGAGGAAGAGGGAACAGAATAACCGATCATAACCGGTAAAGCCCCTGGCAGAGCGCCCGGGACAGCTGCAAAAATCCATTTTTTTTTCCATAAAACAGTATAAAAAAAGTTATAAAGTAAAACCGCCAATAGAGCGAGACCGGCTGTCAATGGTTTTAGAGCCAATAACACAAATAAACCCATAACCGTTTGAATGATTCCAAGTGAATAAGCCTGAAAAACAGTAAGCTTTCCACATGGTACCGGACGCTTACTGGTTCGTTTCATTAATTGATCCAGGCGCCACTCATAGGCCTGGTTGAGAATAAAACTGCCACTAACTACAAAGTAAAGGCCCATCATTAACCATAGAAAAGGAAACCGGGGGGAAGGAAAAGAAGTATAAACCCCTATTACACTGGTATGCAAAGCCAGAGCATATCCGGCTCCTGCACTTATTAAAGCAAATATTACAATACCGGATTTGGTTAGCTTAAAATAATCCCGAAAAGAAAAACCACCAGAGCCTCTGTTAAACACATTAACTTCTTTTATATTTCTCAACATTCATTTCCCTTATCAAACTCAAGTAAAAAATTACAGCACGGAAGACTCAGGAATACGGGTCATTATATCAAATTCACAAAATAAGAATATAACAACCAAAAAAAACACTCCTGCTAAAAAAATGACAGGAAACAATTTATTGTCATACTTCAAATGCATGAAAAAGAGTAATACCAAAGTGGCCTTTATAGTGGCAATACCCATAGCGATTAACACATTAAAAACACCAAAATCCATTTGGGCCACCAACACAGTGAATACTGTCAAAACCAACAAGGCAGATAACACTTTAATATACACGTTGAACGGTACAATATGATGATTTGATGACATATTTTCTCCTTTTTTACAAAACCACCTGATTAAAACTCATATCAGTTTTTTAAATCTTACTTGTTTGTTTTACTTTATCCTCTAAATCTGCCCTAAATAAAAACTATTCCACCAGGTACAACAAAGGAAAAAGATAAATCCATATTAAATCCACCAAGTGCCAAAAAAGACCCACACACTCAAGGGGGGTATAGTAAGAAGGGCCAAAATGCTTTTTATGGGATCGAATAATGAGCCAGAAGATGAGAACCATCCCCGCCAACACGTGAGACCCATGAAGACCTGTCATACAATAATAAAAGGAAAAATAAAGTGGAAGACCCTGTAAGGTAGCGGTTTCTGTATAGGAAAAAAAAGCTCCGGGGGCCAGACCCAAATGCAATTTATGAGAATACTCAATATATTTTACCCCCATGAAGATAAAACCACAAAGCAAAGTCAGCCATAAGCAGGAAGTGGATTTAGAACTCTGTCCTTTTTGAGCATAGTAAATACTCAGAGCCATAGTAAGAGAGCTGACAAGTAAAACGACTGTATTTAAAGCTCCTAACTTCCAATCCAAAAAAGTGGAACCCTGGAGAAAGATTTCCGGGTACATTCGCTTGTAAATGGCATAGCCAACAAAAAGTCCCCCAAACATCAAAATTTCTGTACAAAGAAAGAGCCATATTCCCAGCTTGCTGGCGGCCACTTCCTGCTCAGCACTGTCAAAATGATGAGCCACTTTATGTGGTTTTGCTTCAACTGTACTCATAAGGATTTTTTCCTACCACCGGGGTTTTATGAAAATTTTCGTGAGGGGGAGGGGAGTCTGTCTGCCATTCCAAAGTCACCGCCCCCCAAGGATTAGAACTGGCTTTCTCGCCCTTAAAAAGAGCCTGCAGAACAACAAAAAACACAACGACAAAGCCCAAACCAATCATCCAGGATCCAAAAGTGGAAAGCTGGTTTAAAGGTTCATACGCCGGAACATAGTCATGATAACGACGGGGCATTCCCATAAAACCTAAAATAAACTGAGGAAAAAAAGTAACATTAAAGCCTACAAAGATGAGAAAAAAACTAATACGTCCCCAAAACTCATTATACATACGACCAAACATTTTGGGGAGCCAGTAATAAAGTCCTCCGGTAATAGCCATCAAAGTTCCACCTACCATCACATAATGAAAATGAGCCACGACAAAGTAAGTGTCATGCACATGCACATCAAAAGCCAGTGTAGCCAGCATAATCCCTGTTACTCCACCGATCACAAACAAAAATAAAAAACCATTAGCATAAAGCATAGGAGTATCAAATTTGATAGATCCCTGGTACATGGTAGCCACCCAGTTAAAAACTTTAATAGCCGTAGGTACTCCTACCAGCATAGTAAGAAAAGAAAACAAAACTCCCACCCATTCTGACTGGCCACTCACGAACATATGATGACCCCATACAAAAAAACTCACTGCAGCGATCCCCACACTGGAAAAGGCAATAGCCTTATAGCCAAATATGGTTTTTCTGGAAAACGTGGTAATCAGCTCACTAATGACCCCCATGGCGGGAAGAATCATAATATAAACTGCCGGGTGAGAATAAAACCAAAAAAAATGTTGAAATAAAACGGGATCCCCTCCCAACTTGGGATCAAAAATACCTATACCCATAATTCTTTCCGCCGAAAGCAGAAGTAAAGTGATAGCCAAAACAGGTGTCGCCAGCACCTGAATAATAGCTGTTGAGTAAAGGGACCATACAAAAAGCGGCAGTTGAAAAAAGCCCATACCCTTTGCTCTAAGAGTATGAACAGTGACAATAAAATTAAGGCCGGTTAAAATGGAAGAAAATCCCATAATAAAGGCCCCAAGAACTACCCAAAGTGTTCCGTTATCCGTCCGAATACTGTAAGGGGTATAGAAGGTCCAACCTGTGTCCACTCCATTAAAAAACAAAGAACAAAGAGCCACTATTGACCCCACAATCAAACAATACCAGGAAAGCAGATTCACTCTTGGAAAGGCAACATCCTTGGCTCCGATTTGCAAAGGTAAAAAGAAGTTGCCCAAAAAAGCGGGAATACCGGGTATAATCACCATAAACACCATAATGGCACCATGAAAGGTCATAAATTGATTGTAAACAGAAGCGGGAATAAAAGTCTCACCAGCTCCAAAAAGTTCCAGGCGCATAAGGAGAGCAAACACCCCTCCCACCAAAAAGAAAGTAAAAACAGTAATCATATAAAGAATACCAATCCTTTTATGATCCAAAGTAAATAACCAGGAAGTAAGACCTTTTTTTTCGTTTAAATAATTTACAGACATCATTTATCCTTTTGTTCTATTTTTAAAGATTTAATATATTCAATCAGCCCTGTCATTTCCTCTTCCTGTAAAAGACCGGCAAAAGGAGTCATCATATTCCCATATCCTTTTACAACACGCGCAGAAGGATTCAAAATAGATTCTCTTATATAATTCTCATCCACAACAAGACTCCCCCCCTTTTCAAACTCCCGTTTGGCTCCGAAAAGTCCTGCCAAACCCGGGCCAATCCTTTTTTCCTGTGTAGCTGTATGACAGGCTGTACAGCTTTTTTGAAACACACTTTCCCCTATTTGAGAAATACTCATACCTTTATAAGGGTCTTTAACCAGCCACTCTTCCCATTCCCTCAAACCCATAACATGAACCGTGGCCAGCATACTGGAATGACCAGCTCCACAAAACTCCGCACAAAACACCGGAAATTTTCCTTTTTTCCGAGCTGTAAAAGACAAAGCTGTATAGGAACCGGGAAGCACATCCTGTTTAATACGAAAAGAGGGAATAAAAAAACTATGAATCACATCCCTGGAACTCATTATTAATTTTACCGGCTTATCTACTGGAACAGTAAGAACACGTGAGCTTTTACGCCCATTCTTATATACAAAGTCCCAATTCCACATTTGACCATAGACATGAATTTCCAAAGCATTTTTCGGATGATCCCTCATTTTGTCATAAACCAACCAGCCCCATCCAAAAACAAACATAAAAATAACAAAAGGAATAAAACTCCAGAGAAATTCCAACAAGTAATGATGTGTGATGGCCGGGGGTTTATCCGCTTCCGATTTTCTACGAAAACGAATAGAGAAGTACACAAACCCGCCTATTACCAAAATAGAGGCTAATACACTAATTTCCAGTAAAAAATAAATCAGTTGATCTACTTCTTTTGCCAAATCTGTAGCGGCAACAGGCAACCAGGCTGCTTCCGCTGAATTAATTAAAAGGTATAACACTTAAGATTCTCTCTTTTTTAATTTTTTATTTTCTCGAATCCATACCGGCAATAAAAAAAACAAAAGCAGGAAAAGAGTCAAAGCTCCTCCCGCTCTCATAATATTATAAGCATACCAAGAATAACGTCTGCTTTTCGGATCAAACTGAAAGCAAAATAAAAGGATCCGATCCACAATAGATCCTATTTTCCCCTGACTGGCTTCCACCAAAGAGAGGCGTAAAGTCTGTGTTTGAAAGGTAACACCGTAAAGATAACGGGAAATCCTACCAGCCGGAGTCAGAATATAAGCCACGGGTAAATGAGCATATATTTTTTGATTATCGTCCCATCTAAACTTAAAACCCACTTGTTCACTTAAAGAGGCAATACTCTTTTTTTCCCCTACCAGAAAATGAGTTCTTTCAGAAGGAAGAGAATATTTAGTAATATAACTTTGTTTTTTCTTTAAAGCCAATTCCGGGGTTTCTGTATGGTCCATACTTACCAATACAAAATTAAAACTGTTCTTAAATTCCATCGGTAAACCTTTTAAAGCTTCAGACAAGCCATTTAAATGCAGTCCACATAAATTGGGGCAACCATAATAGATAACAGATAATAAAATGGGCCGGTTATTTTCAAAAAAACCCTTCAGCGCGACCTTATTTCCCTGTTCATCAGTAAATTTCAGATGGAGATCTATACTGGACCCTGTTTTTTCTTCTATCTCAAGTCCTTTTAATTCCTCAGGCACCTGGGAAGCTGAAAAACTTCTTTTGGGATCATAAGCTGTCGAAGAAAAGCCCCATACAGAGGTAAACAGGGCTCCTATGACTATAAATAAGGTATTAAGAATGTATCTTCTTTTTCTCTGTTCCACGATCCTGTCTCTTTAAGTTCATTTTAAGTAAAAAGCTATTTGGCGGTTTTAGCAAATTCCTTAAGTTTTTCAATATTATCTTCCACCTTATCTTTTGTTATAGAGCGAACATAATGTACCAAGGCCCAACGATCCAGCTTGGATAAATAAGAAAAGGAAACCATGGAGCTGCCCTCAATACCCTGAACCAAAGTAGTGTACATGCTGATTGAGTCGCCCCCCTTCTTCCATTCTCCTGTTATCAGGTTACGGGGAGCCGGTTTTAAACCTGCAGCGGCCAGACCATCGCCCAGTCCTGTTTTTCCATGGCAGGAAGCGCAGTATGTTTGATACACCCTGGATCCATGGGCAATCAACACCTCACTGGAAATCCAGGGGTCTTTAATCTGAGAGACATCGACAGCACCCGCGGTACTGTCATTTACAGGTAAGACAGAGCCTTGCTCCAACTCAGCCAGTTCCATGTGAGTAGAAAAAAAGACCAAATAAATAAACCAGGCAAAACTAAAAAAAACAGAAGCCAGTAAAATAATTAAACCGCTTTTATTATAGTTCATAAACTTTCCTTAGCTTTTTTTTTATGTTTTTTCAAATAAACCTTTTCAAAACAAGATTTTTTTTTAATAATAAAGCTATGTCCTCCATGCCTTTTTTTATAGCAAGCTTTGTACTACTTGTCTCTGTTTCCTGTGTAAGCACTTACACATCGCTACAAGAACTACAGCCAGGATCAAGTAAGGAAAGAGTGCGAAATACAGTTGGAAAACCATTTTTCGTTGGCCGGTCAGACGGAACAGACCACTGGACTTATAAGTTCAAATGGAATTCTCAGGAATACACACGCAATGTATTTTTTGATGAAGGCAAAGTACAAAAAGTAGGTCCGTTAACTCCTTATCCCAATTACAAACAAAAAATGATAGAGGCAGAATCCATGGAGGAGTACGAAATCAATGCAGCTCTTTATCAAAAACAAAAGCAGGACGGTTTCCGTGAAATCAATTCTTTAAACAAGCAAAACAATATTCCCCGCTTCTGCTCAAGTAGATTTAGTGATACAAACATCCCGAGTTGCAAAAACATAATAAAAGACACTAAATTTATGCCCCGTGCTCTTAGGTTTTGTGATAACAAAACAAGCCAGACAAAGCAGTTAAGATGTTTGAAAATCATATCAAATAAGAAGTTCAGCCATTCAGCACTTAACTTCTGCAATAGTAAAATAAGTCATATACAACAGTTCAGATGCCTGAAAATCATATCAAATAAGAGGTTTAGCCATTCAGCACTCAACTTCTGTAATAAAAGTGCACAGACCTCTGATATAAGGTTAAAGTGCTTACGTAACCTTGGAAACACACAAATCTAATTCTCCACTATTCTTATTCTTTAGATACATCCAGGGCCATATACTGCTCCCAACTAAGATCCACAGATAAAAAAGATAATTCAGAGACCAAACACATAGCTTTAATAGGGTTTAAATTTTTGATAACCAAAACACCATCTTTTTGAGATTCTATAATTTCTTTTGCATTCCAGTGAAAACGGGGATCTTCCAAAACAGATAAAACCTGACTTTCTATGTCAGTTGAATCCACTCCGGCAACACATAGGTCATAACGTAAAAAACCTTTCTGTGAAGTAGCCTGAGCATTTCCATATTCTTCCACATCTGAAAAATTCTGGCTTACTCCTTCGCTTTCTTCCACTAACTCCGATTCCTCCTCCATAGAATTTTCTTCCTGCTCAGAAATAAATTCTGAAGAATCTTCGTCCTGAAGATCTATTGACTTTTCCTCATATGTGACATTCCCACTTTCATTTTCCAATTCCGAGGGTTCCAAAGGGTCATCCATTTCAGACAAATCACCGGCTTCCTCCCCATCAAGAGCAACCTCGCCCTTCGCTTCTGAATCAGCAACTACTTCTTCCTCATAGGAAGGAGATTCCTCTTCCATCATCTGTCCGTCAACCTCCTCTTCCTTTGGCGCTTCTGATTCCGTTCCCTCTGAAACAGACGAAGATACAGAAGGGTCATTTTGTGATTCATAAACCACTTTAAGAGACTGATTTTCCCACTTAAAAACAGACTGACAATGATCACAAGAAAACATGTCCCCCATATCCCCCGCTTCCCCTAAAGGAGGAGGACTAAATTCCTGATGGCAACAGGGACATACTTGTTTCATATTTTAATCCTCTTCTTTTTCAAACTTTGCTTTTGTTTCCTTCGTTGAGCCCGATTCAACTGCTGACGGGAACCCGTATTACGGGTAGAGCCTTCATTCATAGATGCCGCCTTCTGGGAAGAGGGAAGAGTAACTTTAACCTGTGGACGATCATAATCCAAATCCTGGTCACTATAAGTGTTTCGCATTTGATAGTCCTCAGGCTCATCCAACTGCACTTTAAAGAGTTTTTCCATAGATTCTGATATCACCTGAAAGTTCAGGTGTTCAAACAAAGCAAAAGATTCTTTCTTATATTCTACAAGAGGATCTTTTTGTGCATAAGCCCTTAAATTAATACCTTCTTTTAAACGATCAATGTTTTCCAAATGTTCCTTCCACCTGACATCCAGAGTTTGAAGCAAAATAAGCTGAGCTACAGGTTTAAAGTGCTCTTTTAATTCTTCTGTCTTCACATCATATGCTTTTTTAACCACTGATTTAACCACAGATACAATATCACCACTATCACTTACTCCTTTTGGATCAACATGAGAAGGAGGAGAGGGATCCGCTAATTCTCCCACTGATGGAACTTCAGGAAGAGAAACACCAAACTGCTTATAAATAGCCTGGTCCAATCCTTTTAAATTCCATTTTTCCGACTTGACCTGTTCACTCACATAAGTATCCAGTAAAAAAGAGGTTACTTCACTCAGAAACTCCAGACATTGTCTCTCTATTTTTTCCAAATCCATAATATTTCTTCGTAGTTTATAGATAACTGTTCTTTGCTGATTCATCACATTGTCATATTCCAGGAGATGTTTTCTGATATCAAAATTATGTCCCTCCACCCGCTTCTGAGCCCGAGCTATGGATCTGGTTACAGCCCGGGCAGTAATAGCTTCATTATCCGGAACCCCCAGCATATCCATCGTTTTTTGCATGCCCTGGCCACCAAAAATTCTCATCAAATCATCTTCCAATGACAAATAAAAACAAGAAGCTCCGGGATCTCCCTGTCGACCGGAACGCCCTCTTAATTGATTATCAATACGCCTGGACTCATGTCTTTCCGTACCAATAATATACAAGCCTCCCGCTTCCAATACCTTCTGTTTTTCCTGTTCACAAATATGTTTGAATTTAGCAAGAGACCGCTCTCTTAACTCATCATCAGCTTCTTCATTTAATTCAGCACGAGATAAAAATTCCGGATTTCCTCCTAAAATAATATCTGTTCCCCGACCTGCCATATTAGTGGCAATTGTTACTGCCCCCAATCTTCCGGCTTGAGCTATAATCTCCGCTTCTTTTTCATGATGTTTGGCATTTAGAACATTGTGTTTGATACCCGCTCCTTTTAACATAACAGACAGTTTTTCCGAAGTTTCAATACTTACTGTACCCACCAAAATAGGTTGGCCACGCTGATGGGCCTGTTTTATTTCATCAATAATGGCGTTGAATTTAACTTTTTGGTTCTTATAAATAATATCGTTACGATCTTCTCTGCGTATAGGTTTATTTGTAGGAACTACAAAAACATTTAAATTATAAATTTTACCAAATTCCACCGCTTCTGTTTCCGCCGTTCCCGTCATTCCAGCCAATTTTGAATACATTCTAAAATAATTTTGAAATGTCACTGAAGCTAAAGTTTGATTTTCCTTTTTTACTCTCACATTTTCCTTGGCTTCTATTGCCTGATGAAGCCCATCACTCCATCTTCTTCCAGGCATTAATCTTCCTGTAAATTCATCTACGATCACTATCTCATTGTCTTTCACCATATAGTCCACATCTTTCTTAAAAAGATAATGTGCCTTTAATGCCTGATAAATGTGATGAACTAATTCAATATGGGCAATATCATAAAGATTTTTAATTTTTAAAAGTTGCTCTACCTTAGAGTTACCCTCCTCAGTCAAAGAGACAGTTTTGGATTTTTCCTCCATAGTAAAATGCACATCCTTGGTAAGGTGAGGAACAATACGATTAACATGAATATATTTTTCTGTAGAATCTTCCTTCGGGCCGGAAATAATAAGAGGAGTACGTGCTTCATCAATTAAAATAGAGTCACATTCATCCACAATAGCAAAGTTTAGGTCCCTTTGCACACATTGCTCCAGATCAAATTTCATATTATCTCTTAAGTAATCGAAGCCAAACTCATTATTGGTACCATAAGTAATATCCGCTCCATAAGCCTGTTTTCTTTCCTGGTCTGTCAGATCGTGCACAATAGTTCCTGTACTGAGTCCCAACCAATTATACACTTGCCCCATCCATTCCGTATCCCGACGAGCCAGGTAATCATTTACCGTTACAACATGAACACCTTTACCTTCCAGGGCATTAAGATAAACGGGAAGGGTGGCTACCAGTGTTTTTCCCTCTCCCGTTTTCATTTCAGCAATCTGACCTCTATGTAAAACAACTCCTCCGATCAACTGAACATCATAGTGACGTAATCCCAGTACACGGCGAGAAGCTTCACGACAAACAGCAAAGCTCTCCGGTATCAGCTCATCCAATGAACACCCTTTTTCTATCCTGTCTTTAAATTCATTTGTTTTATTTTGAAGATCGGTATCAGATAAAGCTTTCACCATTTTCTCAAGAGAATTAACCTTCTCCACTAAAGGAACAAAAGATTTAAGTTCCCTCTCATGGTGAGTGCCGAAAAGACGAGTTAAAAAAGATTCAATCATTATGAAGTAAAAATACAGTGATTTGCATATCTTTGTCTAGTTTCGACTAAACAATCTGACCTCTTATTATAAATCACGTAAGACTATCAGATCGGGAAATTTGCCGATAAGCTTCAAAAACAGTCATCGCAACAGCATTGGATAGATTTAAAGAACGCACAGGCCCCGGAACAGGAATGGCCAGTATTTGTTTTTGTTCCAGATAAGGCAAAAGAAAATTCAAACCTTTAGATTCAGAACCAAATACAAACCAGTCACCTCTCTTGAACTGGCAGTTATAGATACTTTTTTGCCCCTTTGTTGACAGATAAAACACTCTTTGCCCCACTAATTGGGTTTTCATCTCTTCCCAATGAGAATAAACCCTGTAATTCAAATCTGGCCAATAATCAAGACCAGCCCGTTTTAGTTGTCGATCACTGATTTCAAAACCTAAAGGCTTTACCAAATGCAGACAACTATGATACCCAACACAGGTTCTTCCTATATTTCCCGTATTATAAGGAATTTCAGGGCGAACCAATACGATATTAATTAAAGGAAATTCAGACATTTTTATTGAATTAATGAAATCGGTTTAAAGTTTTCAGGTATTTGAATATCAAACAAATCACTATTTATTTCAGGAAAAAAGGAGGAATACTTAAAATTAAAAGTAAAATCCTCACTTTTTAAAAGTAAAATCCTTTTCTTCCCTCTCGTCCATTGTATTGTCCACTTTGAATTTCGACATTCAAAAGGAAGATCCTGTTCATCTGTTTTACAGATCCAGGTTTTTCCTTCCGGTTTTCTGTCAAAAAATATATCTTTAAATATGGAAAACTTTAAATCTTTAGGAAAAAAAGCCAAAAGAGCACTATCATTCTTATCTCCCTTATAAAATTTTCTTTTTCGCAAAAATAAAAAAGTAATATCATCTGCATCCAATAAAAGTGTAAAAACAGATATTCCAGGAGGAACACTTAAATCCATTCGCATCTTATTTTTCTCTGATACCAGAAGATCCGCATTAAAGTAGTGTTTATTCTCCCCCTGAGAAATAAGCACTGTTCCTGAAAAGGCTCCGGTTTTATAAGCACTTAAATTACTAAAAATAACAGTTTTTCTTTTAAAGAGGGTATGACAGGAGACACAAGTACTGATAAGCAGGATCAAAAAAAGCAGATATTTACACAGCCAGTTGAATAGACAGAAGCTTTTCTTGCAGTTTTTTCTTTTTATCCTCATTCGTCTCCAATCCAATAGCTTTTTTGTATAAAGCAATGGATTTGTCAATCATATTCAAATAGTAATACACTTCCGCCAGATGTTCAGCAATAAGACCTTCTGAGTTATTATTCTGGTATGCACGCTCCAGATATCTTAAAGCCTCTGTAGCTTTACCTCTCTTAAAAAAGACCCAACCGGCTGTATCCAAAATATAGCTGTCATTAGGTAAGAGGGACAAGGCCCTTACCACCATCCGTTCCGCCGATTCCAGATTTTCATTTAATTCAGCATAAACAAAAGCCAAATGGTTAAGAGCATCCACATGGTCAGTATCAACACTTAAAACCTGCTTCATCCATTTAATAGTCTGATCTGTCCGCCCCAAATGATCATATATAACTCCTGTATAAAACAGTATTTCTGTATCTTTTGGAAAAATTTCAGACGCTTTCAATAATACATCCAAAGCTTTTGAAAAAGCTTTCGTTTGCTCAAGAAAGCCGGCATATAAAGTGTAAATCTGCGAGGATACATGAGGATGCAATAAAACAGTTCTTTCAATAATAGAGATAGCCTTTTCATATTCCTTTTTTTGACCCCATATCCAGGCCAGCTGAGTTTGAATCACCCAGTTACCAGGGTCCGCATCAGCAAAAGGCTGCAAATATTCAATCGCTTTTTCCCAATTACCTTGTTGAACATGAAAATGAAATAAGGACATAGAAATTTGCGGATGAAAGCCAGCTACTTTCTGAAAGTCTTCCAATATACGAAATGCCTTGCTTTTTTGATCAGTGGCTTGATAAAAAAAGAATAGCTCCAAAGCGGGAAGCATAAATTCCGGTTGCAAGCGCAGAGATTTTTTAAAATGAAATAAAGCTTTTTGATTTTGCCCGATTTTTTTATTAATCTGCCCTAAAAAATAATGTATTTTATAAAGATTAGCCCCCTCCTCTATCTGACTTAAAGTCTTAAAAAGGGGCTGAGCCGGCAAAAACTCACCTTTTTGAATATGTAATATAGCCTTTCGATATAAAGCCTCTATATGATATGGTTTTTTACTTAATATCCAGTCATATTTATTAAAGGCCTTATTATACATCTGATTTTTTTCATATATTTTGGCCATTTTTAAATGCAAAACCATATTATTCGGTTGTTTCTTTAAAAGAGTATTGCACTGTTTAAAAGCCTGCAAATACAAGCCCGCCCTCAAATATTCATCTATCAGGCGGGAATGTAAGTAAAAGGAATCCGGATGATAAATAAGCGCCTGATTAAACAAATTAACAGCCTTAAGATAAAAGCCCTTATTGGACTCCTGTTCCCCTTTTATATAGTAAAGGTCGGCCTGAGACTGAAAATAAGAATGATCTATTATTTCCTGATGTTTTTCCAAATTTTTTACTGATTTTTGAATAGACAGACTATGACAAGCTGTTATAAAAGGAACAGTAGATAGAAAAAAATATATTTTTTTCATATCCTATTTATCGGTATAGATAAAAAACACTTTATCCTTTAAAAACAGATAATGAATAAATACACATAAATGTTTGTATTTACTTAATGAAAAAGAAGATTTTTTGAGTTCATTAAATCTTACAATCAATTTTTATAAATATTTTTTCACTCCTTTTGTCTGACTCAATATTTATGATAGAAAACGCCGGTCAAAAAAATTATAAAACACATCTTGACAAGATGAGAATACAATCTTTATCATACGCCCCAACAAAAAACATAAAAAATATGGAAAACTCCTGTCTTTCTAGAACAGCAGGAAAACCCAAAACTAAGGAGGAAAGAGTGGATCAAAATATCATCAATAGAGCAACACCAATGAATACCTCTCCAAGACAAACAAAAGCCAAAGTTATTAAAAGATATGGAAACCGAAAACTCTACGACACAGAACAAAGCTCCTACGTGGTCTTAAATGATATAGCCAAAATGATCCGCAATGAAGAAGAGGTCCGTGTTATTGACAATGAAACAAAAGATGACATCACCTCAGCCACTCTAACTCAAATTATTTTTGGTGCTGAAAAGAAATCATCTTATTCAGCCCCTTTGGATATCCTGAAATCCATTATTAAAAAAGGGGATGGCAGTTTCTCCAACTTTCTGGCTGAAATGGGCTTATTTAAAGCTCAAATAACTGACAACAAGATAACCATAGAAGAAAGCAGGGCAGACAGTAATACAGCATCTGGTATGTACAACACACGAGTTAACCGAAACTTTCAACATAAAACTCTTCAAGAAAGAGTAGTGAGTGCCGCTTTGGATCCGGACTCAGCTGAAAATGAAAAAACTATTTTACCAACTTCAAGTAATGATTTAATGACAGATAAATAAACAGCTAAGTTGTAAGTTGTGTTAAAATCCAATCTGTCAGAATGAAGAACGGTGGGTGTGTGTTTCGTGTAGTTGGCTGTGGTGGAGGGATTCGAACCCCCGACCCGGTGGTTAACAGCCACCTGCTCTACCAACTGAGCTACACCACAATCCATAAAATCAGATCTTAAGAAAGACCTATTTTTCTGTCAATAAACTTATCTAGTCGTTCCTTTCCCTTCTTTCTCAGGGGTTATTTTTATCCGGGCAGATCTTTCGTTCTGGGAGTGTACAGGAGAAAAAATATTTTCCAAGCCGGCTTTAAACGAAGGGGCATTCAACTGTTTCATAAGAAACAATACAAATAAAAAACCCATCACTATAATATTAAGCTTGATATACCATGAAATACCTATCTTTTTCTTTCCTTTAATTAAAAACATGTTCCCCATTATCCAATAAAATATATATTTAACTCACGGAGAGGGTGAGATTCGAACTCACGAGACCCGTGAAGGTCTGCCGGTTTTCAAGACCGGTGCATTCAACCACTCTGCCACCTCTCCCACAACCTTTTTACCATTCCTACATTTTAATAAAGTAAACTCCGCTCTCCTGCCGGCTTAACCGCTGTCGGCAATGATTATATAAACCTTCATAAGTACTACCATCAGAATAAAAAGTAAATCGACCAGTAAAACACCTAAAAATCCCAATCTTTTAACCATTGTAAAAAAGGCGAAACTCACTGTTAAAAAAATAAAAAAAAAGGCAAAGTAACGGTAGTGTATTAATGCCTGACCAATGACGGAAAAAAGAATCCCTACACATAAAGCAGAAAACAATTTAAACAAAAATAAAGCATATCTGCCAATTAAGGACATTTTCATATTCGACATAGTTCCTCAAAAATAACACAGCGTTTTAATCACCTTATAATAATAGAAGAGCTATTCAACCACAATTTTTTATTTCCTTTCCGGTTAGTTTAGATAACTTTTTCATTCTATTTTCAATATCCTGTCGATCAGGAGCTCTGGGCATTAAATTTAAATAATTACAATAAGAACCCGCCGCTTCCTGATAAGCCCCTCTTATTTCATAAATCATACCTAATTCTTTATATAAATGCGGATCTCCGGACCTGGCGTTTACATCATCCTCTCCACTCGCTTTTTTCAGAATTTTTACAGCTAAATCCAGGTGTCCGGATTTTCTATAACAACGAGCTGTTTTTACATAAAAATTCATATTTTCCGGAGCTAACTCAACCGCCTTTTGATATTCAATAGAACAATTCAAAAACTGTTTTAACTTTTCATAAGATTCTCCCGCTAATAAGTAAGGAAGAATCAACCGGGGATTGGACCGACTTTCCAAGCGTGCCTGCTTAATAGCTTCTTCATAGTCACCCTGTAAAAAAGCTATTCTGCCCAAAAAGTAATGCGCTTTCGGATACAATTTATTCAAAGCTAAAACCCTGTTAAATTGTTCTTTTGCCAAACTGTATTTCTTTTCTCTTAAACGAAGCTGCCCTATATAAAAAGTGGGTTGCGGATCAGAAGGATTTAAAATAGCCGCTTGTAAAAAGGCTTCATAAGCTCCCTTAAAATCACCATCAAACATAAGAATTCTACCCAGGTAAAAATAAGCTTCGTTATACTTTTCTTCAATATCAATAATTTTTTTTAAAACTCTACGGGCTCTCTTATATTGCTCATCTTCAAATAGATATTTAACCAATTCCATACGGTATTTCATAACCAATGGGTAATTTTCCACCAACTTCTGAAAGTAATCCACACCTGTATCCACACCATAAACACTACCTAAAGCTTTTGCATAGGCAACTTGAGTTTTTGTTGCATTAGGGTCCACCTCCAGACCACGCGTGGCAGAGGCCAAAGATTCATTAATATTACCCAACTTCGCATAAGCCTCTGACAAAATCACATAAGATTCCATATCCGCCTCATATATACTTAAAGCGATCTTGGCATATTCAATTACTTTGTTATAATCCCCTTTTTTTAAAGCCAGATACGCCTTCCCCCTATACAGCTCATAGCTCCTTGGAACCTTTCGAAAAGCGATTTTCAATATTTTTTCCGCATTATGAAAATCATACAACTCAGAGTAATATTCTGATATCAGTACATACGCCTCCATCATATTGGGATTTATATTAATGGCTTTCTTTAACCACTTAATAGCTTGATCAGAAAAACTTAAACTCCAATAACTCTTAGCTATTTTTATAGCCACCACCGAATTTTTCCCCCCATCCACCTTAAACGCTTCCTCATAATATCCAATAGCTGCACGAAATTTATTATTCAGTACCAACTGATCCCCTTCATAAACAAGTTGACTGCTTCTCACCTTTGTTTGCTTTAATTTCTTCACCCCTCCAATTTGTATTACTAAATTCCGGCTGGCTTTATTAGCCGGATTGTAGCTGTAAGCCTGTCTGGCATATTTAAGGGCTTCCGCGGAAGCTCCTTTTTTTAAATTAATCTCCGCCAGGCCAAAATAAGCATCTGAAAGAGTTTGATTGGAAACCATCTCAGAATTATTTAAAGCTATTTTTAATATATTTTCCGCTTTTTCCGGTTTATTAAAATATTTATACTCGATTAAACCCATTTTAATTTTAGCTGTTTTATGATTAGGATTTAAAGATATAACTTTCTTATACATGGATAAAGCACTGGCTATTTTATTTTGCTTTTCCAAAATATTAGCCGCCAAAATATAAGGCGCTATCCATTTAGGAAGAAGTGTTTGAGTGGTATCCAAATAAACCATCATGGTTGCATAATCATTTAAGTAATACAAAACCCGAGCTTTTAAATAATAAAAGAAAGGTACCAACCCTTGAGATTCCGTATCCTGAACTTCTCCGCTAAGACCATCCATTGAACTTTCCACCATCGTTTTGGCATCTTCATACTTTCCTTTAATAATCAGACCAACAGAGTGACAAAGCCCCGACCTAACCCCTCCTTTATTTAGTACAGAAGCCTTATGGATTAAGTTAGATAAAGTATTCATGGCTTTCATATCCTGTCGAGTAAAAGGCCACAATTCCATATATACGAGGCAAAGCATAGCCATTACATAAGTATCTTTAGGATTTCCCTCTATAGCCTGGACCAGTAAAGTTTGTGCCTTTACGTATGCCGGTACGGTGCTATTTAAGTACTGCAAAAACCCCTTTTTAATTAAGGGTCTTAATTGTTCAGGAGGTAAAGTAGAGGTTTTCTCTCTTGGTGCTTGGAGTTCAACATACTCCTGAAAGGGTTTATCCTTTGATTCATCTTGAAAAAACAATAAAGCAAACACCACCCCTATTCCGGAAAAAGCCAATAGCAAAACTTTTTTTCTTTGAAAAAAGGACTGCTTCCTATTACTTACTTCAGCTACTTGTGCCGTCCCTTCTTCCTTAAAAGATTCAAACCCCTCCTCTTCCAGTTTATAAATAACTGTTTTCTCTGAAGAGGACCGTGATTTCCTTTTTGATCTGTGAGAACCACTTCTTCGTTTTTTTCTTTGTTTTTTTCGAATAGATTTTAATTCACTCAGATCAGCAACAACTGTCGATGATGATATACTTTCCTCGGTATCAACGTGAGAACTTTGGACAGAAGCACCAGAATGAACAGTATCTATCTCGTCTTTTTCTGTATAAGATAAAACCTGCAATAATTGTTCATAAAATATTGGCTCAACAGATATTGGTTTCCATCTGCCACCCGGATAAACAGCAACAGTTTCTTCACCCTGAACCACTCTATCTTTAATATGCCGGATAATTTCATCCGAAGACAAAGGGCCTTGAACACGTCCATTTTTATATTTAAGCAGCCAAAGTTTGTCCTGACTCATATACTATTACTTTATCATACCACTACACTTTGTTATGACTGATTTTTCACTTGAATCTTTTAATATTTGCTCCTAATGAGGATAATTTGTTCTCCAAACATTCATATCCACGATCCAAATGATACACCCTATGTATGACAGTTTCCCCTCGGGCGGCTAAACCGGCTAAAATAAGACAGGCACTTGCCCGTAAATCGGTGGCTGTCACAGGTGCACCTTGTAAAACCCTTCCCCCTCTAACCAAAGCGGTATGGGCATCTAATTGAATATCAGCTCCCAATCGTACTAACTCCTGAACATGCATAAACCGATTTTCAAAAATAGTTTCCTTAACTGATCCCACACCTTGTGCCACTTGTGTCATCAAAGCCATAAACTGTGCCTGAAGATCTGTAGGAAAACCTGGATAAGGGGCTGTAATAATATTCACTCCTGAAAACCGTTCCGGAGAAGAAAGTTCAACAGAGCTACCACTGACTTTTATAAAAAAACCAGCCTCCTCCAACTTAAAAAGTAAGGAATCCAGATGATGAGGCACACATGAAGAAATACAAACATTTCCTTTTGTAATTGCACCAGCTAATAATAAGGTGCCCGCTTCAATACGATCAGGAATCACTTTATGTTCTTGCGGTAGTAAAGATTTTTTTGGAGTAATCCGGATTAAATCCGTTCCCGCACCTTGAATACAAGCCCCCATTTTATTTAAATATTCAGCAAGATCCACGATTTCCGGTTCACGAGCCGCATTTTCAATAAAAGTAGAGCCTTCAGCCAAACAGGCTGCCATCATCAGATTCTCTGTTCCTCCCACAGTCGGATAATCCAATAGAATCCGTGCCCCTTTCAAGTTACCCTGCGCCCTAGCTACAATAATCCCTTTAACCAAATTAATATGAACCCCCATTTGCTTAAAGCCTCTTAAATGCAGATCAACAGCCCTTGTACCTATAGCACACCCTCCAGGTAAACTGACTTCCGCTATACCATGACTGGCTAACAGAGGACCTAAAGAAAGTATCCCTGCTCTCATTTGTCTTACAAGTCCATAAGGAGCTTTTGAAGATTTTAATTTTCCGGATTTGATTCTTAAAACAGTCCCATCCCTTTGAACATCACAACCAAAATGCTTAAGAAGTAAACATGAGGTCTCAACATCTTTCAAAGCCGGTACGTTATGAAATACATGTTCCCCTTCAGCCAACAAAGTTGAAAAAAGGAGAGGTAAAACAGCATTTTTAGAACCACTGGTCTGTACTGTTCCTCTTAATTTTCTTCCACCTGTAATACTAATTTTATCCATGGCACTTTTGAAACTGAATAACACGAATGATATTTGAAAAATCCCTGTACTCTCTTTTTCTGCGCATCTTATCCACCTTATGTTCTATTGAAGATATATCCTGTTTATCACCTATTTCAAAAAAATAAGCTCCCCCCGGTTTGAGCAATTGAGCTGCCGAATTCAACCAGGAACGAATATGGTATAGACCTCCTTCATTAGAAAACAGAGCCTCCGGGGGCTCAAAAGCGGTCACTTCTTCTGACACTCTCTCATCATCAAAAGAAATATAAGGAGGATTAGCCACAACAATATCTGCCTGCGCTTTAAGCCAGCTTTCATCTCCTTTACCTAAACCTGAAACAGATGTGCTAAGGAAAATCGTCCGTTTTTCCAAACCCATATTTCTTGCGTTTATTTGACTTACTTTTATTGCTTCCAGATTTGAGTCCACTGAAATCAAGTTCGCTTTTGGAAATAAAGCCAATAAGGTCAAACCAATGCAACCACTGCCACTTCCAAAATCAACAATAGTCAGTCTTTCCTGGTGACTCCATTGCGACAAAACAGCAGAAATTATAGTTTCTGTTTCAGGGCGGGGAATAAAAACCCCAGGCTTTATAACAAACTCATATCCGTAAAATTCTTTTTTTTCTATAATATAAGCTACTGGCATACCCTTTTTTCTCATTTGACAAAAAGATTGAAAATATTTTATTTGTCGTTTATCCAGTTTTTGACTCCAATGGGTATAAAGATACATCCTATCGCAACATAAAACATGACCTAAAATCAACTCCACATCCAACCGTCCAAGACCGGCATGTAACAAGGCGGAATCAGTAGACTGAATTAAACTTCCAATAGTCATCAGTTCTGTTCCTGTCTATTAAAAACATTCTCAGCATATTGATTTTTCAAAGATTCAATAAATGGAGATAAATCACCTGCCATCAAATTATCCAAGTGATAAAGAGTGAAGCCGGTACGATGATCGGTAACACGTGACTGAGGGAAGTTATATGTTCTTACTTTTTCAGAACGATCCCCTGTTCCTATTTGAGCCAACCGCTGTTGAGACTCCTTTTCTTTTTTTCTTTGCATTTCTAAATCATACAGACGGGCGTAAAGAACTTTCATAGCCTTTTCTTTATTGGCATGTTGAGATTTCTCGTCCTGACACTGCACTGTAATTTTAGTGGGTAAATGCACCATCCTTATTGCACTGTCTGTTGTATTCACATGTTGTCCCCCTGAACCACTTGAACGAAAAGTATCCACTCTTATATCCGCCGGGTTAATTTTAACTGCCATCTCATCCACTGCCGGCAGGACCACCACCGTCACTGTAGAGGTGTGTACACGACCTTGGGTTTCTGTTTTCGGTATTCTCTGAACACGATGCACTCCACTTTCGTATTTCAAATCTCCATACACAGAGGAACCAGAAACAGAAAAAATAACTTCTTTAAACCCTCCACTGTTTCCTGGAGAAAAAGATAAAATATCCACTTTCCATTTTCTTTTATTTGCATAATGAGAGTACATTAAAAATAAATCTTCACAAAATAAACCGGCTTCATTACCACCTGCCGCCGGACGAACTTCCATAATAACATTTTTTTCATCCAAAGGATCTTTTGGAATGAGAAATTGCTTTAATTTTATAAATAAACTGTCTTGCCTGGACTTTAAAGATTGTAACTCCTCTTTTGCCAGATTCATTAACTCTTCATCTTCCTCTTTAGATAACAGATCTTCATAGTTTTGAATATTCTCTTTTATATCCTGATACTGTTTGTATATTTGCACCGTTTTTGCGAGAGCGGAATATTCCTTCATTAATTCCACTCTTTCTTTTTGGCTAAGACGGGAAGATGTATCCTGTAAACGATTTTCTAATATTTGATACCTGGATTGTATTTCGTCCAATTTTTTAAACATTTTCACATTAAGGAAAGGTTCTTTCCCACTCCTGTTTTTCTATTATCGTAATATGTTAAATGATTTTGAATTATAAAAAAACAGTGAAGCAAAAACAATTTATTTGCTGATTAACCACTCATATTATCCAGAAAATCCTGATTGGTTTTGGCTTTCTTAAGTTTATCCAAAAGAAACTCCATACTATCCACCACACTCATCGGAGCTAAAACTTTACGTAAAATCAAAAGTCGATTGAGTTCATTTTCCTGCATAAGCAGATCTTCTTTTCGTGTCCCTGATTTATTGATATCCATACAAGGAAAAATCCTTCTTTCCATAAGCTTTCTATCCAAATGAATTTCTGAGTTTCCGGTTCCTTTGAATTCCTCAAAAATAACCTCATCCATCCGGGATCCTGTATCTATCAAAGCTGTAGCAATAATAGTTAAGCTCCCACCTTCCTCTATGTTTCTGGCTGCTCCAAAAAACCTTTTTGGCTTATGAAGAGCACTGGAATCCACACCCCCTGACAGAATTTTTCCGGAAGGAGGTACAACCGTATTATAAGCCCGGGCCAAACGGGTAATAGAATCCAATAGAATAACCACATCTTTTTTATGCTCCACCAGCCTCTTTGCCTTTTCAATTACCATCTCCGCCACCTGAACATGACGAGTGGGAGGTTCATCAAAAGTAGATGAAATGACCTCTCCTTTGACATTTCTTAGCATATCTGTCACTTCTTCGGGACGTTCATCAATAAGTAAAACTATCAGATAAACTTCCTCATGATTTTTGGAGATAGCATTGGCAATATTTTGCAGCAACACTGTTTTACCTGTTCTGGGAGGAGCTACAATCAGTGCCCTTTGCCCCTTACCAAGAGGAGCCATAAGGTTTACCACCCTTGTGGTGTATTCCGCCGGACTCCACTCCAGACTGAGTCTCTTCTCAGGGTATAAAGGTGTTAAATTATCAAAAAGAATTTTTTCTTTTAAAGAGTCTGTGGATTCAAAATTGACACTGTCTGCTTTCAAAAGAGCAAAATACTTCTCACCCGCTTTAGGCGGACGAATAGTGCCCGTAACACTATCTCCTGTCCTGAGCCCAAATCGACGAATTTGAGAATGACTGACATAGATATCATCAATACCCGGCAAATAGTTATAATCCGGTGAACGTAAAAAACCGTATCCATCAGGCAATATCTCTAATACTCCCCCTCCGTAGATATCTTCCAACTGAGCGGCCCTTTTTAATATCTCAAAGACCATATCCTGTCTTTTCATACCAGAAGGACTTTCAATTTTAAGTTTATGGGCTAAGCCCATTACTTCTCTGATATCTTTTGATCTCAGGTTTTTAAAATCCAGATCTTTTCTTTCCTCCTCTGTTAAATTGATATCAGACAAATCCACTTCTGGACTTAAATGAGGAGAAGTATCTTCACGAAAGGAGCGGGAATGGGAACGAATATTTTCCTTATTTCCATTGCCATTTCCACCACCATTATTTCCATTTCCATGATGGTTACTACCCCGATACCGTTGCCGGGAACGGGAAGTCGACCGGCGATTGCTCTTTCTTTCATTGGAAGAAAAGCTCTCTCCGCCTTTTTTGGAGGAATACACCTTATTATTTTTATCTATTTCAGAATTACTCATACTTATTTTGATTATTGATTAAATTCAGAAGAAGACAGACACCTTTTTGCCTTCCTTAATTAACTTTATTAAGTATAACCTCTTTATTAGAACACAAATGAATGATTAAAACTAAAGATATTAAGGTAACTATAAAATAATATCTGTTTAAAGTTTTATCTGTCAAACAGAAATATATTTTTAAATAAAAACCATGTTATTAAAAAATTATTTTAACAAGTGTTTTTAATAACTTAAGTCCTTATAATGACTATATTTATACTATGATTTTTCTAAACCGGAACAATAAAATAATATCTGTTTTTAGCTGGATTTTTATTCGTCAATCTCGAAATTAGCGGCAGTATAATCAAAATCCTTCTTTTTATTCATTCTCTTTTTAATAATTATAAAAGCGCAAATCAAAGCCACCAAAGCTAAAACGCCCGCTAAAGCCATATCCACCTGAGAAAAGCCACTACGGTTTTTATCTCCTTCTGAGGGTTCAGAAGGTATGGCACTTTCTTCCTGTGGAGAAGGAGGCAAAGGAGGGTTTTCTTCAGCTTCTTCCGGCAGCTCCGGTTCCTGTGTTCCTCCCATAGACGGAGAAGAGTCTACACCTTCTTCTGTCGGAGGGAAGGAGGGAGTTTGCTCTTCCTGTTGCGCCACTGGCTGTTCCGGCTGTGGTGGTGGAGGTAGTGCCGGTTCCGTTCCTTTACCTCCTGGCCAGTATTTAATGGTCATAGGTTGATCTAATTTTCCTTTAGACTGTAAATCAGGATTTGTCGCCCAAACCTCTTTCCAGCTTTCTGCATGTCCTAGCAATTGTGAAGCGATCGTACGAATATTTTCACCTGCCTGAATCTGATGATAACTGGGTTGAATACCCCTATCTTCGAAATAAAAAAGCAGCTGACTGGAATCCTGAGGACGATGAGGAGACTGATAATAAATTTTATCTCCTACTTTCACACTTCTTGCTTTTATATGAGGATTAATAGCATACAGTTGACTAACCTGATCAGAACCAAAAATGGTGTTACTGATACTTTGGATATCTTCTCCCGGTCGAGCAATGTAGACAGCATTAACGACAAACCCCGCTGCATTATAAGCCCGGCTCTTTATCTTTTTATAAGGAATCCACCCTTTTTTAGCAGCCGGAGTGGCCGCTGGCACAGAAGGAGTGCTTTGATCAGAAAAAAATGAAGGAGATGATTCACCACTTTCATAGTTCTCACCTGTATCAGCAACAGATGTATCATCTATTTCAATACTCTCCCCTTCCTCCGCCTCTAAAATATCCTCATCTTCCTCATCTATATAGTACACATCCTCTTCATCTCCATACTCCTCTTCCTGGCTCTCTTCATACTGTGCTTCTTCTCCCTCTTCCCCCTCTTCTCCCTCTTCTGTTTGCTCTCCATCCATCTCCTCTTCAGAATAATAATCTTCTCCTTCAGCACTCTCTTCAGAGTCACCCCCTCCAAAAATACTGCAAGAAGAGAAAAGAGATAAAGAGAACAGGAGAAATAAGGTAAATACAAGCTGTTTTATCATAGTTGTTAAATACACTTTTGCTTTGGCAGTTCACTATTAATTAAACTTTTAATAGATTATTCTGCCTCTCAAGTTAAATCGTTTAACTGATTAAATTGAACCAAGACTGAAGTACAAAGTCCAATACAGAAGTCCATAATCTGGACTATAGGTTAGCTTCTTTAAAATTGACATAATAAGCCATATCGAAGCCCTGTTATTGAAACAATGCATTCATTCCACTGAAACTGATGCATCACTTGTTTCAATATGCTTAAACCGGCCGGCATAACATCAGCACGATAAAACGGCATACCCTTAAGATTTTTTCTTTTTTCAACAGACAGGTTAAAGAGATACTCCCACCAGAGATGAACTTGTTCAATACTGAGTTTTTCCCCATGTAATTCATCTAATTTCTCCTTCTCCGTTTTCTTTTTTAAGGCCGCTAAGGTAGTGGGTGTTCCGGCTGTAGCCACTAAAGTAAGTTCTTTTGATAAAGAAAAAGGGATTGACTCTATTTCACTTTTTATTTTTTTCATAAGAGAAAATATTTCGTCCTTCCCCGGCGGATCACTATGTAAGAACTGTTCTGTCAAATTCACTGAACCTATAGGTAAACTAAAAAACTGCTGAGCTTTACTCACCTCTGTAGAAGCTCCTCCAATATCCAATACAACAACAAATTCACTATTTACAGGCAGCTGAAATAAAGCCCCCTTACGACTGATTCTGGCTTCCTCTTCTTCTGAAATAATATCAATGGAAAAACCATATTGCTTTCCTACGGCGATCAATTGATATGAGTTTTGAGCTTCCCGCGCCGCCGCTGTGGCAACACACTTTATCCGTTTCACTGAGTACCGCTCAAGAATTTCCCGGGCTTTTTTAAAAAAAACACCTTGTCTTTCCAAGGCTTGATTTTGAATTTTTTTTTGTTTTGAAAATCCTTCTGCCAAACGAGTAAAAAATAACTGATCTTCCAATATATCCGGTGTCTGGCCGGGCCTATCTGAAAGGCGGGCTATCAGAAGTAAAGAAGTATTAGAACCAATATCTATTGCAGCCACTATCAAGTTTTGAGTTTCTCCTTTAAAATTCTATTCAATTGTTGCGGGTCCGCCTGACCTTTACAGGACTTCATAATTTCTCCAACAAAAAAACCAAAAATTTTTTCCTTTCCATTTCTATAGTCCTCCATCTGTCTTGGAAACTTCTTTATTACCTCATCCACCATCTTTGACAGAGTTTCTGCATCATCAATCCTTTTTAATCCTTCCTGTTCCACAATTTCCTTTGGATTTTTTTTTGTTTCCCACATTTTGGCAAACACCCTCTTCCCCATCTTTCCGGAAATTTCCTTTCTTTCAATCATCTGCAGCATTTCTCCCAGATTTTCAGGAGAAACAGGGCAATCATCAATATTTTGCACTTTATTCTCATTGAGACGAGCCAACACCTCATTAATAAGCCAATTAGCGGACAGTTTAGGTGAAGCTTTTACACTGACCATTTTCTCAAAATAATCAGCACGCGATTTCTCTTCAGTAATTAAAAAAGATTCTTTTAAAGATAAACCATATTGTTTTCGAAAGCGATCGGATTTTGGAAGAAAAAGCTCCGGTATTTTTTTTCTCTGCTCTTCAATCCATTGTTTGGATAAAATGACCGGTCTCAGATCAGGGTCAGGGAAATAACGATAATCACTTGCCTCCTCTTTTGAACGAAGTGGAAAGGTTTTATTTTTAGCAGAATCATAGAGCCGGGTCTCTTGCACAACCTTATCCCCTTCCTCTAATACATGAATCTGCCTCTTAACTTCATATTCAATCGCTTTTTCAATAAATTTAAACGAATTAAGATTTTTTAATTCCGTACGGGTGCCCGGCCGACTGTCTGATACTTTCTGTACACTCACATTACAGTCACAGCGTAAAGAGCCCTCTTCCAAATTACCGTCACAGACCTTTAAATATTTCAAAATTTTCCTTATAGAGCGAACCATCTCTGCGGCCTCAGCCGGAGAGTTTATATCCGGTCTGGAAACGATCTCCACCAAAGGCACTCCCGCCCGATTAAAGTTCACCAAAGAACAGTGCCCTTTATGATGAAACCTCCCCGCATCCTCTTCCATGTGCACTCTTTGAATGCGCACTTTTTTTCTCATTCCATCATATTCAAACTCCACATATCCATCTTCACACACCGGTTTTTCATACTGTGAGATCTGGTATCCTTTAGGAAGGTCCGGATAAAAATAGTTCTTACGGGCAAACACGGATTTTTGATTAATCCGGCAATTCAAAGCCAATCCCACTTGTACAGAATATTCCAAAGCTTTGTTATTTAAAACGGGCAAAGTGCCGGGCAAACCAATACTCACAGGATGGATATGTTCATTTTCCGCTTCCACAAAGCGGGAAGATTCAGAGGAAAACAATTTACTTTTTGTTAAAAGCTGGGCATGTACTTCCAAACCAATAACTGTTTTCCACTCACAAGACGAATCCAAGATTTTTGCAGGCTGACTGTGTTGGCTTTTTTTCTTCAAAGAATTATCCCCCTTTCGTCAGAAAGACATCCGGTCTTTTTCCCGCCGCTTTCATTTCATTCTGAATAAGAGAAGCTACATCAAAAAGAGTTTGTTCATCAAAATGAGGAGCTATCAATTGCACACCTATTGGAAGACCATTAAGGGGAGAAAACCCTGCCGGCACGGACAAGGCAGGAAGGCCAGCCAGATTAGCGGAAACAGTAAAACTATCCACAAGATAAGAATCAAGAGAACCAGCTGGATTTTCTCCTAACTTAAAAGGTGTAGATGAAGAAACAGGGGCTATTAATAAAGAAACTCCGGAAAACGCGTCTAAAAACTGATCTCTGATCTGCCGGCGAATTTGAGAGGCTTTATTATAATATTCATCGTAATAACCACTGGAAAGGCAATAAGTTCCCATAATAATTCTTCTTTTAACTTCATGACCAAAACCCATCCCCCGATTTCGACTGTAAAACTCCTCTAAACTATTTGGGGTGTTGCCTTGAAAATCAAATCGATAACCATAACGGACACCATCATAGCGAGCTAAATTACTGGAAGCCTCACTGGTGGATACCAGATAATACACCGGAACGGACATCTCCATAAGCGGCAAAGAAACATCCTGCATAACGGCGCCACAAGATTGCAAAAACTTTTCCACTTTTTCCAGAGTTTGCATTACTTCTAAAGAACAGGATTTTTCTATGTATTTCCTGTTTAACCACCCCACTTTTAAGTTTTTAATATTTCCCTTTCTTGGGTTCCGGTTAAAAGACCATTTTGGCACCTCTTTTTGAGAAGAAGTACTATCTTTTCCATCTCTTCCGGAAATGACTTCCAATATAAGAGTACTATCTTCCACATACATCGTTATAGGCCCAGCCTGATCCAGACTGGAAGCGTAGGCTATCATGCCGTAACGACTGACTCGTCCATAAGTTGGCTTTACTCCTACAACGTTACAGAAGGAAGAGGGTTGACGAACAGATCCTCCCGTATCCGTACCAATAGAGGCAGCACAAAGCCCCGCTGACACAGCTGCCGCAGATCCTCCGCTCGAGCCTCCGGGAACAAACTGTTTATCCCAAGGATTAAGTACAGGTCCAAAAGCAGAGTTTTCATTACTGTTTCCCATAGCGAATTCATCTTGATTACACTTACCCAGAATAATGGCTCCCGCTTTCTCCAAGCGCTGCACCACTTCCGCGGAATAAGGAGAAGTAAAGTCTTCAAGCATCAATGATCCGGCCGTGGTTTTCATTTTTTCCACACAAAACACATCCTTTAATAAAATGGGAATACCAACCAGCGGTCGATCTTTATACCGACTAAAATTCTCATCTATATATTTTGCTCTACGAAGAGCATGAAAGTTTATTGTCAATACAGCATTTAATTCCCCATTAAATTTTTCAATCCGATCCAGGTAAAATTGACACAATTCCGAGACAGAAATTTCTTTATCCCGAATAAAAGACACAAGATTTTCTATTTTAGAGTCAAGCAGGTCCATCTTATTCCACTACTGGCGGTACTTTATATTCGTTACCCAAGCGTTGAGGGGCCAATTCCAACAACTCCCTTTTATTTTGCACATCCTGAGCCTGATCCTCTCTCAGTGGAGCAGATGGTTCAATATCACCCAAAGGATGTACCAGAGGATCCACCCCCTGAGTATTAACAGAGGAAATGTGATTAAAGTATTTAAACACGATTTCCAGTTGACTGGTAAAAGTCAACATCTCTTCTTCAGATAATCTAAGGCGGGCCAATCTGGCTGTTTTTATCAAGTCTTCTTTATTCATACACACCCCTTTTATTGCATTTCCAATTCAGATTTTAAAACTTTTACATTATTTTATTTTGAGAATAATAACTTCTTTAAACACAAGAAGAGTACCTTGAAAGATAAAAGTTTTCAAACCAGATTAACGTTTCCAAAATCTTTTTTAAGCTCAGATATTACACTTTTCTTCATTTAACCTTACATCCGTTTCTGCCTTACAATCTCCTCACCGCACTCAAACAGCCCGCTTTTATCCAAAGCAAAGTAAGTTAAAAACTTGCTTTTTATTACAGTACAAATATAATACCTTTAAAAGGTATAACTTTTACGAACTCCAAAGGAAGCTCTCTTAACCGAAGTAAGACAACAAGCAGTTGAAAGGTTAAAACCCATACAGCCCCCATCACTATTCAGTTAAGAAGCTCTTTATGTAACATAATTACTCCTTTTATTTATTATGAAAAAATTAAAAAAGTCATTAAAAGCAGGAAAACAAAAACCAAGGCAACATAAAAAGAAAAAGCCCCCTACACCGGAGTACAGCAAATTAATTAAAACTATTCGCAAACACGATCATCGTTATTACAACCTCGACCGACCGGAGATCAGCGATTATGAGTACGACCGGCTTTTCAATAAATTGGTAAAGCTGGAAAAGCAGTATCCATCCCTTATCACCCCTGACTCCCCCACCCAAAGGGTACCGGGAAAAGTTCTTTCACACTTTGAAAAAGGCTTTCATAAAAAGCCCATGCTTTCTTTGCAAAATACCTATAACGAAGATGAAATCATCTCCTTTTATGAAAAAACATTAAAAACCCTGAATTCTCAATCCATAGACTTCCTCCTGGAACCGAAACTGGATGGAGTGGCTGTTAATTTACTTTATGAGAAAGGCCAGTTGATACAGGCTCTTACCCGGGGAGACGGAAATATAGGGGAAAATGTATTGGAAAATATTAAAACTATTCGATCCATACCACTTTCTCTTCCTATCACCTCAGATTTTTTGGAAATAAGAGGGGAGGTCATTATATTAAAAAAAGATTTTGAGAAAATAAATCAACAACAGACTGAGCAGGGATTGAGTCATTTTGCCAACCCTAGAAATATGGCGGCGGGAAGTCTTCGCCAATTGGACCCTTCCGTTACGGCCCGCCGACCACTGAAATTTTCCGCCCATTCTCCAGGTATCCTCAAAGGGATCAATTTAAAAAGCCAAAGTGATTTTTTACATACAATAGAAAAAGCCGGGCTACCTGTACTGCCTGTTACAAGCTTTAAGTCTCTTAAAACAAAAAACAAGAATAAAGTATTTGCCGCTTGCACTCTTTGCAAAAGTCAAACCGAAATTTTAGAGTACTTCCATATTATAGAAAAAATAAAACATAAACTACCCTACGAAACAGACGGCATTGTTATAAAAGTAAATACTTTTTCCCAACAGGAAAAAATGGGTTTTGTCAGTCGCTCCCCCCGTTGGGCCCGGGCGGCCAAATTTGAACCGGAAAGAGGGGAAACCTATGTCCAGGATATTTCCATTCAGGTGGGACGAACGGGAGTACTTACTCCTGTAGCCCATTTAAAACCCATACCAGTGGGAGGGGTTACTATTACCCATGCAACATTACATAATCAGTCGGAAATATCAAAAAAAGATGTCCGAATAGGGGATGCGGTGATAGTGGGAAGAGCCGGAGATGTAATTCCGGAAATTACTCAGGTCAATCGTTCCAAAAGGAAAAAAGGCAGCCGAGTTTTCAGGATGCCCAAAAAATGTCCGGCTTGCTCATCAAGAGTAAAAATCATTGGTGACATGGTGTTTTGTATAAATGCTTTGTGTCCTTCTGTCATTTTACAATCCTTAATTCACTTTACCTCCAAAAAAGCCATGAACATTGAGTCTTTGGGAAAAAAAATCATGGAGCGACTTTATAAGGAAGGCTTAATTAAAAAATTTTCAGATATTTACAATTTAAAAAAAGAAGATCTTTTAAAGTTGGAAGGAATGGGAGAGAAATCCAGTCAGCGTATTCTGGATAATATTGAAACGAGTAAAGAAACAAAGCTTTCCACTTTTCTTTTTGCCCTGGGTATTCGCCATATAGGGGAACAAACAGCTTACAATATAAGCCAATTCTTTCTTAACAAGAGTCATGATAAAACGAAAAAGCGCAAAAAGAAATACAAAGATATCTCGCAACTTTCCCTTCTGGATGACACTTATCAATTGAATTCAACAGGAGATACGGGAATTTCCAAAAGAAAAAAAGAAAAACAGGCTGCTGCCAACAAGCTGGTTCATCCCATGCTCAACCTCATTGCTCAAGCCACAGAAGAAGAGTTAAAAGAGATACCAGATATCGGAGAAGTGGTTGCCCGATCCGTCAGAGAGAGTTTTTCAAAAAAAGATTTTAGAAAAGAAATAAATCTTTTGTTTAAATCAGGTGTCCAAATTGAAAAACCAAAAGAGACAAACACTCAACAGGTGTTTTCAGGAAAAAAAATAGCTATTACCGGGAGCCTTCCTCAAAATCGCTCTGAGGTGGAAAAACTCATCACTTCCTTAGGGGGAAAAGTACAAAGTGTTGTAAATAAAAATACCGAATTTTTACTTCAGGGTAATAAAAGGGGCGCTTCATCTCAAAAAGAAAAACAAGCTCAGAAATTAAATATTCCGGTTTTAAGTTGGGAATCTTTTCAAAAGAAAATAAAAAGTTAACTAAAGAAGAATTATTTTACTAATTAATCACGATCATAACTCGGCATAAAAAGGAGGAGAATTCCTGTTAGGAGTACAGTAGCCCCAATAGTTCCACCCCATAATTTTATAGCATTGTTTGTTTTGATTCTTTCCGCTTCAGGGCGAACCTTTTCCACCATGGCTTTTTCTTCATCCGTTTCAGGAGGGCGACAGGCAAAAGCCCCAAATCCACCTGCTGTAAATGAACTCTGTCCACTGACCTGTAACTGCAATTCCTGATTCTTATCGCCACTTTTAATAGAGGCTCTCTTTTCTCCTGTATCCCTTACCTCTCCCACCAGGGCACAGTGTTGGGCCCCGGTTAAGGTGGTGGCACAGCCACTGAGTAAAACCAAACAGAAGATAAGTAATGTACTAATAAACTGCCTCATGATGCCTCCATTAAGTAGCGTATCAACTAAATAACCGATTAAAAATAGATTTTCTTTTAATCTAAGCTAAATTACTCATCCAAGGCAGAAGAACTCAGGTGCAGGCTAATTTTGGGCACATGAGCTCCCTTTACTGTTTTAAGCTTGTTGGCTAAAACATTGTCAGCTGCTTTTTGACAGATTTTCTCAAATTCCACATTTAAGGCCTGAATAGCTTCATCAGAAGTTTTTAAACCACGAGTTTTAAATAAATCTTTTGTTTTTTTTACAATAATTAAAGACATTTCTTGCTCCTTTTTAAGTTAAGTGAATTGACTTAGTTATTATAAAAAACAGGCTCTATGTCCAGAAAGAAACAGGACTTTTTATGCATTTTTTACAAAAAACAGCGGTTTTTTTGAGATTTAATCCTTATTTCTCACTGAACAGCATCGCCAGAACCCCTGGATTTCTCATTCCGACGGGAATCAACCAGAGAACCAAGGTTCGCTAAAACATTAGCCGGATTTATGTCTCTACTGACTGATTTATCTGCACTTTCAGGAGCATTTTCACAAGCGGCTGATTTTTGGCTATAACTGTCGTCCACAGACCCTACGCTTGCAAGCAAACCAAAGGACAAAAAAGACAAAGAAGAGATTATCAATGCACGATATATATTTTCCATATTTTACTCCTTTCCTTGTAATTATATCGGCCAATCTTTTATTTTCTCAATAATTTTTATGTTTAGCAGTGAGATTCATAGAAAAACCACATAGATCCTGGACAGGTTTTTACTTTGATTTCACAAAATAGGACACTTTGATTTCCGAGTCGGGAGTTAAAAACTCTTTAAAAACAAGCTTTTTCCCGACAGTGTCCCAATTTTCCTGGCTTTTGCCCTTTACAAACTCCACTTTGATTTCCGCTTTTAAAACGGGTTCTTCTTTTAACTCAACACTCTCTATCAAACTTCTTAAAAGAGCAGACGCTTCCTGCAGAGGAGGTCCATAGTTTTCTTCACAAAGAGAGATGTTTTTACCATTTGTCATTTTTGCCAATTCAGAAATCTTTTCTCCATATACAGACTGAGGAGAATATTTCTTTTGTTGAACAAGGCATTCTTCATCCTGAATCAACAAAGTAAAAACATGAAAAGATTTTTCAGGAAATCTTTTTTTAAAATTGTTTAATACTTCCTCTGCTGTTGTAGCATGATCCTGGTCTTCCAATCTTTCATCCTCATCTGTAACAATAAAACTTACCAGAACCTCCGAATTTTTAAGCATTGATGAATCAGATTCAGCTTGAGCCAAACGCTCTATACCGGAGTTCAACACCCTTAAGGGTTGCTCCAAAGAACCCTGGCAATAAGGAGCGAGCAAGCAATCTTCATCCTTATCCCGTGTTATAGTGTCTTTAAAGACATTCACATAATCCGGTGTTTGCGGATTCAAAACCGTTTGCGGTAATTTCTCACCCTGATATTCCAGGTGCATAAAATGCCCAAAATAAGGTTTATCCCCCTGATAGTCTTCCCATTTCTGCTGTGGAAATATTTTTTTACCGGATTCAAGCTCCTCTCCATAATTATGATCTCCATGATCGGCTGTGGTAAAAGCCATTTGCCAGTTACTGCCTTTAATTTGAGATATAAGGTCTTCAAATCCCTGGCCTAAACGAGCCAAATCATCCTCCATGGAAGGAGAAACATCTAAAATAAATAAAAAATCAACAAATCTGTCGTGCAGGTTTCCTATATAAAAAGTTTCCACTCTTTGTTCTACACAGACATCCTGACCTTCCACCTTTTTTATTATACAGGAATTCGTTTTTTTATTTTTTTCTTCATCATCCAGTAAGAATTCAACTTGATTTCTACAAGAAGAAGAAAACAAAACACAAAAAACAGCAAATAATTTTATAGCTTTCAAAATACAATTCTCCGTATCTCTATAAATAAGTTAAATGAAATAAAAGGAAAATAAAAGTGCTTTACCGGATTATCCAGGACCGAAGTAGGGAACTTATTCGTATTGGTAACTGACAGTTATTTTTGTGCCTTCCTGAATATCATCAGAAAAGACTATTTTTCTTCCATACAGTTTCCAGGAGACATGAGGTTGGGGAGGAGATAGAGAAACTTTCACTGTTTCAGGAATATAAAATATTTTCTGTAAAACCAAAGATTGAACTAATGATCGTGTCACTTTTGATATATCCGTCAAAGATGAACCATAGTTTCTTGAGCAAAGGGATACATTACGACCTCCTGTCAATTCAGCCAAACGCCCCACAATATGTCCGTAAGCGGCCCCACTAGAAAATAGTCCACCTACTTCATCTCTGTAACACTTTTCATCCTGAATACTGACACTAAAACCAAATAGCCTTTTTCTTTGGTTTGTAAATACCCGTTCATAAGTGGCCATCACATCTTCCGCCTTCGTTGCACCTTGAGCATCATTTCTTCTCTCATCTTCATCTGTAATGATTAAGGCTACTGTGTCCACACCGGATTCAAAAAAATTTTTATTCTGTGAATCAGTTTGATAACGGTTAATAGTTGCTTTGAGAGCCCGTAAAGGCTGTTCATTGTTTCCCTGACAGTAGGGAGGCAGGTTACATTCGGAACCGCGAGTAAGGGTATCTTTAAAAATCTGCTTATATCCGGAGGTGTTTTGATCTAAAACAAACTGATTCAAAACTCTTCCCTGTTGCTCTAATTTCATCAATTTCCCAAATCTGGGCAATGAGCCCTGATAGTGTTCCCACCTCTCCGACGCTTTTTGATCATGATCCCCATGATCTCCATGATCGGCTGTGGTAAAAGCCATTCTCCAGTCTTTATCCTGAATATGGGACAATAAAGCTTCCATATTTTTTCCGGTTTCTGTCAAATTATCATTCATGGAATCAGACACATCCAATATGAACAGGATCTCCAGTTCATTCCTCATGGAAATTTCAAAATATTCAGTCAAATGACCGGGTTGATTTTCTCTCACACCTTTTAAAAAGGGAGTGTGTTGCACATTATCCACACAGCCTTTATCGTTTGGATCACATTCTTCGAGAGTAGAATTAAATTTATAGTCAATTTCAAGGTCATGTGGAGAGTTTTCTCCAGTATAAAAACCAATACGACTACAAGAGGAAAGAAATAAAAAAAAGAATAAAAAAGAAAGGACTATTTTCATAATTATTTATTTCGGAAATATACAAAAAATCTTTACTATTTGAGTGGTATAACTTGGCCTAAAGCCTTGCTACTAAATGAAGAGTGCAACAAAAGCATTTATTTAGAGGAGGGTCGGCGCTGATTTTCATTGATATCGTAATTATCAAAAGCCTCCTCCGCCTGACGGAGAAGTCCGGAATGAAACTCCATAACAGAGTTGTTTTTTATCACTTTATTTTTCGTTAAACCCTTAAACTGTGGAAATTTTTTATTTAATACCCTTGCTCCTGCTGTAGCACTTCCTCTTAAGTAGCGGCTAACAGCAGAGTTTCGCAGACCGTATTCAATCCATTCTTCCAGACTCTTATCCGGTCCCACCTGCACTTGAAGAACAATGACAAACAGACAAGAGCATATAACCTTAAACCAAAAAAGCAAAAAACGAATGAAAAAACCACTTACAACTATCATCAGGCAACCATTTCTTTTTGTTGTTCTTGTTTCATTGCAGAAGAAACCATTTCCAAAATCTCATCACTTTTAAAAGGTTTATTTATAAAGTGTGTGATTCCGGTCCTTTCCCTTTGCCGTTGAACCTGTTTTTGCTGCAAACTGGAACAAGCAATAACCGTCATTTCAGGGTAAAACTGTTTAATTTTATCTATTAAAGTAATACCATTTTGTCCACCGGGCAAAACCAAATCCACCCATATCAGATCCGGTTTCAAAGATCCAATTTGAAAAAAAGCGTCCCGGGCGGAAGAAGCTGTACCCACCACATCCATTCCCGCTTTGGTAAAAAGATGGCAAAGCATTTCCTGTAAAAAGAGGGCATCTTCAACAATAAAGATACGAACACCGTTTCTCATACCAAAAGTATCGGCAAAAGCTTAAATAATAAAAAGTTAAAATACAAAAAAATGGGCTTTTTAAAGACTTTTAAAAAAAAGAGGCCTCACTAAAGAGACCCCTTTGAGATTGAGATACTAATTACTTTACTTACATCATAGGCATTCCGCCACCCATACCCATGCCAGGAGCTCCACCCCCTGCTGGAGCGGGATCTTCTTTCTTCGGCTCCTCCGCTATCATCGTCTCTGTAGTGAGCATTAAAGAGGCAACAGAAGCGGCATACTCCAGAGCACAACGAACGACCTTTTTAGGATCAATCACTCCGGCTTTTTGCAGGTCTTCATATGTCCCGGTTAAAGCATTATAACCAAAGGCCTGATCTTTCTGTGAATCCATTACTTTATGTAAAACAATGGCTCCATCCAAACCGGCATTGGAGGCAATTTGACGAATGGGAGCTTCACAGGCTTTTTTCACGATGTTAAGACCAAAACGCTCTTCTTCACTTACTTTCAAATTATCCAGTACTTGAGAGGCTTTTAACAAAGCCACTCCTCCTCCGGGAACGATACCTTCTTCTACGGCCGCACGGGTGGAATTTAAAGCATCTTCCACACGGGCTTTTTTCTCTTTCATCTCCACTTCAGAGGGAGCTCCTACATGAATAACAGCCACCCCACCTGTTAACTTGGCCAATCTTTCCTGCAACTTTTCCTTATCATAATCACTGGTGCTGTCCTCAGCTTGTGCTTTAATTTGTGAAACACGGGCGGAAATTTCCTCTTTTTTCCCTGCGCCATCAATAATGGTTGTATTATCTTTATCAATAACAACTCTTTTCGCCTTACCCAGATTATCTACTACTACATTCTCTAATTTATCTCCGGCATCTTCACTAACCACCCTCGTACCGGTTAAAACAGCAATATCCTCCAACATAGCCTTCCTGCGATCGCCAAAACCGGGAGCCTTAACTGCCGCCACTTGCAATGTACCTCTTAGTTTATTCACCACCAGGGTAGCCAAAGCTTCCCCTTCCACATCTTCCGCAAGAATCAAGAGAGGTTTTCCGGCTTGAGCCACTCCCTCCAGAGCTTTTATTACATTTTTCATGGAACTGATTTTTTTATCGTAAATAAGCAGAAAACAATCCTCCAGCACCACTTCCATTCTTTCCGCATTCGTTACAAAATAAGGGGATAAATAACCTCTATCAAACTGCATCCCTTCAACTACATCCAACTCGGTTAAAGAGGTTTTACTTTCCTCTACTGTGATCACTCCCTCCTGACCTACTTTTTCCATCGCCTGAGCGATAATATCTCCAATTTCCTTATCGTTGTTGGCAGAGATAGTCCCCACTTGAGCAATTTCCATTTTCCCTTTAACCGGACTGGCCCATTTTTTCAGTTCAGATGCAACCGCTTCTACTGCCTTATCAATACCTTTTTTTATTTGAGTGGGGTTATGATGAGCTGTAATATACTTCAAACCCTCACAGTAAATAGCCTGAGCCAAAACAGTGGCACTGGTGGTGCCATCTCCGGCTTCATCATTGGTTTTACTGGCCACCTCTTTAACCATCTGGGCGCCCATATTTTCAAACTTATTTTTAAGCTCCACTTCCTTCGCCACGGTAACACCGTCTTTGGTAATCACAGGAGCCCCAAAAGATTTTTCAATAGCTACATTTCTTCCTCTTGGACCCAAAGTCACCTTTACAGCATCTGCCAGTACATTCACTCCGCGAGCAATGGAATCTCTCGCCTGCTCTTTAAAACGCAATTGTTTGCTCATTATATTCTCCCCCTTGTTTTATTTAATATAAGTTTTAAAATATAAAATTAATTAACAACCCCGTAAATATCATCTTCTCTCATCATTAAAAGTTCCTCACTGCCCACTTTAAATTCGGTGCCAGAGTACTTTCCAAACAACACTTCGTCCCCCGGTTTCACTTCCATGGGCAGACGTTTTCCATCATCTGTTGTGCGCCCCTGACCTGTGGAGACCACTTTTCCTCTCTGGGGTTTTTCTTTTGCTGTATCAGGAATAATAATACCTCCAGATGTTTTTTCCTCTTCCGGAAGGCGTTTTACAATAATACGATCATGTAGAGGACGAATGTTAATATCCATAATAGATCTCCTTTCTTAAAAAGAATTTAATTAAAAAATCTTTTATTTTCTTTGGTATATAATCTAAGTCGTCATCAAGTTGAAAGCTTGTAGATATTTGTCAAGTAGAACCGGTAAAATAAAATAAAATAAAGAAAAAGAGAAGTAAAAAAGAAGGTAAAAAATTCTTTTTATATCAATAATTTAAGTACTCTTCCCTTCTTTTCTCAATAGAGAGGCTGTAAAACCCACGGAATTAAGGGCCAGCTGGACGGGTGAGCCTTGAGCGATGATCTGTCCTCCTTTGGGTCCCGCTTCCGGCCCTATATCAATCAGGTAGTCAGACTGACGAATCAGGTCCAGGTTATGCTCTATAAGCAAAACGCTACTGCCCTTGTTCACCAGTTCTTTCAGCAAGGCCAGCAACAGTTCCACTTCCTGAAAATGAAGTCCAATTGTTGGTTCATCTAAAATATAAAGTGTATTTTTTAAATGACTGTTTAAAAATTCGCGAGCCAGTTTAAGTCGCTGGGATTCCCCTCCTGATAAAGTGGATAGATGCTGGCCCAGTACCAGATAATCCAAACCCACTTTTTTCAAGAGGGAAAGAGGCTTCCATATAGAGGGGAAGGAAACAAAAAGCTCAGAAGCTTCCGCCACTGTCATACTCAATATTTGATGAATGTTCTTATTTTTCCATTTTAAATCCAAAATTTCCGATTTAAACCTTTTACCTTTGCATTCTTCACAGGGAATACGAACGGGATCCATAAACACCATTTCTATTTCCTGATATCCCAGCCCTTTACAAAGGGAGCAACGTCCTCCTTCCACATTAAGGCTAAACAGGCCAGGCCTGACATCAGAAATTCCTTGTCTATTAAAGTAATTTGCCAGGACTGTTCTGATCTGATCGTAGATTTTTAAATAAGTTACGGGAAGACTCCTTTTGGTTTTCTCTACAGGAGAAGAATCAATACACACCACCTGCCGCAAATACTCCATCCCTTTTAAATTTTTATAGGGATGACCTTCCAAAACTTTTTTTCCCAAGGCCCGCGCCATGGCTGGGTACAAAGTTTGACTAACCAGGGTGGATTTGCCGGAACCGCTGACTCCTGTCACTGTCACCAAACGATTAAGAGGCACCTTCAAGTGAACATTCTTTAAGTTATGTGCTTTACAATCGGATATTTCCAAAAAATATTTATAATCTTTAGGATTCACTGATTTCACGGATGTTATTTTTCCCGTTCGCTTCTTATCCATAAGATAAGATCTGGTTAATGAAGGTGAATATTTTAAAAAATCCGCTTTTCTTCCGGAAAAAACCAGCTTACCTCCCTTATGTCCCGATCCCGGTCCCAGCTCCACGATAAAAGAAGCCTGCCTGATCACATCCGGGTCGTGTTCCACCACCACCAAGGTATTTCCTTTTAGCTTAAGTTTTTTCAATAGATGAATTAAGCGCAGGCTGTCTCGGGAATGAAGTCCTACCGTGGGCTCATCCAGTACATATAAAACCTGAGACAGATCCAAACCCAGTTGATGAACCAAGTTCAATCTTTGAAACTCCCCACTGGAAAGAGTTTTAACTGGCCGATTTAACTTAAGGTAATCCAGGCCTATATCGCATAAGCCTTCCAGAATATATGAGATTTTCTGAACAATCTCTCCGGCTTTTTTCTTTTCCACCGGCGTAAGAGAAAGTTTTTGAAAAAACTGTCTTAGGGTACCTATATCCATAGAAAGCATATCCGGCAGATTTTTATTTCTAAAAAAAACCTGTAAAACCTCTGTTTTAAATCTGGCTCCATGGCATTTCCGGCAAATCGTGGGACTTTTATATCGAGCCAGCAAAACACGAACATGCATTTTATATTTCTTTGTTTCCAGGTAATTAAAAAAACCTTCCACCCCTATAAACTGAGAAGACCCTTTCCATATTTTCTTTTTTTGAGAAGAAGGCAGTTTTTCCCAAGGACAGTGCATATCAATACCCTGCCTTCGACAAAATTGTTTTAAGCTTCTTAATTCAGCGGAAGTAGAGGGCATGGTAAAGGGTACTAAAGCCCCTTCAGCGAGAGATTTTTTAGGTTGAGGCACTATTTTTTTTTCATCCAAAGTGAGATGGTTTCCAAACCCCCGGCAAGCCGTACAAGCACCTAAAGAAGAATTAAAGTTAAAAAAAGAGGTTTGCAGAGGAAAGAAGGGAAACCGATAAGAACACACCGGACAACAAGGGATCTGACTGAAAACAAGGCTGCCACTTTGAATACCGGTTACCACCGCTTTGCCTGTCGTCTGTGTTTTATTATATTGAAGAAATATTTTATAAGCGGTTTTTAAAGAGTCTGTTAACCGACCGGGGTCTTTAAAAACAAGACGATCCAGGACAATATAAATTTCTTTTTTTGGCAGGCTTTTTTGGAAAGAACTGAGATCATGAATAACGGGGAACTGATTTTTTTTTCTCGCATCCTGCCACCATATTCGATAAAAACCTTCCTGCATCAGTTTTTTTTTAAGGGCCGAAGAGGAAAGACCGGACATAGCCGGGTGGACGGGAACAGATATCATTCCTTTTTTTTCTCCGAATATTTCTTTTATTTTTTTTGCCGCCTGATGAGGGGAGTAAGCGGAGAGGGTTTGTTGATGTTCAGGGCAGACAACCTGACCCAGGTGAGTAAATAGCAATCGTAAAAAATCCGCCAGCTCCGTCAAAGTGGCTACTGTAGGACGGGAGGAACGCACAGAGTTTTTTTGTTCCAAAGCCAAAGCGGGGGGTATATTGTTAATGTATTTTACAAGAGGTTTAGGAAGCTCCTGAATATACTGCCGGGCATAGTTGGAAAGAGTTTGAGTATAATGTCTTTGGCCTTCGGCAAAAAGGGTTTCAAAAGCCAAAGAGCTTTTACCTGATCCGCTGGGACCGCACACAACAGATAAAGAGCCAAGAGGAATTTTTAAGTTAAGAGACTTTAAATTATTTTGTTTTGCCTCCACAATTTCAATATACTTCACTGAGAAAAATCCTCTCTCAGAAAATCCTGATCTTCCTCCTCACTGGTTTCCTTGTTTTCCTGGGGTTGAGTTCCCTGAACAAAGGCCTGACGAACAATCTTTTTGGACTGAGTGGATACCAGTTGACCCGTTTCATTATCAATATTTGTAAAAATAATACCTTCCGGAGTATCAAACTCTTTTTTTTCTATTGTCTCGTTATGCACTTCTTTCATAAAGTTTAACCAAATAGGTAAAGCGGCCCGGGCTCCTGTTTCTCCACGTCCTAAACTTTTTTCATCATCAAATCCCACCCAGACTCCCACAGCTATTTGAGGACTGTAACCGATAAACCACGCATCATAATAACCGTTAGTGGTCCCTGTCTTACCGGCCACAGGCCAGTCCATTTCTCTTGCGGCTGCCCCTGTACCGTAGGGATCAGTAATCACAGCTCTAAGTAAAGTAGTCATAATAAAAGCTGTTTTTTTTGAAATCAGTTGATCAGGATTGGAAAAGAAAAAAGGGGGAGAGTTCTTTTCCTGTTCCTGATTTTCCTCTTCGTTTTCTTTTTGTTCTTTCAAAAAATGTTCCCTTTTTTCCTCCATTGTTTGACGCCAAGGTTGAATTTGCTCAGTGAAACGTTCATCCAGGCTTAAAGAATTTACGAGTAGCTGTTGATCGGAGTCCAACACCTCATGTAGCAGTAAAGGTGTGATCCGCTTACCTTGCCTTCCCAAAACAGAGAACACTTTTGTCATTTCATAAAGAGTTACACTACTGGAACCCAGGGCCAGTGTATAATCCGGATTAAGGGAGCTAAATATTCCCAAGCGGCGGGCATAGTCGGTAACCCACTGAATACCAGCACTTTCAATAATTTTAACTGTAGGTACATTCATAGAGCGAATCAATGCATTTCTAAACAGAATATCCCCTGAAAAACGACGACCATAGTTATCCGGTTTCCAATTATACTGTTCTTCTTCGCTCTCCTCTTTCGTTCTTTTTTCTTCCTCTTTTCTTTCCTGTTGTTTGCTTTTTAACGACAGATCTTCCGCTTCCTCTTCTTTATAAACCACTGGTGCATCCGTTATCAAAGTCGCGGGGGTAAAGCCTTTATCCAAAGCGGCCAGGTAAACCAGGGGTTTAAAAACGGAACCGGTCTGGCGGGCGGCCTGGTAAGTCCGGTTGAACTGGGAGCGATGAAAATCATAGCCTCCGACCAGGGCTAAAATATCTTCTGTTTTCTGATCAAAGGCTATTAAAGCCCCTTCCACCAAAGGTTCCTGTTCCAAAGAAAGAAAAAACACATTTTCTTTACTTGGATTTTCTTTCATAGAGTTTTGTTTCACAAAGGATGCAAAAAAGTCTGATTTAAAATCTTCTTCAAAAAACTCCTGTTTACTTTCCTCAAGCTCCATTTGTTTTTCCACTTTTACGAAAACAACATCCCCTTTTTTCAAAGCCAAAGAGGGTTTTTTGATCAGGTGAAACTTAAAACTGACCTTAGAGTCCGGTTTTCTGGCCCAGTTCATATTTTTTAAAGGGATGATTCCCGCCGCTCCAAAGGGCAGTTGTACTAAAACCTTTTCACTGTCATCATTTACCGCTTGAACCAAAGCTTTAAGAATCTCCTCTTCTTTAATTCCTTTGAGATACTCCTCTGTATTTTCCTGCTCCTCACTTAAAACCTCTTCTGACTTCTCCACATCAGGCATAATCCAGCGAAATTCTCTTCTGTCTTCCATCAGTTTTTCTTCTTCTTTTTCAAAAAATTGTTTTATAGAGTCTTCTTCCTCCAAATGGGCTAAAGGCCCCCTAAACCCCTGTCTTTTATCCAAATCTCTCAATCCGGCTTTAAGGTGTTTTCTGGCTATCTCCTGAAAAGACAGATCCATGGCCGTTTTAATTGTCAGCCCTCCGGTAAGGAGCCTTTGTTCATCCAAGTTTTGGAGCAGGCTTTGTCTGAGAGTTTCCAGGTAATAGGGAGCTTTTTCATGGTATTTCCCTCTTAAAAAGACTTTTAAAGGGGTGTTATTTACTTTCTGAGCCTCTTCTTTATTAACATAGGACTCCTCTATCATCCTTTGCAGAACATACACCTGTCGCTCTTTGGCTTTTTTGGGATTATAAATAGGGGAGAAGCGGCTGGGGGCCTGGGGAAGTCCGGCCAGAAGAGAGCATTCCGCTAGGTTTAGGTCCGCTACCTTTTTTCTAAAATAAATTTCAGCGGCCATACCCACTCCATAAGCCCCGTGTCCCAGGTAAATCTGATTCAGGTAGAGATATAAAATGTCCTCTTTGCTTAAGTGTTTTTCCATACGAAGAGCCAAGACAGCTTCTTTTATCTTTCTTTTATAGGTTTTTTCTGAAGACAGAAGAAGGGAGCGGGCCACCTGTTGTGTAATAGTGGAGCCGCCCTGCACTTTCCTTCCCGCTTTTAAGTTAGCCAAAAAAGCTCTAAAAATAGCTTTAAGATTCAGGCCTTTATGTTCAAAGAAGCGTCCATCTTCGGCGGCCACAAAGGCCTGCACCAACACCGGAGGGAACTCAGAGTAGGGGGTGAGTATTCTTCTTTCTTT
The DNA here is from genome assembly GCA_028283955.1 of Bdellovibrionales bacterium. GTDB lineage: Bacteria > Bdellovibrionota > Bdellovibrionia > Bdellovibrionales > UBA1609 > JANQSP01. The sequence continues at coordinate 86,370 of JANQSP010000084.1, forward strand.
GAAAAACTCACCCACTTTTTGCTCATTTCTGTCAAAAACCTTGGAAATAAGGGGGGGCTTATAATTTTTTAAACTTTCCACGGAGGGTAGCCCCCGGATAAGAAAAAAGAAGTACATAGAGTAAATAAAGAACAAACTTAAAATAACGATCAAAAAAAACAAAAAGAAGGTTTTTTTTCTGGAAGAAAACCATTTTATTTTTTCATAGACAGACATAACTTTTTTCTCTCCCAGCAGAAAAAACCGGAACAATATTTTAATGTATTTAGGTTTCCTCTTTAACTATAAAAATCACCTAGCTTGTATTAACAAAAGCTCGGATTTTAGCCTATTTTTACAGCACCGCGGCTTTTTTACGCCAATACTCTCATAAGTCTTTATACTAAAACCGGAAAAAGGCGAACCCATTTAAATCCGTTTCTTCTCCTTTGTTTACCCTTAAAAAACTTTTTAAGTAAAAAAATATTAAAGAAAACCGCCAAAAGACCGAATGTTTAAAGAGCAAAGCGCGGGAAAGAACCTCTATATTCAGCGCAGCTGAGCTTATAGAGCCTTTTCTGTCGCTTCTGCTTATTTATAAATCTGGGCTTAATGGATTAAAAAATGTATAAAGAAATGTCTCTCTCTGGAAATTGTAAAGTTTTTTTGATCCCTCTCTATTTTTTTATATTTTCATTTAGCTATTATTCAGAAGCACATTCCGGTCATACCAGCGTAGAAGTCGACGGGCATAAACATTCTACAGATGGTAGAACTAAAGAATATTGGGACAATCAACAAAAACTTGAAAACCAACAATTCGAATATCAAAAAGACAAAGATGCAGCGGCCGCGGAAAGAGAGGCTAATCGAATAAGAAGTGAGGCTTTAAGAGAGCAACAAAGGGAAAGAAGAGAGCGGGAAAGAGAGCAGCGGGACAGGTGTGATCAAGCGGCTGATGATGTACAGGCGCAAATGAAGGAAAACAAGCAGGAAAAGGAAAAATGGGAACAAAAATTTTACGACTTAGAGGGAAAAATCACGGAGCTGGAAGGTAAAAACTCTGAAAAGCAAGAGGAAATAACCGAAAAATTGGATGAATTAAAAAAGGGTGCCAATGAAACCATGCAGGAGTTCAAAGATGATATGGCGGAAGAGTTAAAAGATATAGACGAAGAGGTAAAAGAGTTGGAGCAAAGTATAGGAGAGTTACATGATGAGCTACGTAAGGTAGAGGAAACACGAATGACGGCTTTTTATGCCCGTCGAAAACAGCAAAATGAATTTTACAGTAAATGTTTTGGGCAGGCTTTGGAACAAACAGAGAAAGAACGCTCCGCTTTTTATCAAAAAACAGCGACAAGGACATTAAGAAGAAAAAACATGGGTTCACTTATTTCAGGTGGAAAAACGCAAACCAAAAGTGTATTTTCTTCGCGATTCAACAGTTTTTTACACTTATGTCTCAACAATCAGGCCGCCTTATTGGAAAAGCAAAATCAAAAAGATGAGTATGAGCTGACTTTAAAAAAACTTCACAGTCAGGAGCAAAGTATAGATCAAAAAATTAAGGGGATAAAAGCTCAAATCGCTCAATTAAAAACCAATGGAAAAGTGGAAGTGATGACCCGATTTAAGCAAAAAATGGAAGCTGAGCTTAATACATTTAATCAGTCCTACGATGCTTTAACATCCAGCTATCAAAGGGGAACCCAGCAAATCATAAGAGAGATAGAAAAAATCAAACAGCAACAGGCCTACACTCTTATGAGCCGGGCCCAGGTTGTTCCTCAAAAAACACGAAGTGCAATGATCAACAATCAATGTCAGGGATTAAGCGTGTTTAATATGTTTTCTGCACCCGGTGGGAGCAGGGGAATCCTTGGTTCTTCAACAGGCAGTGGATCTGTTCGTTAGATTAATAATAAATAGAGGGAAGAGAGTGATCATGAGGACTGAATCCGTTTTCATTTAGGTGGATGACTACGGTAAGGACTTTAGGCTTCCTGAGAATTTTATTTCCAGGCCTGCTCACCATCCCCAGAGGCGGTCTCCCTTCTATTTATTGTAGGATTCACCGTTTGTCACTCCCCCCTTCCTTGTGTAAAGTAACATAAAAAGGGGAGTCTTGCATTGACTTTTGTAAAAATATATTTCTAGTTTTTCAATTATGAATCAGGACCTTTTTTCTCAATCTGGAACAGAAGAAAACTCTTGTTATTCTGTATCAGAAGTTACAAAAATGATTCAGGACTGTTTAGAGTCTGCTTTTCCGCCTTTACAGGTGAAGGGGGAGGTTTCCAATTTTGTCGCCCATGCGTCAGGCCATTGGTATTTTACTTTAAAAGATGCTTCCTGCCAGATTCGGGTTGTGATGTTTCGTTCAGCTAATCAGAGGCTGAATTGGAAACCGGAGCGGGGGGAGAGCATAGAAGTAAAAGTGAGAGGCCAAATCAGTGTTTACAAAGCTCGCGGGGAGTATCAGATTATCTGCCATAGTATGGAAAAGTGTGGGGAGGGGGCTTTACAGGCGGAGTTTGAAAAACTTAAAGAAAAGCTCAGTCAAGAGGGTCTTTTTGAAAGAAAAAGGCCTCTTCCGTTCTTACCTCATCATATTGTGATCATCAGTTCTCCCACGGGAGCGGCTATTCGGGATATTTTAAATATTTTAAAGAGAAGGTACAAGGGGGTAAAGGTCACTTTAGTGCCGGCTTTGGTGCAGGGGAAACAAGCTCCTGAGAGTTTAATTGAAGCTTTAAAAAAAGCGAAACAATTAAAAGGAGCTGATGTTTTGGTTCTCACTCGGGGGGGAGGAAGTCTGGAGGATTTATGGGCTTTTAACAACGAAGCGCTGGCCCGGGCTTTATTTGAGTTTCCATTACCTGTGATCTGTGCTGTGGGACATGAGATTGATTTCACCATCTGTGATTTTGTATCAGATTTAAGGGCTCCTACCCCTTCTGCCGCTGCGGAATTAGTAGTGAAAAACGCATTTGATCTGAGCGCGAAAATTCATAAGATCACATCACAGCTTTACCGAAGTTTCCAAAGGGAAATTTCCTATTTAAACGAAAAATTAGCCGCTCTTAATCAAAACCTGATTAATCCAAGAAAAAAAATACAGGACTTTCAACAGTATATGGATGAATTGAATGTCAGTTTAAAACGAAGTTTTTTTCAGCAACATCAATTAAAAAAACAACAATTAAACAGCTTTATCTCTTTACTGGAAAGTCTCAGTCCTTTAAAAATCCTCAGCAGAGGATATTGTCTTGTCAGCAAAAATAAAAAACTGATAAAAAAAGCGGAAGAGTTAAAAAAAGGGGAGGAAGTGCATATACAGTTTTCTCAAAGCTTTGCCCTGGCCCGGGTTTTTCAGTTAGGGCCTATACATAAAAAGAAAGATCACTTATAAGAACAAGGAGTTTGTAAATTATGGATTTCGAAAAGAAAATAAAAGAGTTGGAGGAAATTGTGGAGAAATTAAGCAGTGGAGAGCTTTCTTTACAGGATTCCTTAAAGCATTTTGAAAAGGGCATTCGGCTCTCCCGGGAGTGCTCCAAACAACTGGACAAGTCGGAGGAAAAAGTACAACAACTGGTTGATATAGATCCTGAGGGGGAGATTATAACGAAAGATCTGGAAACAGAAGAAGAATAATTATGAGTACTTCTGTTTTTAAAGATCCCCGTATTCAAAAATTCCTGTTTCAGTTTGAGTCTTTTTTAAAGGAGCACTTACATAACTTTCAACCTCTTTCTTTCAAAGGGCATCAGCAATTAAAAGAGGCTATTGAATACAGTTTATTTTCCGGCGGGAAATATTTTCGTCCTTTGCTTATTTTTTCAACAGCGCATCTTTTATCTATAAGAACCCGGGTTATTTTACCCTGGGCCGGAGCTATTGAGATGATTCATGCCGCTTCTTTAATCCATGATGATCTTCCTTGTATGGACAACTCTTCTCAAAGAAGGGGCAAGGCTTCCAGTCATCGTCGTTTTGGAGAGGACATGGCTTTATTGGCCGGGGACTGTCTTTGGATTGAAGCCTTCCGACTGATCCTGCTTTATGGAACGGAAAAAACAGCGAAACACTGGTTGGCTCTCCTTTGTGAAGCGGCCGGGTTTCACGGTTTGATGGGGGGACAGGCTTTAGACCTTAAAATTCCCAAAAATCCGGACGAGCTATATTACCGGGAAATGCATTTTATGAAAACCGGTACTTTAATTGCAGCTGGTATGAAAGGCGTTTTAGCTTTGCAACCTAGGGTAACAGAAAGAACACATAAACTTAAAGAGGCGGCCAGTCTCATAGGACAGGCTTTTCAGGTTTCTGATGATCTACAGGACGATAGCGAAAACAGTATTTCCAATCTGGCCAGTACACTAGGTAGAAAGAAAGCGGAAAACAAGTTACATGAATTAAGTCATAAAGCTTTGCAATTGATCGATGTCGAAAAAGAGCCCGCCTCCCGTTTTTTAAAGGAACTCATCATTTTCAATCGCGACAGGGCACAATAAAAATCTAAAACACAAAAGCGACTCTATTACATTCATCACTTTTAATAAAAAACAATAATCAGAGTATATCTCTTCCATTTTTTTTACAAAAGTTCTATAAATATACAATGCTACAGAAGATAAAGGTTTTCTTTAAATTAAATCCAAAGAGATTAACTTTCCCCCTTTTCCAAGAAGACTATTTTCTAACCGGAAGTAAAATCAGAATGGGATTTTTACAGTGGAGTGGTATATTTATTTTCTTTTTTTGTATGAGCGGCTGCCAGCTCATTTCCGTAAAAAAAGATCCAGCCAAAAAGCCGCCTGAGGATCAAACAATCACTCAGGAAGAGGTTCCAAAAATCGGGCTTTTCATTTCCGGTGCCGGTGCCAACACTTTCTCCTCCATTCCTCTACTGGAGTTACTTCAGAAAGAAAAAATACAATTTGATTTCATTGCCGGTACAGGTTGGGGGGCCTGGATAGCGGCTGTTTACGCCAACAATCAAAGTGCGGATGAACTCAAATGGAATGTATTCAAACTTAAAGAACAAGGGGTGTTTGGAACAAAGTGGTTTAAAAACAAGAAAAAAAGAGTAAGAATTTTAAAAACTATTACAAAAGAAGTTTTATCTTCCCGCTTAAACACTTCTTTTGTTTGCCCTTCTTTAGGTAAAAACGGTCAGCTTTTATGGTTAAGGGGGAGAAGACCCATGAAGGCCGTATTTAACTGTTTAAATATGGTGCCTCCTTTATTTTTCTTATTTGGTAAAACAAAAGGATACGGCAGTCTTTTTTCCGCTCATCTTACTCTTCAGTATCTACAGGACAGGAATATACACACTGTCATTTGGATTAAACCGTCTGTCTCTTTAAAATCCAATGAACAGGATATGACCTTTTCCATATTTTGGAAGGAGTTGGCCATGTATTTAGATACCATACAAAGACAACATTTCTACAAGCAAATGAAAATAATAAAGTTAGATATCAGCCCTTCCTCATTTTCACTTTATGATTTTTCTGAATTAAATGCTATAATGAAAAGCCCTGTTCACTTATTGAACCAGGAAAAAATTTACAGATTAAAAAATCAATTAAGACCCACGGTCTACAAATAAAGGAAACAATGATTTTTTCTCCTGATATATACAAAATAAGGCGAAGCCGGCTGATGGGGAACATGCCTGAACATTCAGCTCTTATTCTTCCTTCCTCGCCATTAACGAAACGTTCCGGAGACGTGGATCACTTTTATCGTCCTCTATCCGACTTAATTTATTTCAGTGGTTTTGAAGAATCCCACTCCTGCCTCATCATTCTATCCAAACCAAGTGCCAAAACCCATTTGTTTGTACAAGAAAAGGACCCTGCTAAAGAGTTATGGACGGGCCCTATATACGGACCGGAGCGGGCAGAAGAGATTTTTCAAGTGGACAATTGTTATCCTTCTTCAGATTTTTCCGATACAGCACTTAAAATTTTAAAAAACAATATTCATTCCCTATATTACAATTTTGGAGTTAACCCCTATTGGGACACCCAAATAGAAAAAATAATTAACGACTTAAAAACTAAAAAGAAAACGATTACTTTATGTGACTCCACCCCTCTTACCGTTCCTCCCAGAATGCAAAAAAACGAGGAGGAAATAAAAACGATTAAAAAAGCTACAGCTATCAGTTCCAAAGCTCATATTGAGGTCATGAAGTATTGTCGTGCCGGTCTGAATGAAAGGGAGTTACACGGGCGGTTTTTATTTGAAATTATGAAGAGAGGAGCTCATGCAGAGGCCTATCCGGGGATTTTCGCCTCCGGGCCAAATGCCTGTATTTTGCATTACACCTCCAACAACCGGATAATGCAGGAAGGGGAGCTCTTGTTAGTGGATGCCGGTGCGGAGTACAACTATTATGCTTCTGATATCACCAGGACATTTCCTGTCAATGGTAAATTTTCCAAAATACAAAAAGATCTCTACACAAAACTACTTGAAGTGCAAAAACAGACCATTCAAATGCTTAAGCCGGGACTATCTTTTAAAACCATTCAGGATAGTCTGGTCGAACTGCTCTCTCACTTAATGAAAGAGGTAAATATTTTATCCGGATCCGTAAAAAACATTATTCAAGAAAAAAAATATAAGAAATATTTTCCTCACACTTTCGGACATTCACTGGGTCTGGATGTACATGATCCTGTTTTTTCTGAAACGAAGAACATTGAACTGAAAGAAAACACTATTATAACCGTAGAGCCGGGGCTTTATCTACCGCCAACAGACACTTCACTAAAACCGGAATTAAGAGGGTTGGGGTTTCGTATAGAGGATGACATTTTAATTACGAAAACGGGAGCGGAAGTTTTAAGTCATGCTGTCCCTAAAGAAGCAGAAGAGCTGGAAAATATTTGAATTTCCAGATAGGGAGAGTTGTTTTGTCACGACAAGGCCGTATTTTACTGATTTGAAAAAAGGGAAGGGGTTAAATCAGGCATCCCTTCTTGATAAAACCAGGCTCTATCCTGGGCTATTTTTAACAGTTTTCTTTCTGAATCATAATTTCTTTCCCCTTTTTGGGCTGTAGATACAACAAGCCTCAATTGAGTGGAGGACTCCAAAAGAGCCTGATCGGCCAAAGTATTACCCGCCACAAAGAAAGGGTTTATTCCTTTTGTTTTCTCCAGAAGAGATAATACCTTTTCTTTATGAATAGGGGCCGGCAGGACAGGTTTGTTTGTAACAATGCCGGCTTTTATCAAAGTTTGCACACCTATTATATTTTCTGTCGGGATATTATACCCTTTCAAAGCCTGATCCAATACACATTTCAAAGAGGAGCTTACTATAAAAACATTTACCTTGTTATCCACAAGCCAGTGAATCAAATCCTTTTGAAATAAAAAAACCTTGAACGGCTTTTCCTTTAAAAAACCGGATACCCACTCATTTATCTGTTCAGGAGAAAAGCCGGATTGAATTTGAGCCAGCCAAATTAAGGCGGCTTTCCTGTCTTTCTCTTCATAAAGACAATCAAATTCAGCTTGCGGATCAGGCATTTTATTTTTAAGTAAACCTTTTTTTATCTGATAATGAAAAAACTCTTTCCCTACATCACAGGGCCACAGGGTTCCGTCCGCATCAAAAGCCGCAACAAGATTATGGTTATTATCAATAACTTTTTTTAAACAATATTTAATGTTTTCCAATAAGTCTTTTTCCATTTAAAATGTCCTTTACAAACTAATAAATTATTTTACATCAAAAGCCCGAAGAAAAGAATGATATAAAATAACCTCTTTGGAAGGAGACAAAATAAACAGTACAATCAAAACAAAAACAGTAAGAAAAATCAGACAGAAAAAAGCCCACCACCAATATTTTATTTTTTTATATTCATCCCTTGCTTTGATCTGATCAAGGGTATCGGGTAGGGCCAACTCCGCCAACCCATCGCAATAAGTTAAAGCTCCCTGCCCCTGTTTCTCTTCCGGATTTACATTAAAGGAAACAGCTTCATGATCTTTTGGAGTTCTACTGTTTATTTTAAGCAGCTCTTCTTCCAAAATTGAAAAACCTTCTTTCAAACGATAAGAAAGAATCTCTTCCGGAATTTTTAGAAATAAGGAAATTTTTTTCTTTGAGTATTTCAAGATCCCAAATAACACTACAGGCAAAACCTGTTCATAAACACTGTTTTTACAAAAACTCCGCCAAGTCAGTAATTTACTTTCCTCATTTAAACAAATCACTTTTTTATTTTTTATAAAAAAATTTTTACTACATTTTATAAAATTTCCCGGAAAACTCTTGTTTTCTTCAAGACAATAACCATATTTACTTAAAAAACGTTCCGTGTATTTTTCATCACAGGCAAAAAGAAAATAAACAATTTTTTTTACCGAAATCAATATTTGATCCTTTTTTACTTTCAGGCAACACCAGAAAAATCAATGATACTTAAAGGGTTTACTTTATGAAACACTAAAGCAAGCACAGGTATCAGGTTATCGTTAACTCTCTAAGAAGAGCCAGTTGATCCAGTACTTGTCCAGCACCACGTACAACACAGGAAAGCGGACTCTCTGCTACAGAAACCGGGAGGCCTGTCTTCTCTCTTAATAAAACATCCAGATTATTTAACAGAGCTCCCCCTCCGGTGAGGATCACTCCATTATCCACAATATCAGCGGCCAGTTCCGGTGGGGTTTTTTCCAGAGCCAGCTTAACGGCATTTACTACTTCATTAAGACTATCTGTTAAAGCTTCATTAATTTGACCACTGGTAATTTTAATTGTTTTTGGTGCTCCGATCATGAGATCCCGACCTTTTATTTCCATCACTTTTTCTTTTGATGCGGAATCAGCTGTCCCGATATTGATTTTTATATTTTCCGCCGTACGTTCTCCTATCAGTAAGTTTTTCTGTCGACGGACAAAATTGGTAATAGCTTCATCAAATTTATCACCAGCCACTTTAATAGATTCACAATGAACGATTCCATTAAGGGAAATAACGGCGATACCTGTTGTTCCACCACCTATATCCACGATCATACTTCCCCGCGCTTCTGTAATGGGAAGGCCGGCTCCAATAGCAGCAGCCATGGGTTCTTCAATAAGATACACTTCACGAGCTCCGGCAGAATAGGCTGATTCTTTCACTGCTTTTTTTTCCACCTGCGTAATACCAAAAGGCACACAGATAATAATACGAGGCCGAATAAGACGACGGGAAGGGGTAGAGGAGCGAGCAATAAAATATTTAAGCATTTTTTGTGTGATTTCAAAATTGGCTATCACACCATCTTTTATCGGGCGAATTGCTTTAATACTTCCGGGTGTGCGGCCCAACATAAATTTGGCTTCACGGCCTACAGCCAGGACCTCATCCTCTCCACTCACTGTTTTTTTCACGGCCACGACAGAAGGTTCATTTAGAATGATCCCGTGCCCCTTAGCGTACACCAGGGTATTAGCTGTACCTAAATCTATGGCTAAATCTTGTGAAAAATAATCGTACAAGCGATTAAATAAACTCATGCTCACCTGTTTATTAATGAAGAGGTTTACCTTTTCTTTCTACTTTTTTTATTATAAAAAGTCTAATTCTAAATAGAATCCCACTCAGGTTAGTTGCAGAGAAGCTGACACATATCTCTTCTTCTTATGCAACGCATCCTCTCCTGTTTTGATTCATACTCAAACCACTCCATCCTGAAGATCATTCAAACTGTCTTCCTTATTTTTATATTTGAAAGTTTTCAGGCGCCATTTTTTGATTAAAGCGAATATTGGAGAAGGTATATTCCTCTTCGTTTCCCAGATTTTTCCATTTAATCCAGGCTTTTAAAATTAGCCTTCCATCCACTTTAACAGAAAAAGACTGAATCTCTGAATCATTCTCCACTGGCTTAAAATCCAAAATCCATGTTCTTCCTTTTGGCCGTGAGGAAAAAAAACGAAATTGTTGAAATAATAGTTCAGGAGAAAACAAAAGAGAAAGAAACATTTTGTTTTTTCCAGTCACTTTTCTTAAATCTATTTTAACTGTTTGTTTTTGTTCACCAGGAGGGGAGGTCATATACCATAAATAATTTCTATCAGAAACAATACTGGTTTTTAAATTATCTTCCATTTTCAAAGCAATAGAACCTTTTGACATAAGAATTTCCCCTTTCGACACTTTTGTTTTTTTAAGTAATTTTAAATATGTTTTTTTTTCAAAATTCATCCGCACCCCTGAATTCTGCACATATTTTTTAATGATCTGTTTGAATTGGGCGGAAGAAACGGCATCACAAACAGAACAATTTAAGAGGAGCAATATTGAGAAGTAAAAAGGTCTCATCCATTCTGTTATATCAGGAAACAAAATAGATTCAAAAAGATAATTTGGAAAAGATATCCGATCGCCAGGCCAAGGTAAAAATCACAAAATCCTTTGGTCTTTCCAATGCCCGATAAGCGGCGTGAGCTGTAGCACCAGTAGTTAAAATATCATCCATAAAAATAATCTTTTTATCACCTATCTTAATATTTTCTTTTACATAAAAATGAATCCGCTTTCTTTCAACCAGATTTTTTTGCTTTTGAGCCTGAATTAAAGGAAGTGAACGCAGAAGCGGGTTACATAATGACAAGTGAGACAGTTTAGAAAAAGCGGATGCCAAACAAAGAGCATGATCTTTAAAATGATACCGAGGATGGGAAGGGGCTGGAATAAGCACTCCTTCCCTGGGAAGAGGGTATACTTGAACTATACGATGCAAAAATTCCAAAATAACCTTATTAAAAATAAAAGAGGGACCGCCTTTCTTTAAGCTATTTAAAAACAACCGAATAAAAAAGTCATTCTCCGTATTCCAATCAAAAAGACGAATATGGGTAAGCCCTTTCTCTTCCCGTATCATATCCCATGGTGGTAGATAAAAACTTTTTAATTTGCCCCAACAATCAGGACATAACCAGTACACAGGAGGTACAGACAAATGGCATATACAACAGCTTTTAAACAAAACAGACAAAGTTTCACTTTTTTGCCAAAGGTTTTTCATATTCACTAAAAAACCTATGCAAAATCCTGACCATCCATAAAGGGGTTAAAAGTGTCCCAGCTTATTTTTCTTGAAAGCTAAAAAATCCAAATGAAACTGAGATTTACGATATCAGGGTGTATTTTCCCTTAGCTAACAAAATCCTGAACCGGAGCTGTTTGCCATAAGTCCTCAAGATGATAGTACTCCCGGGTATAATCGTAAAAAACATGTACAACTAATGCGCCATAATCCAAAACAATCCACTCTCCGTTTTCCTGACCCTCCATTTGCTGAGTACGTATAGAAAATTTCTTCTGTACTTGTCTGTGCAAATAAGATGCCATAACTTTCGTGTGTCGAATATTCAAACCAGATGCCACTAAGGTAAAATCAAAGGGGAGAGATGGAAACTGTCTTAAATCAAACACTTTTACCTTCTGAGCTTTTTTATCCAGTAAAGCTTTAGTACAAAATTTTATCAAATCCAATATATCAATATCCGGCGAGAAAGAAGAGAGAAATTGATATAGATTATATTTTTGAATATACTGATCTACAACGGGGGGAACCAAATGATTAACAGAAAGGTTTTGTTGGCAACGCCGACGAACCTGAGAGGAAGCAATATCCATGTCATTCAAAGGCAACCAGCAAATATTTTTACCGGTTATTAATTTTAACTTGTTACCTATTTTATTTTTTTTCCTCTGACTTGGTAACGAATGAACATATTCTTGTAAAGAGGGGGGGATGGCGGACATTTCCCATTCATACCCCTTTCTGCTGCACACAACCAAATTCACCTCTTTAACAATAGTCTCAAAAGATTTCCATTTATCAAATTGCACCAATTGATCCATTCCCATAATCAGAAACACCTCTTTAAAAGACGGGTTATTTTCTTTGATATTCCTAATTGTATCTACTGTATAACTGACTCCTTTTCTTTTTATTTCCTGATCATCCACTTCTACAAAAGGATAATCTTTAAATACCTTGCGCACTATAGCCAATCGTTTTTCAGGTGAAATCTCTTCTATAGGGGAAGCTAGGGGATTCTGAAAAGTGGGTATTACTTTTATAAGATCAAAATCAAACTTCTCCTGGACCTGAACCACTAAATTTAAATGCCCCAGGTGCAAAGGGTTGAAAGAAGCTCCAAAAATCCCCACTCTAAAAACCGGTTTTTCCATATCAATCAACCTCTTTATCAAAGACACGTGTAGTATCTGATACAGGTGATCTCATAAGCCCTGCTAAAATTGTATTTATTAACTCCTTAATACGGTGTGGATTGTTCTGATTAAAAAAAGAAATTGTTTTTATTGATACTTTATTAAAAGGTTTTATTTTCTCAACAGTGAGAGAATTTTTTTCTCCCCTTAAAAGAAGAATAAAATCTTTTTGACTTAAGTTACTATTGCACTCTTGATCATAAGACAAAATTTCCTGCTTTAAATTCTGATAAGAAAAAAAGGGATCCGCCGCCTTTAAGGGAATCATCAATATAATTATTTTGGTTCTTTCCGCTTGCTTTAAAAACTTTCTTGTAGAGGGACTGAGACCCGGCAGATCCACAAACAAAACCGGACTGGTAAAAGCCGGGGCCTTAACAGAGAAAAAACGAGGACAGGAGGAAGGGTATAACCTTTCCTTTCGCTGGCTAAGGTTTAATAAAAGAGCGGTCTTCCCACAGTTTCTATGACCAATTAAACAAACATCACTCATCCATTTTAATTCCAAAGTCACTTTTGTTTGTACAGATGGCTGTCCAGACTGAGCTGTTTGAGGAGCTTGAAGACGGGCGTTTTTAAAAAAATGATTTCCTTTACCTCCTTTGCCCCCTTTCAAGAATCGCCATTCCTTGTTTTTCACCTCCTGTAACAATTTTTCTTTGGAATCGTAGCACAATGTCCCTTCCGGAACATAAACAACAAGGTCTTTTCCACGGGCCCCTTTCTTTTTCCCTTTTTCTCCGGGTTTTCCATCTTCCGCTTTATATAAGGCCTGGCCACTCAAATGAGAAAAATCCGTAAGTGAAGCTTTAGGGGATAAAATCAGATCTCCTCCTTTACCTCCATCTCCTCCATCCGGGCCCGCTCTGGGGGATCGACGCGTTCTTTTGAAATGCACGGCCCCTTTACCTCCATGACCGGAAGCCAGTTTAATCTGAATACGATCTATAAAAGCCATATTTTAATTATGAGAAGAAGAAAGAGGGTACACACTAACTTTTTGTCTTTTCTTACCTAAGCGTTCAAACCGCACTTGCCCACGCGCACGGGAATAAATAGTAAAATCTCGCCCCATATCCACACCTACGCCAGGATAAAAACAGGTCCCTCTTTGCCGAACAAGAATGGTTCCCGGGTGAACCACTTGACCGGAAAAACGTTTAACACCCAACCTTTTACTCTGGGAATCCCGACCATTTCTTGTACTACCTGAAGCTTTCTTGGAAGCCATGTTTTATTTCCCCTTTTTATCTTTTTTTACCACAGATGAAGTATCTTTTTGTCCTGAATTCAGAGACTTTTTATCTTTTAATTTTACCTTTTGAGCGGAAGACATTTTTTTCTCTATCTTCTCACCTGAAGGAGTATTAATCAGTTCAATATAAACTTCCGTGAATTCCTGGCGATGCCCATGGGTGCGACGATAGCCTTTTCTCCTGTTTTTCTTAAAAACAAGCTGCTTTTTTCCCTTTCCATGTCTTATAACACGGCCTCTGACTTCCGCTTTCTCAATACAGGGAGTCCCTGTCACAAGTTGACCCTGCTTATCCTGAAAGGCCAAAACCTCATGGCATTTCCAAACATTTCCCGGAGCCAGATCCACCTTCTCCAGTCTCACAAACTGGCCTGGCTGAATCCGATATTGGTGTGCTCCGTTTTGTATTATTGCATACATATAAAGTACCTGCTTTTATTCATTCTAAACTTAGATACTTCGCATAACACTCTTCATTTTGTCAATTATGACAACCAAAATATCCATCAAATAGGAATATTCAGGCTATTTTTTATGATTATACACCTTCTTGATATAGGAATGCCCTTCACAGTGAGGGCAAGGCTCACACAACATCTCCAATAAGGAAGAACGCACCCTTTTTCTGGTCAGTTGAACCACCCCTAACTCTGACATGGGAAAAACCTGGGTGGAGGATTTATCTTCCTTCAAAGTACAAGATAAAACCTCCATAACCTTTTGCCTGGACGATTCCTCTTCCATATCGATAAAATCAATGAGAATAATCCCGCCGCAGTTTCTCAGACGAATCTGCAAAGCAATTTCTTCTGCCGCTTCCATATTAGTCTTTAAAATATTCTCTTCCGGAGTATTTTTTCCCATAAAATGCCCTGTATTAACATCCACAATGACAGCCGCCTCTGTTTCCTCGATAACAATAAAGCCTCCTGATTTAAGGTTCACTTTTTTCCGTAACAGCCCATCCAGCTCAGACTCCAAATCATACTTATCAAAAAGAGATATTTTTTTATTTTTATAAAAAGAAATCTTCTGCTTTTCTTGTGGTATTTCCTGAGATATATATTCCTGAACACGAAAAAATATTTTTTCATCATCTATTAAGACCTGATCCACTTCTTCTGTCAGGTCCCTTAAAATCTGAAAAGAAAAAGAAATATCCGACCAAATGAGACCGGGTCTTTTCTGTCTTTTATATTTTTCCTGAATATCTTTCCAAACCTGTTGCAATTTTCTCAGATCTCTTTCCAGTTCCTCTTTCCCGGCTTTAACCGCTTTGGTTCTCACAATAAAGGCCCCTGTATTGCTATTTAGCTCTTGAACGTATTGAGTCAGCCTCTCTCGTGTTTTTTCATCTTCAATCCGCCTGGAGACACCAATATGGAAAGGGGAATTAGGTAAATACACCAGGTAAAGTCCCGGTAAACTAATCTTATCACTAACACGAATATTTTTCCCTTTGAGAGGATCTTTCACTATCTGTACCATAAGTATTTGTGGGGTTTTTAGATGAGTCTTCCTACTCGTTTGCGATACTGAATTTTCCCCCTCCGGTTTTTCACAGTCTTTTTTTCCAGTATATAAAAACGCTGACTTTTGTGGACCCATACTTACAAAACAGGCATCCAAGCCAACTCTTTTCTTCATAACCTGAGCTTTATAAATAGCTCCCACTTGAGAAGGAGTAGATACATTTTCCAAGTAAAAGTCAGATAAAACTCCGTCTTTTAAATGAGCAATACGAATGTAAGAAGAACGTAAACTTATCAATAACAGATTTTTTCTCTTCAAAAAGAACCATACCTTTCTTAAAGCCGGAAAATTAAGGCATCCTTAGTATCTTTTTTTAATCTCATAATTATATAAGAAATAAATGAAAGACAGTATCATTCATTTGTTCTTACCTTATAACTGCTTAAAATACCACAAAAAGGCAGGGCTTTTTTGGTTGTTTGCATATATGAGGCTTCGCTCTTGAAAACAGCAGTTGCTTTTCACTTCTTTTCAACAGTAAAATCTTCTCAGCTCACAAAGATAAATTTTTTAATTTAAAAACAACTTATAAAAAGCAAACATTATTATATTAGATGAGATTATTTTTATCAAAAAAAGGAGATAAATTTGCAAGAACAAAAAACAGAAAGAATATCAGTTGCCGATCTCAATGATGCAAAAGAAAAACCTGTCCTGCTAAAAGGTTGGGTTTACAATATACGTTCTTCAGGAAAAATAGGTTTTCTTTTACTACGGGATGGTAGTGGTATTTGTCAATGTATATTAAATGCTTCTTTCAGTTCTCTCAAAAGTTTTGAAGTCTTTAAATCGTTACAACAGGAAAATGTTGTAGAAGTAAAAGGGGTAGTTAAAGCCTGGAAAAACAGTTTTGAAATACAAGTACAGGAATTGAAAAAAACAGGTACATCAGAAGCTTATCCTTTGGGTAAAAAAGATCATGGGATTGATTTTTTACTTCAGCATCGGCATTTGTGGCTTAGATCAAAAAGACCTTGGGCTATTTTAAGAATTCGTCATGAGATTACTAAAGCCATTCATGCTTTCTTTAACAAAAATAATTTTTTGCAGATAGAGTCGCCCGTGCTCACCCCTAATGCCTGTGAGGGAAGCTCCACACTGTTTCCTGTCCAGTTTTTTAATGAAGACGAAATTTATCTTTCACAAAGTGGGCAGTTCTACATGGAAGCCGCCGCTGCCGCTTTTGGCAAGGTATACTGCTTTAACCCTGTTTTCCGAGCGGAAAAATCCAGTACCCGTCGACATCTTCTGGAATTTTGGATGATAGAGCCGGAAATGGCTTTTTACGACTTGGAACAAACCATGGAACTGGCAGAGGACATGATCACATTTATTGTTTCTCAAGTATTAAAAAATAATGTCAAAGAGCTTGAAATCCTTAAAAGGAACACTCAGCTTTTAGAAAAAATAAAACCACCCTTTGCGCGTATCCATTATACAGAAGCTGCCAAAATTCTTATTGAAAAAAAGAACTCAAAGTTTCAAATGGGCCAAGATTTTGGCGGAGAAGATGAAACTTTACTTAGCTCTCATTTTGAAAAACCCGTCTTTGTACATCACTACCCATCAGAAATAAAAGCTTTTTATATGAAAACAGATCAAAAAAGCCCTGATTTCTCTTTGAGTTTTGACCTTTTGGGCACTGAAGGGTATGGAGAACTTGTAGGTGGCTCACAAAGAGAAGATGATTTGGAAATGTTGGAAGATAAAATGAAACAGCATAAAGTGGAAAAAGAAAGCCTTAACTGGTATTTGGATTTAAGAAGGTACGGAAGTTTTCCTCATTCCGGTTTTGGTGTGGGTCTGGAAAGAGTCGTAAGCTGGATCTGTGGATTAACCCATGTACGGGAAGCTATTGCTTTTCCGAGATTATATGCCAGGAGTTTTTTTGAAAAACAAAACTGATAAATCTTTTTCTAAACCAACAGGCTTAAGTTCTTCATATTCTGAAGAAAATAAAACTGTTTCCACCCCCCCTGTTCAGAAACTCCAAGAGCTAAGGGAAAAAAATAAAATAGCTCTAGCGGGAAGTGGTAAAGAAAAAAGAAACAAGCAAAAGGCGGGAGACAGACTCACAGCCAGAGAACGTCTTAATCTTTTACTGGACCCGGGAAGTTTCAAAGAAATAGATCGATTTGTCACTCATCGCTGTACTCACTTTGACATGCAAAAAAACCACATTGCAGGAGATGGAGTTATCACCGGACACGGAAAAATAAACGGTAAAAAAGTATTTGTCTACAGTCAGGATTTCACCGTTTTTGGTGGAAGCATGTCACGCACTCAGGCGGATAAAATTATAAAAATTATGGACCTGGCTCTTAAAAATGGAGCTCCTATTATTGGCCTTAAAGACTCCGGGGGGGCCCGCATTCAGGAAGGAGTCTCCTCTTTAGGTGGTTATGGAGATATTATGAGAAAAAATGTACTTTTATCAGGGGTCGTACCTCAAATCAGCGCTATTATGGGACCTTGTGCCGGAGGAGCTGTGTATTCGCCGGCTCTATCTGATTTTATATTTATGGTGAAAAATTCCAGCTATATGTTTTTAACCGGGCCGGATGTGATTAAAGCTGTCACTCATGAAGAAATCAGTAAAGAGGATTTAGGCGGTTCAAAAACGCACACGGAAAAATCGGGTATAGCGCATTTCGCCTGCCAAAATGACAAGCAATGCTTGATGATGATACGCACTCTTATAAATTTTCTACCAGGAAATAACCTGGACGACCCGCCTCGCCAAGATTGCAAAGATCCAATAGAAAGACGCTCTGAAATGCTCAATCACATTATTCCGGAGCAAGCAAAAAAGCCTTACGACATAAAGACTCTGATTAAGGAGGTCGTAGATGATTCTTTCTTTTTAGAGTTAAAAGAAAATTTTGCTCCCAATATTATTACCGGTTTTGCCCGTTTAAACGGTTACAGTGTGGGTATCGTAGCCAATCAGCCACAAGTGTTAGCCGGCTGTATAAATATTTCCGCCAGTATAAAGGCTTCCCGCTTTATTCGTTTATGTGATTGTTTTAACATTCCTATTGTTAGCTTTGTGGATGTACCAGGTTTTTTACCCGGAACAGATCAAGAGCACGGTGCCGTTATTACCCATGGAGCCAAGCTTCTTTATGCTTATGCAGAGGCCCGTATTCCCAAAATTACGCTTATTACACGAAAAGCCTATGGAGGGGCCTATATAGTTATGGGTTCTAAACACTTAGGAGGGGATATCAATTTTGCGTATCCCAGTGCAGAGATTGCTGTTATGGGGGCTGAAGGGGCTGTTAATGTTATTTTTAGAAAACAAATACAGAATTCCAAGAGTCCAGATCAGGAAAGAACAAAATTAACAAAAGAATATGAAACTATTTTTAATAACCCCTACAGAGCGGCAGAGTTAGGTTATATCGATGCTGTTATTGAGCCCTCCCATACCAGAGAACAAATAATAGGAGCATTAGAGTTGCTACAAAATAAAAGGGAGAAAGCTTTAGAAAAAAAACACGGTAATATCCCTTTATAAACTTTTATCGGACCAGCCAGATTGATGAAATTAAAGACAGAGAAGAGGAATTGGGCATTACGGCTAAAAAAACATATCTTAACTAAATAAAGTAACAGACGAAGACTTCATAGTGAATAGAGCTTATGAAATTAAAGATAGAGAAGAGGAGTTGGGCATTACGGCTAAAAACCTGCCCTAAGTAAAAAAATGTTTAAGAAAATTATGATTGCCAACCGGGGAGAGATTGCCATCAGGGTGATTCGTGCCTGCTCGGAATTAGGTATCAAAACTGTAGCTATATATTCGGAAGCTGACCGAAACAGCCTGCATGTCATGCTAGCCAGTGAAGCTTATTATATCGGGCCGGCTGAGAGCGCCCTTTCTTATCTGAATATAAGTAAAATCATTGAAACAGCTGTTAAAGCCAAAGTGGAGGCTATTCACCCGGGCTATGGTTTTTTAAGTGAAAGCCCTGATTTTGCCCGGGCCTGTAAAAAGGCGGGTATCAAGTTTATCGGACCTCATGTAGAAAATATTTCCGCTATGGGAGACAAAATCAAAGCCAGAAACCTTATGCAATCCTTTGGTGTACCTGTTACACCAGGTGCAGATGCCCCCTTAAAGGATTTACAGGAAGCCATAACCATCGCAGAAAAAATTGGTTACCCTGTAATGCTCAAAGCCAGTGCGGGGGGCGGAGGTAAAGGTATCCGGAGTATTTACAACGCACAACAAATGGAGAAAGCGTTTAAAACCTGCCAACTGGAGGCCAGAAATTTTTTTGGATCAGAAGATGTTTTTGTTGAAAAACTTATACAAAACCCAAAACATATTGAGATACAGGTTTTAGCTGATGAACAGGGAAATGCAGTACATCTGTTTGAGCGAGAGTGCTCTGTTCAAAGACGACATCAAAAACTTATCGAAGAATCCCCCAGCCCCAGTTTACCTAAGAAGGTGAGAGAAGAAATGAGTTCGTTAGCTGTTAAAGCCACAAAAGAAATGGGCTATGTAAATGCCGGTACTTTTGAGTTTATATATGACAGTCAGGAAGAAAAATTTTACTTTTTGGAAATGAACACCCGACTTCAGGTAGAACATGCTGTAACAGAGTTGATTACCGGTGTGGATATTGTTAAAGAGCAGATTTTTATTACTGCCGGCTATCCACTTAAAATTCAACAAAAAGATATCCAACAAAAAGGTCACGCCATGGAACTTAGAATTTGCGCAGAAGATCCAAAAACCTTTCTTCCCAGCCCGGGACGTATCCGACGCTGTCGTATCCCACAAGGTCCTTTTGTTCGTGTAGATGGCTACTGTTATACGGGTTATAAAGTTCCCATCCATTATGATCCTATGATTGCCAAATTAATCTGCTGGGGAAAAGACCGTGAAGATTGTATCAATAAATTACAAAGAGCCTTAGCTGAGTTTTCCCTTACAGGAATCAAAACCAATGTTCTTTTACATAAAAATATTTTATTACATAAACATTTCTTAGATGGTACCTATACCAATAACTTCATAGAAGAAGAGATTTGCGGGAAAAACAGAAAGGAATTTTCCAGTTTTGTGGACGATCGCGTTTTTTTAATTTCTGCCGCCATCATGGCCTACAAAAAACACAAAAAGAAACCGGCTGCAAATAGTTCCAGTCTATGGAAGGAAAAGGCCCGTATAGAAAGTTTGAGGTCTTAATGCTTTTCTTCGCTAAAACAGACAACAAAGAGTACCAAATTGAAGTACGGGAAAATTCTATAGAATGGGAAGTAAGCATAAATGAAGTCAAAACAAACAATAAAGAAGTATTCCGCCTTTCCAAAAAGGATTATCAACAGTTTGGAGAAGTTATCAGTTTCCTATTTAATCATCGCTCTTACCTTATTGATATTGTAAATCAGGGTGATGATTACACTGTATTCACAAAAGGCTCGCATAAAACCATTCAACTTTTAACAGAAGAAAGAATGCTTCACAACAAACTGGCCGGAATAGGCTCCGGCGAAGGAGATACAAATATTCAATCGGGCATGCCCGGAAAGATAGTGGAAATTCGTGTAAAAACTGGAAACTCTGTAAAAGAAGGGGATTTACTTTTAATTATTGAAGCAATGAAAATGGAAAATGAAATTCGCGCCAGCAGTTCAGGAAAAATAAAAAAAATCCATGTTACAGAAGGACAAAATGTAGAAACCGGCACTCTTTTACTGTCTATAGAAGCTCAGAGTTAACACTTATTTTCTTAATAAGTACGTCAAATAGATAGATAATTCATAAAGACCCACCAGAGGAAGTAATAATAAAAAAAAGCTTAATACATCCGGTGGTGTAATAAAGGCTGACAGTACAGACAAAAACAGTATGGCCTGACGGCGATATTTTCTCAGGTCTCCGGAAGATATAATGCCCCCCCGACAAAGTAAAATGAGGATGAGAGGCATTTCAAATACAACACCTAAAATAAAAATAAAACGAAGGATAAAGGACAAATAACTTCTAATAGTAATAAAAGGCTGGTCCAGCCCGCTGCCAAAGTTTATTAGCACAGAAAACACCAGAGGAAGCACTATAAAATAGGCAAAACAAATACCACAAAACAGCAAAAGGGTACCCATAAAACAGAAAAGAATAAAAAACTTTTTTTCCTTTTTATAAAGACCAGGAGAAATAAAACACCAGAGTTGACTTAACCAATAAGGACTACACAATAAAACAGATGCAAAAAAAGATACCTGCAAATGAGATATAAACTGATCCATGGGGGCGGTAAATATAAGTCCTCCATTCGTCTTATACAAAAAAGGCTGCAATGGCCTACGCAGGATATCCAATATTGTTTCACTAAAAAACCAGCACACAACAAAAGCTGGAATAAGACTAAAAAGGCTGTTTAAAATTCTTCGCCTCAACTCTTTTAAGTGTTCTGACAGAGAAGAGGGGGTTTTCTTACTGTTTTTTGTATTCATTCGACTCAGAATATTTTACATGATTTGATTTTTCATCTATTTCGGATGCTTCATTTGTCAAACATTCCTTTAAATCTTTATCTGAAGTATTTTCACTTTGATACTTCAGATTCCATTCTTTTTCCAGTCGGAGAAAAACATTTTTCATCTGATACACCAGACGAGCCATAAAACGTGCCAGCTTTGGCAGTTCTTCCGGTCCAAATAAAATCAAAACAAGTAAAAAAATAGCACCTAACTCTACAAAGCCCAGTCCTGACATT
Organism: Bdellovibrionales bacterium; assembly: GCA_028283955.1. Classification (GTDB taxonomy): domain Bacteria; phylum Bdellovibrionota; class Bdellovibrionia; order Bdellovibrionales; family UBA1609; genus JANQSP01. The sequence goes on from JANQSP010000084.1 coordinate 108,142, forward strand.
TAAACCTCTAAAAAAATCAATGAGAGTGGTTTTTCCAACCTTTTTTAAAAGGAATATTAATACCTTGACCCGCCAAATCTTTAGCTGTTCGAGAACACCCTGTTTCCATATATTTATCCAACATAGACAATAAGTCATTACATTTATCTTTTTGATTTTTCTTGCGAATTTGAAATAAAACAAAAACCAAATCCGAAAAGCGAACAGCCAATTCTTCGTATAACTCTCCTCCTTGAAAACCGGACAGGCTTTCATAAGCTTGCCGCCCCATGTTGATATAATAATCCACTGATACCATTTTTTTCCTCAAGGACTCTCTAAAAAAACCACTAATATATAAACTGGTATCCCCTATTTTTTTTAAGTTGCTTTTCAAAGAAACATTTGAGTAATGGCTGTTTAAGTATAACTCCGCCAGAGTCTTTACCTGTTTTTTTCCTGAAGAATCCAACTCAGAAAACAAGTGATCAGAGAAAATATAAAATTGCAAAAGTTCAGATAAATAAATTTTTACAGATTCAGAAACATTAATGCCTGTGTTGCGCAGACACTCACTCACCAATGTGTTAAAAAAACTTGCCGAGTTCTCTAAAACAGTAGAGTTTGACATAGAGTGATTATATCAATAATATAATCTTTTTTCAAAATTATAAAATGAAGAAACAACTTTTAGTAACTTCATCTATTCTTAACAACTTTCTCTTTTATCTATTATATATTTTTCTTATGTCACTGTTTGTTACCACATAGATAAAGAAAAACCCTCTCCTTCTCAGAAACAAGTTTCCACAAGCATCTTTTAGGTTATCCTTCTGACATCCTAAAAAGAAGTCAGTTGGAAAGACATCAGAAATCAGATACTCTCTTTACTATATGAGTCTATCCTGCTATATCCATATTCCTTATTGTATCCAAAAGTGTCTTTACTGTGATTTTACAACTTTTACACAGGATAAGTTACCTCCACCAGAAACATACACAAGCTGGATAAAACAGGAAATCAGTAATCGTCATCATGGTATTAAAGACCGAAACTTAAGAAGTATTTACTTTGGCGGGGGCACTCCCAGTCTGATCCCGCCAAAAGAAATTGCTTCAATAATTGATTATTTAAAAAAATATTTTCTGTTCCATCCCGATATTGAAATCAGTATTGAAGTCAACCCTGGAACTCTAACAGAAAAAACCTTATTTCTATATCAGTCTGCCGGGGTCAATCGTTTTAGTGTGGGAGTGCAAACTTTTCGAGATGATCTACTAAAACTTTTTAATCGTGAACATTCTTCAAAACACACAAAAAAAACTTTAAATCTACTAATGAAAAACAAAGCTATCTTTTCCACTGACTTACTATTCGCCCTCAATAACCAAAATACAGATGATCTTCAAAAAGACCTGGATTTATTAATGTCTTACTGCCCTCACCATATCAGTGCTTACTACCTGACATTACCCGCTCATCACATCTTACAGAAAAACCGCCCCCCCGAAAATACTCAATTACAGATGTTTCAACAAATCGAGTCCTGTTTAAAAGCCGCCGGATTTGATCATTATGAAATCTCCAATTTTGCCAGAGGGGGATTTTACTCCAAACATAACCTCGCTTACTGGTTAGATAAAAATTACTGGGGCTTGGGTTTAAGCGCACATTCCTTCTTAAAAATAAATGGACAAAGGGTGCGTTTTTGGAATCCCAAAAATCTAAATCTTTACTCAAAACAAGTGAAACAAAAAAGCCTTCCTTCTCCTTTTTCCTGTCTGCCAAATGAACAAAAAGAAGTGTTGGCTTTACATGAAGCTGTAACAGATTTTTGTCATACTGCTTTAAGAACACGTTGGGGTATTCAAACAGAAAAACTAAACACCCTATTTGGAAACAGGGCTTATCAACTGGTATTACAAAAACTAAAAAGCTTACAAGCAAAGGAATGGATACAAAATGCCGGAAACCGTTGGAGACTCTCCTTTTCCTCTTGGCTGATAAGTAATCATATTTTCAGAGAACTGACATTTCTAAAAGAAGAACTCTACCAACAGTAAAAAAACTTGATTTTCCTTTTCCAACTGACGACAATAAAGCTATACGATTCTTTCGCAAGGAGAAGTAAATGCAAAAAAAACAGAATACGAATCGCCCCAAACCAAGAAAAATACAAAAAAAGAAAGTATCTAACATATCTTCTTCCACCCCTAATACAGTAAAAGAAGACACACAAAGCCTATCTACAGAACATAATTTAAAAGACACAAAAACTCAAAAAGAAAATACCTGGGAAGCACAGTACGAGTCTCTTAACAACAAATACCAGTTTCTACTGGCAGAGTACGCTAACTATAAGAAAAACAGTCTGAAACAAATGGAAAATCTAAGAAAGTATGAGGGCCAACATTTAATTCAACAGTTGCTAACTAAAGTAATAGACAGTTTTGAGCGTGCTTTGGAACAGGAGTTAAATCAACAAAACATACCGGAATTTAAGAAGGGTATTTACATGATTTATGAAAATTTAAAAAATCTTCTAAAAGAAACAGGTGTAAAAGAGGTACCCTGTAAAGGCCAGCCTTTTGATCCCTCTGTGCACTGTGCTTTAGATTCAGCACCCAGTACAGAAGTACCGCCGGAACATGTTTTATATGTTATCAAAAAACCTTACTTTTTACATGACAAACTAATACGACCAGCTGAAGTAATTGTTTCCAAAAAAAATGACCCCAAACCTTTGGAGCAAAACAAGGAAACCAGTGAGCAATAAAAAAAATTATTATGATATTTTAAAAGTTTCCCCTTTAGCGAGTCCATCCGCTATTAAGAAGTCCTATCAAAAGCTGGCACGTATTCATCACCCTGACAAAAACCCTAATAATCCAAAGGCTGCGGAAACCTTCAAACAGATCAACGAAGCTTACCAAATACTCGGTGACACATTCAAAAGAAAAAACTTTGACCGACAAATGAAGCAAGAAAAGGAAAAATCAGAAAATAAAAACAAAAAAACTTTCACTCCCAT